>CANEYR010000074.1 GCA_947444055.1 Planctomycetota bacterium
CACCGTGCCGACGAGTTCGATGCATGGCAGCGTCGCCCGCAGCTCGACGAAGTTGCGTTCGCCGGGCGCCAGGACCACTTCCTGCGGCGGCACTAGGCCGTTCTCGACGCTCACAGAAACGGTGTCGTGCGCCTTCGGGAACGCGAAGTGCCCTTCGCCATCGGTGCAGCACATGTCCGCACCAGCAATGACGCTGCCGATCTGACGCAGATACACAATGACGTGATCGATCGGCGCGCCGAGATCGTCCAAGACCACCCCGGACAATCCGACCGCTGGTGCTACGCTGCGCGTCACCGTCGGCTCGACGTCCGCGGCCGTCGCCGCCGCTGCGTCGGCGCCAACTGCAGGCGAGGCTAGCGACCGTTCCATTGCACTCGCTGCTGGCGCGACCACAGGCTGTCTCGCGAAGGCGAACCACAACCCGAGCCCCGACAGCAGCAGCGCCACCACCGCCATCCGTGCGACCCTCGGACTCATCCTGCCAATCATGCCCCGCCGCGAAGTGCCGCCAACCCCACCGGTGCGTTTGCATGATCGACGGTGGCAGTAGCGCCGACCGGCTGGTTGCACGCGTCCAGTTGTCGCGCCGAGATCACGGGCGCCGCCGCCAAGCCCGACCGACCGCGGTCTTGTGCTGCCAGCCGCCGCGCGCAGAATGCACCCAACAGCAACACCCCGAGACGGTCACGAGCCGGTCAGCTCGCTCGGTGTGCACACACCCGTTGTCATGCTCCTCTCTCTCACGCGCCCCCTCGTCTTCCTCGACTTCGAAACCACCGGCCTCGACACGCAGAACGATCGCATCGTCGAGCTCGCGTTCATTCGTCTGCTGCCCGACGGCCGCCGCGAAACGCTGGTTCGCAAGGTCAACCCCGGCATCGCGCTGAGCAAAGGCGCCACCAAAGTGACCGGCATCCACTCCGCCGACGCCTGCGGCCTCTTCGGCGACGGCGGCACCAAGCCAGCACAACCGCTGCGCAAGGTCGGGCTGGAGCTGCTCGAGTTCCTCGGCGACAGCGACATCGCGGGCTTCAATCAGATCAACTACGACATGCCGCTGTGGCTCGCCGAGTGCAAACGCCACAACATCCCCTTCGAAGGCAAGGCGCGGCGTCAGGTCGATGCGAAGGTGCTCTTCAACGTCTGCGAGACGACGTGGGATCGCTTCCTGATGGGACCGCGCAATCTCGGCGCCGCCGTTCGCCACTACTGCGGGCGCGAACTGGAAGGAGCGCACTCCGCCGAGGCGGACACCAACGCCACGATCGACGTGCTGCTGGCGCAACTGCATCGGCATCCTTCGTTGCCGCGCGATGTGGCGGGGCTGGCGGACTTCTGCTCACGCAACAGTGATAGGAACCGCGACGAAGAACCGGTGGCCAAAGCGGGCGGGGCCACCGCGTGACCTTCTCGACCCGCTTGCGGTATCGCTTCGGCGACATCGACGACGCTGGGATCGCGTACTACCCAAAGCTGCTGCACTACTTTCACTGCGCGTTCGAGGATTGGTGGAGCGACGCGTTGCAGCACCCGTATCCGCGGCTGTTGCACGACGACAAGCTGGGCTTTCCGACCGTGAAGCTGGAGGCGGAGTTCTTCGCGCCGGTGCGCTACGGCGATGAGCCAGTGGTCCATCTCGGCATCTTGCGGCTCGGCTCGGGCTCGGTGGAATTTGGGTTCTGGATGACGAAAGGCGACGACGCGAAGCCGTTGTGCCGGGCGCGGGTGCTCACGGCGACGGTGGATATGGCGAAGATGCAGAAGTGCCCGCTGCCGCAGGTTTGGCGGGAGCGCTTTCAGGTGTTTGTGATGCGAGAAGAGGACTATCCGCGCGGTCGGTGAGGGGCGGTTCGGGCAGCGGCTAGTGCGCTCGGCTCGATGCTGACACTTCCCTGGAACTGTCATTTCTAGTGGGCTATCGCCGCAACCACTCAACTGCATCAACGAGCAACTTGCGCATCTCACCTTCCTCACGGCTGAGCATTCGCTCCAACTCCGGCAGGGCCGCCCGGCCAGCCTGCCCCAGGTCCCTGATGGACAACACAGCGAGCCGTCTCTGGTCGCTATCGGGATCCTTCAACAGATCCACGAAGACACCGAGGGAGACCGAGGTCTCCCCACTCGTCCTCCAAAGAGCTCTAGCCGCGCGGAGTCGAACGAGGGACTTTGGATCCGTCCTTGCCACAACCATCAATCGACCGCTTGCCCATACGGCCTCGGGGCCGATGCGCTCAAGCATGTGGGCGGCACTCCCGCGCACCTCGTCCAAAGGATCGTCAAGCGCCAGCAACAAGTACGGAATCATCATCGCCGCCTTCGCCGTCAGTTCACCCCGTAATGACATGGCTCTCACATGATCATCCCAGTCGGACTCACCAACATCCCATATAGTAATCTTCCCCCGCGCTGGGGCGCCTAGCCACAGAAACGGAGCTGCTGCTGCGGCTTGAAGTCGGTCGGAGTCATTTCCACTTACAAGAAGAGCCAGCCAGAAACTGATTGGGCACTGTTCGAAACGTGCCTCAATACCCAGCCGAACATCTGCAATTACTAGATTCGACTCTGTGGCGTCTTCCATGTTCGCCAGGCTTGGCGATGTGGGCGGATGCCATTGGGACGGCACCGCTTTATTTTCATTGCAGTAGTAGAAACTGCACCAGATCAGCCCTGATAACACGGCTAGACCCGCTACGATGCCAAGGGATTTCAGTCCGCGGATGCGAAGCATGACACTCACGAATCGCATAAGTACATCATCTTCCGCCTGGCGGCGGCCAATCGACCCGAGCCGCTGGTGAGGGATTCAAATTCTCCCAATCAAACCCGAAGTCGGGCCTCGACAAATCAGGCTTCCGCGGCTTTCCGGGGCCGGATCCGTCACCTCGCCCGTTCTGGTTTCCAGGCGTCTTCGGAGAGAACCTTCTCCGCACCTTGTAGGTAAGACCAGTCTCTTCAACCTCGATGGCAAACATGATCGACATGTCACTGCCGGACTCACAGCCGCTCGATGCGCGCACGACAATGAGAACCGTCTGCTTTCTCCTCCCGAGCTGAAGACTGTCTGTGAGTCGGAATGCGCCATTGCCTGCCGCGACAGCGGCAGCAAACCGAGCAGGCTCGGCCAGCACGTCACTAGCGTCAGGGTCCGAAGGATCCAGTTGCGTGTAAGGATCATTCCACCCGTCCTTGTCCCACCACTTGTAGAGTCCAGGCTTTCCCTCATGGCCTGGCCGAAATTCCCACCACTCAATCTTGCAAGGCCCCCCCTTGCCAGGGACCCACTTCCATGAAATGTCGATACCGAGATCAAGGTAGCACAACTTCGTATCGGCGCGCTGACCAGCAAACACAAACCCTGGAAATCCGGATCGATTCCAAACCCTCTCTCGCCCCGTGGCTGGATCGACAAAGGTGAACCTATCCGGCGGCTCTCCCTTCCCGCTCACCAACGTGCAACAGCGTTCTGGGGGCATGGAAGATACGGCGACGGTGACGTGACCATCCCTTGGCCCAGCAACGGTACGACGCTCTTTCGGCCGATCGCTCGCGATCATGTTGGGCCGGTCATCAGCAACGGTTTCGTCTACCCGTTTGGACGCGAGAGCCTCAAGAATTATGCGTTGAATACCGGGCGCCATGGTCACGTCCAGGTTACGCAAAGCCGCCTCTGCCGAAGACGCCCCATCTTCAAAGCAATTGCATACCAACTTGGAATCGCAACTGCATGCGTCCATGCGTTCACATGGTCTTCCAGCAGCGACATCTAGGAATTGACTGTCCTCAACAGCACTGCCCAACACCAACCTGTCAGCGTTCGCAACCTGCGTACTCCGATGATCCCACAAGGTACCGTGCCCCTCGTGAAGAAATCCCCAAGACGGCTCGCTGCCCCGACTCCTCGGTGTTGCAGAACAGACCATAGCATCCTCGGGGCTACCCCGCCGCACGAGCCGTGTTGAACCAAGTCGCAGGTAAAAAGCGGTAGAGCAAGCCACCGAGCTGATTCGCATCGCTGCCCACAACCTCGACCTGGTAACGCACCATCTCCTTCAGCCCGCTCACCGTGACCACCTTGAGCCCAGCGGTTCGGTCAGCAGTGACGATCGTCCCCGCCAGCGATCCACTCCCCGTCTCCTCGGCGTTCTTGTGGAACACCTTGACGGTCAATTGCGCGAGCACGGCGTCAATCAAGTCCACCGTGAACACCGCGTTGTCCGCCTGACGAGGCATCCATTCAGTGAACACAATCGCGGCTGGATCCGGCGACGCACACAACAGTTCTCCAATGTGCATGACAACAACTCCAATTCACGCCATTGCCTTGTCAAACCACGTCGGGGCGAGCATGCGGTAAAGCACCGCCCCAGTTGAAGCCGTACCGGTGCCTGCACCCGTAACCGTGACCCTGTAACGCACCAACTCCTTCAACGAGCCAATCGTCGCCCGCGACTGCCCGACAGCCGTCTGTCCGGAAACGATCGTGCCGACCAACGAGCCCGACCCGGTCTCCTCCGAGTTCTTGTGGTAGACCTCGACCGTGAAGTCGGCTGCAAAGACCGTGATCAGCTCTGAGGTGAACACAGCACTGTCCCCGCCACGCGGCATCCACTCCGAGAAGACCGAACGACTCGAACTGTCCGGCGTCAGTAGTTGTCTTCCGATGTGCATGGTCGCGCCCTCAGCTCGCGGCGTTGAAGAAGATGGGTGAGAACAGACGGATCTCCGTCCAGTCGTCGTCGCCACCGCCGGTAGCCACAAGCTCCAGGCGAAGCATCTGTTTCAGCCCCTTCGGGTTCGAAGAGGTCGTCGTTGCCACCGAGTTGACCACTAGCTCTTGCACGGTCGTGTCATTGTAGTCGACGGTGAAACTCAGGGCCGTCGAACTTCCCGACTGCTGGACCGCGATCCCATCGCCGGTCTCGTCGTTGTTCTTCGTGAAGACCCGAATGGTCACCGTGATGCCAGCGGAAGCGGATGGGTTCGATGACACCCGGTCGCCCCGCAGGATGACGTTGTCGCCACCGCGCGGCATCCAGTCGGTCAACACCTTGTCGTCCTTCATGAAACGTCTGCCTGGGATCTGCATCTTCGCACCTCTTGGTTTGTTCTTACGACCGCTCGGGAGCTGATTCTTCGCTGGCGACCTCGCGGTTTCGCCAATGGAACCGCACGTAGGTCGGACCGACTTCGTTGCCGCGCGACGGCCCGTGAACGCCTTCGCCAAGCGATCGCACCTCGAACTCGAGCGTGCCGCACCATGCTGGCATCTGCTCAAGCGGTCGAAGCCATTCGTGAGGCTGTGTCTTCTCTGGGTCGCTCATGTCACCTTCGCGCTGCACACCACAAGAGCCACCTCGATGGGAACTCATGGTGAAATTCCCAGATCACCTATCGTCTGCACGTCGGCCCCAGGAGGCGCTAGCAGAGCGATCACGCGTTCCGACAACTCCTCCAGTTGTCGTTCTGCCTCGGCAAGCGTGGCCGGCATGGCCTCGGCCATCATCACAGCCGTCCAGCCTTCAAGCCGACGCTGCAGCAACCACCGCTGTCGTTCGCCTCTGAGCTGGTCGAGCAGCCAAACGACATCGAGTGGGTGCGGATCGAGGAATTCGTCCGCGGGGTCCTTCAAGTTCGCTTTCACCCCCTCCGAGAGGCCGACCCGCAGCCATCGGTGCCGCCGCCTTACGCGTGCTGCAGCGCTCTTCACGAGGGCTCGCACGAAACCTAATAGCGACACAATCGGCTTCGGTGTGCGCGTGTGCAGTAGCAGGACCAACATCGCGTCACTCACCACCTCGTCGTGTTCGCGCGGCGTGCAACACCGTCTAGCCATGCGCTCGATCAGCGGCAGCCAACTTTCTGGGTCGGAAACACTGGCCTCCTCGGCCCCGAGTCCCGAGTCCCGAGTCCCGAGTCCCGAGAGAATTGGACGCGCTTGTCCGGGCAGAATTCATGGTTCATCGTTCTCCTTGCTCGTCACGGCGTGCACCCGCTGGCATCCCACGCCATCCATCAACGCACACCCCCTAGACCGGCCAAGAGCATGAGTCACATCCGGTTTCCGGAATCCACGAGCCGCTCACGAGAACCCTTGAGAAGAGACCGCATCAGGCAGAGCGCTGCCCACCCTGCTGACATGACACGACCTACGGCCGGGACCGGCGCAAACAGCCCGACCGCGCTGCCATCGCACATCCTCAACTGCCTCACCGAGTTCGTCGCGCCACTCTTCCGACGGCGGATCTGCCTCAAGATCGAGGCCCCGGCACGTGCCAGAGGGTGCGCGCTTCTCGCCCATCGCGCCATGCAGCTATGCTCCGCTCTATGGACCATCCCAACCTCGCGGATCCGGACTTCGATCCGTCTGACGAACAGCTCGCCGAGCTCATGCGCCGGGCGTTCGCGGGCGTCGGCGAGGCGCACTCGCAGGCGCTAAAGCAGTTGCACGAGCAGATTGCTCAACAAGGAGCAGAAGCGCGTCGTCGCTGGTTGGCACAGAGATCATGCAACCCGTCCTGATCGTCATCGCTGGCCCGAACGGCTCGGGGAAGACCACCGTGACGGTCCGCCTCCGGCAGGATCATTGGAGCGAGGCTGTTGAGTATCTGAACCCAGACGAGATCGCTCGCGATCGCTTCGGCGACTGGAATTCGCCTGATGCGATCAAAAGCGCTGCCCAATGGACACAACAACGGCGTGAAGAGTTGCTGGCCGCACGATCTGGAATTGCGTTCGAAACCGTGCTCTCCGCGCCTGACAAGTTGCAGTTCATCGAGAAGGCTCGCGCCGCGGGCTATTTCGTACGAGCCTTCTTTGTCGGCACCTGCGACCCCAGCATCAATGCAGCGCGCGTCGCCGCTCGATACATGCGCGGGGGACACCAAGTCCCAATTGAAAAGATCGTCGCGCGATACGGACGATCACTTAGCAACCTACAGGTTCTCTGCTGTTTGGCGCAGCGAGTCTACGTCTATGACAATTCCTCTGACGGTGAGGATGCTCGGCTTTGCGTGCGCTTCAGCGACGGCGAGCTACGCAAAATCTACGGGCCGTTGCCGGATTGGGTCGCGGCAGCCTCCCTGGGAGCCCCTCGCCACGTGAAGTTCGAAGACCTGCGCCAGGCGCCCTGACGCTAACCGTCGTTAGTGGTGGTGCCTCCAGCACGCATCGAGCACTCCTTCGATGCAGCGTCGCGAGACCAACAATCCTACAAACGAAACTCGCGCGGGAAGAACCCCGACGGCGGCGCCGACTGCACACCAAACACCGTCACCATGTTCGCGGACGACAACACCTCCCGCGGCGGCCCATCCGCGAACGTGCGCCCCTCATGCAGCAGCACCACGCGAGTGCAGTGCTGCGCAAACAAATTGAGGTCGTGCGACGCCACCAACACCCCGCGCCCCGCCGCCGCAAACCGCGCCAACATCGCCACCAACTGCAGCGCGTGCTCCAGATCCAAATTGTTGGTGGGCTCATCGAGCAACAACAGCGGCGCCTCCGTCGCCAACGCCCGCGCCACCGCGATGCGCCGCTGCTCGCCACCAGACAACGTCGTCACCGGTTGCTCGGCAAACGCCATCGCGTCGGCGGCCAACAGCGCCTGCGTGATCGCTCGCTCATCGGCGCGCTCCAGCAACTGCCCGCGCCCGCGATGCGCATGCCGCCCCATCGTCACCAGCTCTCGTCCCGTGAACTCAAATGGCGTGTCGACACTCTGTGGCACGAACGCCATCTCCCGCGCCCGTTCCAGTGGCTGCCAAGCCGCGAGCGCCCGACTGTGCAGCGTCACACTGCCGCTATCTGGAACGAGCGCACCCAACATCGCGCGCAGCAGCGTGCTCTTGCCCGCCCCGTTCCGCCCCGCCAGCAACACGAACTCGCCCTTCTGCAGTTCGCAGTTCACTCCGGCGAGCACCTCGCGGGTGCCGAGCCGAACTCGCAGGTTGTTGACCGCGAGCGCACTCACGAAGACTCACCACGGCGCTGTCGCACCAGCAAGAACAAGAAGTAGGGCGCGCCAAACAACGCCGTCACCACACCAAGACGCAGATTGGCTTCGGGTGGCGCCAAGCGACACACCCAATCGCTGACCACCAGCAGCAACGCGCCGAGCACCGCGCAGGCCGGCAACAGCACACGATGCGAAGGCCCCACCAACAGCCTCGCCAGATGCGGCACCACGAGCCCGACGAACGCAATGCCGCCGGTGTTCGAAACGGTCGTCGCGGTCAGCCCGCAGGCACACCACACGAGCCACCGCCGCGCCGACGTCGCATCGACACCCAGGCTGTGCGCCGTGTCATCGTGCAAGGTCAGCAGATCCAGTTCGCGTCGGCGCGGCCACACCATCGCCGCAAACACCATGCAACCGATCGACGTGATCGCGGCGTGATCCCAGGTTCGCGCTTCGAGGCCGCCCATGAGCCAGAACAGCACGTCCGAGCTGGCGGTGTAGTTGTTGAAGCGGAACGTCACCACGAACGACGTCAGCGCCCCGACTAGGTTGTGCAGGGCCAAGCCTGCCAACAGCAAGGTCGAGACGGCGAAGCGGCCATGCGCACGCGCCAGCACGAACACCAGCGACGTCGCCGCCAACGCCCCGGCTAGCGACGCCAGCGGGGTCGCAATGACCGCCCTTTTGGACCAACCCAAAACGATCGCCAGGGCGCCGCCGAAGGCCGCCCCCGCGGCGGTGCCGACGAGGTCCGGCGAGGCCAGTTGGTTGCGAAACGTCGCCTGCATCACGGCCCCGGCCAAGGCCAACGCCGCGCCGCCGAACGCAGCGACGAGCAGCCGCGGCAGGCGAAGGTTGGCGAAGGAGAACTCGTCCATGGTGGCCAAGGGGTCGCCACCAAAGGACGAGCCGAGCCACTGCCACAGTTCGGCAAGGCCAGGCCCTTCCCGTGCAACACCTAGGTAGAGCACGGCCACCACAGCGACCGCCAGGGCCACGACGACGGTGCGGCGGCGCGCGTTCATGGACGCCCCCAACTGAGCAGCGTGGCTTGCAAAGCGGCCGCGGCGTCAACCAAGTGATGCGACGTCGTGCCAAGCAGGGAGCCGGGCAAGCGCACGATGCGCTGCTTGCCGACGCACGGCAGCAACGACAAGCCAGGGTTCTGCGATAGCCACGATGGCACGATCGAGGTGTCGTCCAAGCCACTGAGCACGAGGGCATCCGGGCGCCAGGCGAGAATCGACTCGAGGTCGAGGCGACGGAACGGACCGACGCCTCGTTCCGCGGCAAGGTTGGTCGCGCCAACCGCCACCACCATCGCATCGAACAGCGAGTCCTTGCCGTGGGTGTGCAGTGCCCCGTCCAGGCTAGCAAGGCGCCAACCCGCGAGTTCCTTGGCGCGCACCGCCAACGCAGCGAGTCGTTCTTCCATGGCGGCCACGAGGCGGGCGGCCGGCGACTGGAGATGGCACAGCTCGCCGAGCCGTCGCACGTTCGCCGCAATGTCCGCAAACGAAGTGGGCGTCGACGTCTGCACGACGGGAACGTTCGCCGCGGCCAGCAACGCCAACGTCTCCGGCCGCGTGAACGCATCGCAGATCACCAGATCCGGACGCGCTGCGAGCAGTTGCTCTGGGTCAGGCCCAACCAGATTCATGCCTTGCGCGGCATGCACCACCAGCGAGTAGCGCGGATCGACGGCGAGCATGTGCACACCAACGAGGCGTTCGCGCGGTGCGATCGCCAGCAGCACCTCCGTCGCAAACACCGACGCCGCCACGATGCGCTGCGGCGGCGCTGGTGGGCGCCACCCCGCGACGTTCCATGACTTCTCACTGCGACACGCACAGAGCCCAAGCCCGACGAGCAAGGTAAGAAGCAGCGAACGCGGAGCCACGAGCACGGGCCCATCATTCGCCCTGCCGCCCGCTCCGGCAACGAGAACGTGGCCCCCGGTGCGTTCGTTCCTGCGCGTCCTTCGAGAGGGGACCGCCTTCCCTTCGATGGCGCCGACTCCCGCAGCAGCCGGGGTTGCACAAGCCGACACCCGCTGTGAGCATGCGCTCCGTGGTCAAGGTCCCCGGCTATCACATCGAAGAACTGCTGAGTTGGGGATCGCAAGGCGACGTCTTCCGCGGCATCAACCAGAAGGGACAGATGGTGGCGATGAAGATCGTCACCGGCGATCGCGCCGATGGTGACCCGCAGGCCAGTGAACGGCTGCGCCGCGAAGCGCGTTTGCTCGCGGCGATTGACTCGCCGCACATCGTCAAGGTGCTTGAGTTCCAGCAGTGCCCGGAGTGGAGCTGCCTGGTCTTGGAGTTCTTGGCCGGCCAGCGACTGGATGCCGCAGTTCGTGCGCGAGCCGGATCGCCCGCGGAGCCCGCTGGCACCTCGCCATCCCAAGCGACCGTCCAGCTGTCGACGTCGACTGCAGTCCGTACTGCTCGGTCAGCGCGCGCCGCAGCGACACCGGCGACACCGGCGGCGATGCAAACGCGTGAACACGTGGCGTGGTCGCTCGACATCGCTTTGCAGTTGGCGCGCGGCAGCGCCGAGATGCACCGCATTCGCCTCGTCCACCGCGACCTTAAGCCGCAGAACGTCATGCTGGTTGGCGACCGCGTCGTGCTGATCGACTTCGGCTTCGCGCGCCGCGACGGCGTCACCACGATGACGCAGACCGGCACCGCGATCGGCACGCTCGCCTACATGAGCCCCGAACTGCTGAGTGGGGAGAGCGCGAACGAGCGCCTCGACGTCTACGCCCTCGGCGCCACCATCTACCACTGCCTGACGGGAGCCCCTCCCTTTGGCAGCACCGAACCCACACTGAAGGCGATGGCCGGGCGAGGTCGCCCGCGCAGCGCGCGCAGCGCCAATCCAGCCGTCGATGTCGGCTTGGCGGCGGTCGTAGCTCGTTGCCTTGAGCCGGATCCGCGCGATCGCTACCTGGATGCCGAAGCCGTGCTGATGGATTTGGAACGGGTGCAGCGCGGCGAACGGGTGCGCATCCCGTTCTCGCTCGGCCGACTCTGGCGGCATCGGCGGCGGCGATGCCTGCAAGTCGCAGGCTTGGCGGCGGCCTTGCTGCTCGCCTCCTGGGTGCCGCACCGGTCCGGACGCGAATGGAAGGTCCGACGATGCTCGCTTGGCACGCGGCCCTGGGCGGCGGTGAGAGCCCCGACCACCACCACGGCCTGCGCCTCTACCGCACGTTACAACCCTCGATTCCGAGGTAGTGAGCTGCGTCTCCAACCAGAGCACCTCACATGGAACTGCGCATCCGCCTTCCTGGACGATCCGTTGCGGAAGACATCGCCCTTGCCGCCAAGGGGACAGAGCTCGCCATTCAACGAACCCGTGGGTTTCTCGCTGCGCAGACGCTGCCCGCACACAGCAACAACCAATGTGATGACGAAGGCTGCGATTTTCTCGGCGAGGTCACGATCGAAGGCGTCAAGTGGCTGATGTATCTGTGCGCCGGAGAGATTGCCTACTACCGGCCATAGCGAACCACCGCGACCAACTCACCGCCCTTCCGGCTTCTCCGGCAACGGGAACGACGCGGGCAACTCCGCATCCTTCGCTTGTTGCTGCTCGGACCACGGCGCGTTCAGCAAAGTGATCGGGCCGATGGTGGCGACCTTGCCGTCTTTCTTGCACACCACGATCGTCACCACGTCGCCACCGAGGCGCGAACTCACCAGCATCTGGAAGTGCGGCCCGTTCTGCACTTCGACGTCGTCGACTTTGGTGATGACGTCGCCGGCTTCGAGTCCAGCTTTGGCCGCAGCGCCTTCGGGCGGCGTGCTCGCGATGATGGCACCAGGGCCCAGGCTGCTGGTTACGAACCGCACGCCCAGCCAGCCCCGTTGCAACACTTCGCCGTTCTGCATGCGCAGCAGCAGCGGCCGGATGTCGGCGATGGTGCACGCGAAGCCAATGCCCGAGTCGTACCACTCGACACCCGCGTTGCGGCCGCTCGGCGACAACGGCACCGACATGCCGAGCACGCGACCCTGCACGTCGACGACTGGGCCGCCGTAGTTGGCGGGTGAGGTGTAGGCATCGACCTGCAGCGCGCGCCCAAACAGCCGTCGCTTGGCGCTGACAATGCCCAGATGCACCGTCGGCTGCTCGGCGGCGAACGTGCGGCCGAGAGCGAACGCCCATTGCCCCACCTGCACCTGATCGGGATGCACGAACTCCGGTACCGGCAGGTCGTCCGCTTCGATCTTCACGAGCGCGATGCCGCGGCTGGTGTCTTCGCCAGCGCGCACCGCGTGGAACGTGCCGCGATCGGGCACCGTGATCAACACCGTCGACGGGTCGAGCGCGAGCGCGAAGCGTGACACCAGAATCCAACCGTCGGCCGTCAGCACGATGCCGGTGGTCTTGCCCTGCGTCTGTTGAAAACCCTCGGCGACCAGCGGCTTCTTCTTTTCCTTCGGCTTGCCGTCCTTGTCCTTCTCGCCTTCCTTGTCCTTCTCGCCTTCCTCGGGCTTTGGCTCATCAGGTGGTCCCGGCGTCGGATCGAGCTTCGGCTTTAGTGGCTTGGGCTGGGGCTTCGGCGGTTCATCGCCGTCCATCGGCCCGTCCTTGCCCTCCTTCTGCCGCGTGCCACCAAACGTCTCGACGCTGACGATGAACGGCGACGCCTTGCCGATGGCGGCCTGCAGCACCGGCTCCAACAGCAAGAACTCGTCACTCGGCGCACCGCGCTGCGCGAACGCGAACGTCGAGGCCGCGAGCCAACACGCCACCGTGGATGCGAACAAGTTCACTTGGTTGGTTCCTTCGTGAGCAACACCTCGCCAGTCATCACATCCGTGCCGCGTTTCCAGGTCAGCTTCACCGTCTGGCCAGGCTCGTACTTGCCGAGGATCTCGCCATACTCACGGCAGGTGCGAATCGAAAAGTCATCGATGCGCACGATCATGTCATCGTTGCGCAGGCCGACCGTGGCCGCGGGCGAACCAGCAACGACGCGCTCGACGTAGGCAGGCGGCGATTGTCGGCCCGCTTGGTCGAACAGTACGGCACCGATCCACGGCGCCACCTTCGCCACCTTCACTTCGGCGCGACGTTTGCCGAGCACGTGCTCTTCCAGGTACGGCAACAGGTCGTTCACCGGCACCGCGGCCGACAGCATCGTGTTGGTCTCTTTGCTGTCGAGCAGCTTCATGTTGAGCCCAAGCCAGCGGCCGTCGAGTGCGAACAGGCCACCGCCGTAGTGGCCGGGGTTGTTGCACGCGTCGGTGAGAATGACATCGCCGTCGTACTTGACGTCACTCATGCGGTAGCGCAGAGCCGTGTTGGCGCGCCCGACGACGACGCCGAAGGTGGCTGAGACCTTCTCGGAGAACTCCGCGAGGCGGAAGCAGTTGCCGAGCGACACCACGAACTGCCCGGTGCGGAACGTCGCGTTCGCTTGCGGCCACTGTGGGCGCAGTTCGCATTGCACGAGCTTGGGGTCGATCTTGATCAGGCGCACGCCGAGGCGGTCGTCGGCGGGCAGCAGGGTCGCTTGATGCACCGTGCCGTCGTAGAGCACGACGCGGGTGCGCTCCGGCTGCAGCATGATCTGGTCGACGGTGAGGATGTGCCCTTCCTTGCTGACCAGGATGCCGCTGGCGAACGCGCTGATCGTTTGCAGGCCAGAGGCGCCGTGGATCTTGACGAGGCTCGGCAGCGTCGTGTCGATCGTCTGCTCGATGCGCGATTGCGGCGCGCGCTCGGCGAACGAATAGGCCTTGCCGAAGTCTTGGGTTTGCGCCGCCGCGGGAGCGCAGACCATGGCGACGACCAACAGAGTCTGCATGCACTTCATGACTGCCTCCGAAACCAAGCTTCGTCGGCAACTCCCGTCGTGCGCGCGCCAGCCGACCAACCCGGTTCGAGTTTGCCGTCGACGACCATCCGAAGTTGCTTCTCGAGCACGTGGCGCTCGACCTTCGCACGCCGCAGCGGATCGCGAAAGACGCAGCCAGCGGGGGTGCCATCGGCAAAAAACCACGCTTCGCAGTCGCCATCGCCTGGCAAGGCAAAGCGAAACGCTGGCACGCCGTGCACGTGCACGCCACCGACCAACAACGCCTCGCGCAGCCGTTCTCTCGCCATGGTGCGCGACCACAACATGGCATTGCAGCAACGCTCGCGCCGCAAGCGTTCCTTCTCGTCCGCGGACAGCGCTCGCTCGACGTCACCTTCGCGCGCAAAGCCCGTGTCATCGCCAAGGTCGACGAGCACGAGCGCGCCGCGTTCGAGGCGCAACCGATTGCCGTCGAGGATCGCTCGATGGTCCGAACCATCCGGCGCCACCGCGCTCCAAGACACCGCTCCCGCCGGTTCGTCGTCCTTGGTCCATCGCGTCAGCAACGCGGCCGTCGCCAAACGACGATCCAAACGACTCGCCAAGCGCGCATCGACGCCGACGCCATCGCGGCTCGAGCCCGTGTCGAGCGCCGTCAGGCGAACGGTGACGCGGCGCTCGTCGCCAAAGCCCGACTCGCCCTGGGCCTGGCGGTGCGACACGGTGACCCACGCACCAGCCGGCAACACCCCGACCAGCGTCGCCAGCTGATTGGCGGAGCGAACCTCGGTGCCGTCGAAGCGGGTGATCTCGTCACCGAGCCCAATGCCGGCGAGGGCCGCGACCGAGTCCTTGAACAGTTGCTGCACGAAGACACCGCGACGGCGCGCCTCGTCCTTGTTGGATGCCATGAACCACGCGCTCATGTCGAGCGTGCCATGTTCGGCGTGGCGACCGGCGATCAAGTCGCCGAGGAAGTTGCGGATCTGGTTGCTCGCAATCGCAAAGCCAACGCCGACGTTGACGCGGCCGCGATCACCGATCGAAATGCGGCCGTTGATGCCGACCACTTGACCAGCCTCGTTGAAGAGCGGCCCGCCGCTGTTGCCTGGGTTCACCGGCGCATCGACCTGAATGCAATCCGGGTAGACGAGCATGCGCTGGCCTTGCCCTTCTTGGTACCGGTGCGTGCCCGACACGATGCCGAACGTCACCGTCGGCGTGAAATCGGTGGCGAGCAAGAACGGGTTGCCCATCGCGAACACCGTCTCGCCAACCAGGAGCTTGTCGCTGTCGCCGAGATCGCAGTGCGGCCACGTCTGCTCAGGGTGCTTTGGCAACAGACGCAACACCGCGAGGTCACTGCCCGGATCGATGCCGAGCACCACCGCTTCGTAAAGCTGGCCATCGGGCAGGCCGACCTTCTTGTTGCGGTAGTGCTGCGCGCCGCTGCCAAGCTGGTCGCGGCGCCAGTTCGCTTGCCATTGCTTGGTGAACGTCGCGACGTCCGCCTCGGTGGCGGCGGGGGATGCGCGACGGAACGCCTCGAGCTCCGCCTTCGGCAGCGATGGCACCGTGGGCGTGTAGTCGTCGTCCGGCTCGCCGACCACGTGGTAGTTGGTCAGCACGAAGCCGCCCGGACTGAAGACCACGCCACTGCCACCGCCCGGCGCGTCCATCGACATCACCGAGCACACCGACGACGCACAGCGGGCAATCACGGCGACACGGCGCGCCTCGTTCGCTTGCACGGCCGCCAACGGATCCTGCATGCCAACGCAGGCGATCGAGAGGACGAGCATCATGGGGAACGCACTCCGACGGTCAGGTCACTGCTGGATGACACGCGCATCCGCGAACACGCAATAGTCGCCAAGATCGTAGTTCTTGCCAAAGTCCGCTTCGATCGCGAGGGTCTTCGCCTTCTTGAGCTCGATGCGCAACGTCTCCGGGACCTGACCACGCGTGCGCGGCTGCGACTCGAACACCGCTTGGCCGTCGACCAGCACACGAAACAGCGCGTGCGCCTCGGGCCCACCGCGGTCATCGATGCCGATCGTCGCCTCAAACACATCAAACCGACCGCCGAGGTCGTAGGTCAGGCGCGTGCGCGGCACCATGCAAATGCCGCGAGCGAACGGCTGGCCGCCGAGCACGAGTCCGGGCCCCACGGGAGATCGATCAACCGTCCACGGCCAAGTGCGATCGAACGCCGGCGTCTGCTCCGCCTTCGGCTTCATCTCGGACAACCACGCTAGGCGATCGCTCGCCACTTGCAGACTCAGCACGCGCGCCGTCGGCACATCGATCACCGCCCCTTCATCGAGACGGCACTGCACGATGGTGGCAGACACCGCCAACAAGCGACCTTCGATCTGTTCACCGGTTGTCAGCAAGACGCGAGTACGCGGCTTTGGCTGCCGATCCGGAGCGAAGCCGGTGGTGCTGCCGAACACGACGGCGGCGAGCCCCGACAGCTCGAAGTGGAACGCACTGCCGCGCAGCAAGAAGTCGATGCGCTCGCTGGCGAGGGAGCTGACCGTGACCGCCGAGCGCTGCGCCTTGCCGTCCTTCAAGACGTAGATCAAGTCCTCGCTGGTTGGTGGCTGCCGCAGGTCGGCCCCGAACAACGCGGGCTCTGGGCGTTCGCGGCCGCCTTGGCGCAGCGCGCGCACGGTGCTGAGCGGCACGTCGAGCACGAGCCCACCCGGGGTCTCGATGCGCAACATCGCTGGCTTGCCATCGGCGGCGGGAGTGCCACCGAGGCCCGTCGCTGGCAGTTCTTGGCCAGAACGCAACCACACGTGGTTTGGCGTCGCAACAACCGCGGCGACCGCGTCGGCGTGATCGAACGCGGTGATCTCCGCGACCTCGAGCACCACGGGACCGGTCGCCGTCGTTGCCGTCGCGCGCCCATCGACGACGACGAGCGAACCGATCAGCGTGCGGCCATCGATGGTACGCACAATGCCGCGCAGGCCGTCTTGCGCCAAAGCCATCGCCGCGGTCGCGGCAAGGGCGAAAACGAGCCGAACGCTGCTGGTTGTCACCGCCCTTTCCTCCTCACTGCTTGGTGCCGGCCTTGCCGAGCTTCTTGTAGTACTCCTCAAGCATCTTCTGGTACTGCGGCGGCAAACCCTTGTTGACCTTCGCTTCGATCTTCTCGCGCTCGGCGTCCTTCATGGCGCCCCATCGATCGGCGAGCGTCGAACGCTTCTGCAGGTCGCCGACGGTGGCTTCGCCTTCCGGCAGCGCACTTTCACTCGCGGGGTTCGACGACGGGCCAAGGCCGGAGGCGGGACCGCTCGACTGGTTTTCCTTCTCTTGGTACTCCTCGATCAGCTGTTGCAGCTCTTCGAGGTACTTCTCTTGGTCGGTCTGCACCGGCTTGTCCGTGCGCTGCTTGCGCAGGTCGCGCGTCGTCTTCTTCATGCCGTCGGCGAGGCCATGCAGACGACTCTCTTGCTGGCGCTCGATCTCACCCATGCGCTGGTGCGCCGCTGAACGGAAGCGCTCGCTGGCTTCGGGGAACCACTTCAGGAACGCAGCAAACCGCGGCAACGCCGCTTCCGGCATCGGGATGTCGGCCAAGGCTTGTGCGTAGAAGAACGCGGCTTCGGCATCGAGCGGCGAGCGATTGATGTTCTGCAGCAGGTAGTCGTTCAGGACCTGGATCGCGTGCTCGGGGTCATCGCTGTCGAGGAACAAACGCGCCAGGTGGTAGCGCACGTGCGCCGCCAGCAGCGGGTCCTTGGTCTCGGCGAGCACCTTGGTCAGCGCCACGGCGGCTTCTGGATCGCCCGCTTCGTGCCGCTTGACCGCCGCATCGAACGTCGGCGACGCCGAGCGCAGCAGGTCGTCCGCCGCACGTGACAGGCCGACTTCGGCGATGCGCTCAGCAAACGTCTTCAGCTGCGCTTCGGCAGCGCCGAGTTGTTTGCACGCGGCTTCGAACTTCGCGCGGTCGAATGGTTGGAACGGATTCTGCACCGCGACCGGAGGCACTTCGACCGCAGGCGGCCGCGTCGGTGTCGCCGGGCTCGGATCCTGCGCCGCGCTCGCGACTGCCAACAGGCAGCTCGCGAACGCCGTGCGCAGCGAGAACGCGCTCATCGCCCGCCCTCGGTGTCGTTTTCCTTGCCGAGCTTCTCGGCCAAGCGACGCATCAGATCCTGCACGCGCCCCTGCTTCTTCGCGAGGGTGCCAGTCTCGACCGTGGCCACTTCGACGGTGCGCGCCTGCGCGGGCTTGCCGTCGAATTCCTTGGTCGCCTTGTTCACGCGCTCTTGCAGGTACTTGAGCATCTTCAGTTCAGCCGAGACAGGAACGAGAGGTGGCTGACCGCCACCGCCGCAGCTCGTTCAATGACCGCCTTCTTTTCGTTCTATGGTTTTGCGTAGCGCGTTGATCAGCAACTCGAGCAGGTCCTCGACTTCGCGCTGCGCCGTCTGCAGCGGCAACCCACTCTCTTGCGCCAGCAACCGCGCCTCGACCGCACCGAGATCGTCGCGCAGCTGCTCGACCATCGGCGGGAACACCGCGGTGGTCGCGTCTTCTTCAAGCAGCTTCAGGGCGTCGGAGGCTTCCATTTCGAGTTGGCCTTCGCCGACCGACAGCTCCGTCAGCTTCTCAACGACCGCGGCCGGTAGCTGACCGCTGGCGGTCAACACGGTGGTGCGGGTCGTGTCCGTGGTCTTCGTCTGCGCCGAGAGTTCGCGCTGGCGAGCGAGCATCGCGGTGAAGCGTTCTTCGAGCGCGCGCAACACTTCGTCCTGCAGTTGCTGCCGCAGCTGGGCCAGGGCGTCTTCGAGCTCCTTCTTGGCGGCCTCGAGGTCTTCCTTGGCGTCCTGCTGCTTCTGCTTCGCTGGCTTGTATTCCTTCAGCTGGCCGGCGGCGGCGCGCTGCTTGGGAACGGCTTGCTGCACGCGCTGCTTGCCGGGCGTCGCTTGCGGCTCCGCGTTGTCGCCCTTGTCCTCCGACTTCTCCATGTCCTTCGACAGCGTGTCGGTGGCGTGCTGCGTGCCGTCTTGCTTCTTGGCCTGCTGCTCCATCGGCAGCTTGAGCAACTCGCGGCGCGCCTCTTCGGCCATCGCTTCGAGTTCCGCGACCGTCTTCTGCAACTCTTCGATCGCTTGGTCTTGGTCCTTCAGCGACGGCTCCGGCTTCTTGTCGCCGAGCGACTCTTGCGCCTTGCCCATCGACTTGCTGGCCTTGCCCGCACTGCCACTGCAGCTACCGCCCTTCGCTGACGGGCTCGGTTGGTCCTTCGGCTCGGTCGGCTCCGACGGCTTGCCCGCCTCGGGCTTCGACGGCTTGTTCAGCTCGGCGTTCTTGCGTTCGGTCTGTTCCAGATCCTTCGCCAGCTTCTCGGTGTCCTGCTGCAACTGGCCTTCCTTCTCAGCGAGCGGCTTCGTCGCTTCGGCAGCGGCTTGCACACCCAGCTCGTTGGTCTGCTCGCGCAGTTCTTTCTGCGCCGCCAGCAAGGCCGCGGCCTGCTGCTTCTTGGCTTCGATGTCGGCCAAGTGCTTCTGCAGATCCTCGGTGCGCGCCGAGTCTTCCTTCTCCTCGCCTTGCTCCTTCGCGAGCTCCTCGACGCGGTTCTTGAAGGCCTCCAGTCGCTTGATCTCCTCGAGCAACTTGCGCAAGTCGTCATTGCGGTTCTGCAGCAGGTCGAGCAGCGTGCTGAGATCGCTCTTGAGCGAACCCATCACGACCAGCGCCTCGTCCCAGCGCTCGTCCTTCAGCATGTTGCCCGCGTGGTCGAGCCGCTGCGTCAGCTTCTTCTCCTGCGTGTAGTGCAGGCCGGCCGCCAAGATCTTGCTCTCCTCTGGCTCGCTCTTCTGCAGAATGCCCATCAGCTTCTGCATGCGCTCGGTCAGGTCGCGGAACTTGGTGCGCGCCAGCTCTTGCTTGCTCGCAGCAGCCGTCTGGGTGTCTTGCGCGCGCAACGACGACACCAGCGGCGTCGCGAACGCGAACAGGAAGGCCATCACAATGGCGATAGCTCGTGGGATCATGTCTACCTCAGGAAGGGTCTGGCGAACGTAGGCGGTTCGGGTTGCACGGACGGCTACTTCTTCTCTTTCGGCCTGTCAGGTTTCGGGGGGTCAGGCTTATTGGGCGAGAAGATGTCATTCTCTCGCGCCCTGACGCGGGCTTGCACGTCGCGGATGGCGTCGTTCTCCAGCTTAATCACGGTGCGCAGCTCCTCGATCAGGGCGGCGAGGTTCTCAGCCTGCTCCATGTGCTTCAGGATGGCGGCGAGGCGGCGCTGGATGTCTCGATAACCCTCTACGGCCGCGGTCCTTGTCGCTTCCTCGGGAGTGAGCACGAAGCTGTCGACCTGCCTAGCGGTCGCCGGGAAAGCATCCTTGGCCAGCTGCTGCAGGGGCGTTGGAATCAGGCTCTCGACTTGGCGAACCTGATTGGCCTCCCACAGTCGGTTGTTCTCGTACTCCCAGAGAATGCGTTGGTACGACTCGCCGACGAAGGCCACCCGGCGACCGAGGGCTTGCTGTTGCCGGGCTATGGCCTTGAGGCGGGCTTCGACTTGGCGGCGGCGTTCGCCCGCGGTGGCGGGGTTCATCGTCTCGGTCAGTTCGAGCAAGGCCCGCTGCTCTTCCTCGGCGATGCGCTGCAGCTCTTGGCGCTGCTCCACCTGCCGACGGCGCAGTTCTTCGGTGAGACGCTCACGGGTGACGACGCGAAACACCAGCGTCTCGCCGATGCCTTCATGCGGGTCGCCGGGACCGAAGTTGTCCTTCGCGTGAAAGCGCAGCGAGAGCAGCATGCCCGGGCGGATCTTGTTCTCCGGCGAGTTCTCGTCGGGCACCTTGTTCCACTGCGTGAGATCCACTTGGGCCGTCGTTTCGTAGCGCAGCGCGCTGCGGGTCAGCGCACTGCCGAAGTTCGCTGCGGCCGCCGTGAACGGCTCCTCGGGAAGAGGATCGCGGCCCTTCTCCGGTGGCTGATCGACCATCGCCCGGAACGTCGTCGACACGTCGCGCAGCCCGAAGTCGTCCTTGATCTTGAGATCGCCAGGAATGCGCGCATGCGTCGTGATCGCGCCACCTACCCCACGCAGGCGAAACTCGATCGACGGCGGCTTGTCGTCACCGACGCGCAGCAACAACTTCGGTGGCGTGCCCGCACCCAGCTTGTCTTGGTCAATGACGTCGATCACGAGCAGACCAGAGGCCGCTGGCGAGAAGTCGCCGCCGAACGACAGCCCATCTGGCGTGCGCGGCAGCGCCGTCTTCTGGTCATTGCCAAACAACAAGAACGCGTCGGTCAGCGCCTTCTGGCTCTTGCCCGCAATCGACAGCACAGCACCCTTCGGCAACCGCAGTTCGCCTTCGGTCGGCGGCACCAACTCGGGATCGCGCTCCATGTAGCTCGGGTAGGTGACGCGCACGGTGAGCTCGTCGATGCGCGGTCGTTCGACGATGGTCACGGTCACCGGCAGCGGCAGCGCGTCGCCACCTTGCAGCGACAACTGCATGTCGGCGAGCACGGCATCGATCGTCCACGTGAACTCGCGGTCACCAGTGCGGCTCATCGCTTCGCTGCCGCGTTCGCCGCCGCGGAACTCGAAATCGACGAACACTTGATCCGGCACCGGTCCCTGCACCGCCACGCGGACCGTCAGCGCATCACCCTGCGGCAGGCGCACCTGGCCGCTATCGGCATCGGCAAGATCGAGCGTCGTGTAGCGCGGCCACTCGACGCTGGCGAGTGCGAGATTGCGCGCCGCCCACAGACCGAGCGCCCGCGCATCGATCGCCGCCCAACTGAGAAAGAAGACGATGGCGGCAGCAATGGCGGCGCCGAACTTGCGCACGCGCGCGCCGTCGATCGCATCACCGAACGGAATCGCCGCCAGCCGCTGGCGAACGTCGGCGACGACCGCGGCCTTTAGCGCCGACGACTCGATGGTGACGACGCCGGCTTGCAGTTCGCGATCGAACTGCAGCGAGCTGATCAACGCCTGCTTGACGCCGGGAGCGCTGCGTTCGACGGCGAGCGCCATCTCTTCATCCGTCAGCACCACACGGAGCGGACGCAGCAGCCGCCGCTGCAACGTGCGGGCGACGACGACCACGAAACTGCCGAGCAGGATGGCGCGGAAGATCCACTCCAGGCGCAGCCAGCGATCGATCAACAGACTCGGTAGCGCGTAGGCGATCAGCAGCAAGGCCACCGCCCCGAGCGACTCGATCCAAATGCCGTTCTGGGCCGAATGGCGCAGCCGGGCGAGTTCGGCACCACCTGGGGCAGTGCCCGCCGCCATGGAGAGAGTCGAGTTCATAGCAGGTTGAAGCGCTTGCGCAGCAGCCACTCGATGGACAACAGGATGAGCACGAACAGGATCGTCGGCCAGCCATCCCAGATCGCGTGCGGCGTGCGGAAGGTGTCGGTTGCCGAACGCGACGGAATGCGATCGAGGGCCGCGAGCAGTTGCTGCGGCGTGTCGAAGCGTTCGCCGCCAACCGCACCCGCGACCGCCGTCAGCTCGGCGCGATCCATCGGTCCTTGCCGTTCGATCTGTGCCGCGACGACTTGGAAGGACACTTCGACGTTCTTGCCGATCTTGTCGGCGGCGCGCACGCGGTAGTTGCCGAGTTGCGTCGGCCGCAGGCGCAGTGAGTAACTGCCGGGCACGCTCTCGACCGGCACCAACTGCATCGTCTCCGGCGCCTCCCCTTCGCGATCGATGACGATGGCGTAGCCATCGACAATCAGCGGTTGCAGCGCCTCGTCCTTCACTTCCGCCGTCAGTTCGATGGCGTCGCCAAGGTCCACCTTCTCGTCGCTCGCGAGCAAGCGCAGCCGCGTGTTGCCGGCCTGCAGACGACCCTCGAACAGGTAGCGGATGCCGTTGATCCAGAACTTGTTGTAGGCCTGCTCGTAGAGCGAGCGCCACCGATAGGTCTCGTCAAAACCACTGAAGACGACGCGGCCAGCGCCGACGTTCTGCATCGCCAGCATCGGCATGCCGCGACCACCGCGGCGGAAGTCAGGGCCGGTATGTTCGGCCAACACCATCGCCACTGGCTTGACGCGAACCACCGGGAAGAAGAAGCGCTGCCCAGGCAAGCGTCCCCACAGCAGTCGGCTCTCATCGCGGCTGTCGGCGATGCGCGTCAGCTTGGCGCCGAGACCGTCGTCGCCTTCGGGGGCGAGCGCAAACTGCCACGGCCACTTGAACGCCTTGCCAAGACCAATGTGCCCACGATCGGCGAACTCGATGTCGGGCACCACCGGCAGCAGTTCTGCCAACGGGAAGGTCGCGGTCATTGGGCGCATCGCATCGAGCGAGTACTTCTCGCCGGCCACCCACCACAAACCACAGCCGCCTTCCACGACGTGCTTCTGCAGGTGCTCGCAGAAGGTAGCGGTGAGCTTGTTGTGGTCGGGATCGATCAACACCACGACGTCGTACGGCTCGAAGTCGATGCGCTCGCGCGGCAAGTCTTCGATCGTCATGCCTTCGTCGCCGTCCTGCGGAAACTTCGCGTCGGCACTTTGCAGCCAGCAGGTGACGTCGATCGTCTTGTCGCGGATCAGCAGGTTGCGCAGGATCTGGAACTCGTGGTTGGCGCCGCCCGACACGAGCAACAGCCGCAGGCGTTCGCCGAGCACTTCGACCGGCGCCGTCTTGGCGTGGCGTTCGGCGACGACGGGTTCGCCATTGGGCGGTTCGATCTCGGTGCGGTAGAGGAAGCGGCCCGGTGCATCCGACGTGATCTGCTTCCACTCGATCACAGCTTCGCTGCGGTCGCCGCCGATCTGCACTTGCTGCGAGCCTACGACTTGCTCGGCACCTTTGTCGTCGACGCGCACGAGCCGCGCCGTGACCGTGAGACTGTCGTAGCCCTGCGCCGTCACCGTCGCCTTCATCTCGAACGGGTCGCGCTGAAACACCTTCGCTGGCGCTTCGAAGCGCGCGAGCTGCACGGTCTGCGTCTCGGATGGATCGCCGA
>CANEYR010000075.1 GCA_947444055.1 Planctomycetota bacterium
GACCCGACCGCAACGGCGCCCGTCTCCGCAGCACCAGCCAAGCTACGACCCCCAACGTCGCGCACACCAACGGCAGGCCATCGGGGCGAGTGAGCGCAGCCAACGCGGCCGCGGTGGACCAGACCGCGATCCAAGTGCCGGTGCGCTGGCCAGGGCCGCGGCAGGCGTGCAGCACCCACCACAACAGCCACATGTTGAACAACGCCGTATCGAGCCCGCTCGACAACCACTGCAAGAACGTCCGGTTGCCAACGATGATCAGGAGCGCGGCGAGGCCGATGGCCATCGGCAGCTTGTTGCCGTTGCGTCCTGTTAGTCGCGGCACGGCAACCGCCAGCAACAACAGCTGCACGACGCCAAACCCGAACGACAGCACATTCGCAGCAGCCGGTGGTTCGACGCCAAACCAACTCCAAACGCCCCACAGCGTCACGACCCAGAGAAAGCCGTAGCCTTCGACCGGTTCGAAGGGCGCGGCATTCCAAACCAACCCGTGCCCAGCGTGGGCGTTCGCCGCGTAGCGAAAGTGGATGTAGGCGTCGTCGCAGAGGAAGGCGAGCTGGTTGGCTCCGAAGACCATGCCAGCGGCCAGCAGGGCGATGGCGAGCCAGCGAACCAGCGACTGCGTCGCGCGGGGCTCGATCGATGCGGACGAGGGCACCCGCGCGATTATTCAACCGACGCAACGGCGACGCAACGACTCAAAGTCGCGCATCGCGGCGCCCGCAACCCTTACAGCTTGCCGATGCGCCAGCGCATGCCGGGCGAGAAGTACGCGTAGCCGTTGGGGGCGGCGGCATCGACGGAGAACACCTGGAAGAACACGTTGAATCCGGAGAAGTACGGCGACGGTGGGATCACGAACAACTCGGAGGCCTCGCCAGTAGGCGACGTGATGCCAGCGTAAACTGCGATGATCGACACGGGTTCGACCCAGAAGTCGAGCCCTGGAATGAACGGAGCTGGAATCCACGGTGCGAGGCCGAGAACGATGCGATGCTCGACCCCCGGCAGTGCCCCTTTCATCTGCAGGGCGACCCCGCGCACTTGCGTGTTGTCTTGCAGCGGCGTGGTCGTGGTGTGGATCTCGAAGCTGCTGCCATTGCCCGCACCGTAGTGCTCGACCAAGGGCAGCGACGCCGCGGCCGTGTCGACCGCCATCGCAATCGTGAAGGTGCGCTGCTCGAACGGTTGCAGCGTGCGGTTCTGCCACTGGAAGGCGCCGCTGTAGTCACCCGCGAATGGCGGCAGGGCTCCGTTCAAGTTGTCGACAGTGACGTTGGTGAGCCGATTGCGAACGATGGGATACGCCGCGACCTCGGACAGATCGTTGCCGATCGCGCGGATTTCGATCTGCACACCCGACGGATCGGAAACGAAATGGGAGCTGTTGGTGCCGGTGCACGTGTCGTCGCCAAACGTGCCCGCGATGTCGAGGTCGGTGTAGCAGAAGACGTTCAACGTCACCGGTGCGTTCGACGTGTTCATCACCGTCATGCGGCTGATGACCACGCCACTGGCCGGACCCGCGTTATACGTATCGAAGTCGAGACTCGCCTTCAGCAGGTTGCGATTGTCGACGTTGGCGAAATCACGGTCCGCGTGATCATTGGACGGCGCCACACTGCTGGTCACACCACCGAGATTGCGGAACGAGAACTCGCGGGGATCACCGGCGATTCGGTAGTACCACCAGTGTTCGAAGCCGTGATTGATCGCGAGCGCGTCCGCGCGCAACGCCAGCGTGCGCGGCGTCTGCGCGGTGGCGGACAGGATGCCTGTCACGAAGTTCATGTTGCCGTCACTGAGCGTGAGGGCTTGGGCTGGAATCGCGACAGACAAGTCGGTCGCGCACAGGAGGGAGCGAGAGTGCGACATGGCTGGGTACAGGGGACTAGGCGAACCGGGGGCGAGGTTCGCAAATAGCCTAGCTTGCGTTCTCAGACGCGGGCGGGGACGCATTGGGTTCCCACTTGGACAATTCAGTTCGTGGTTACTTTTGGTGAGCCCCGCCGACCAACACGGCCTGACGCAAGCGCGAGCCTCGCGATCAAAGACCGAGGTCTTTCACTCGCCGGTAGAACGTGCTGCGCGACATGCCGAGCAACTGTGCGGCCGCCCCCTTGTCACCGGCGCAATCCCGCAGCGCCTGCACGATCGCCTGGCGCTCGATCGCCTCGCGTTGGCTGCGCAGGTCCCCAGGGACTGGCGGCTCGGCTTCGGGCCCCGACGACTGGGAGCCACGCACAACGGGAGTCGGACCAAGGGCAGACCGGCCGCTCAAAACATTTGGCGGCAGGTCGGCCGCTTGCAGCACATCGCCAACCCCAAGGGCAAAGGCCCGCTCGACGACGTTCTCCAATTCACGCACGTTGCCAGGCCATGGATAGGCCAGCAGCCGCTCCATGGCCCCACGGGAAACGGTCCGCACCGGCGCGCCGAGTCGATCGTGGCGGCGGTTGCCCGCGACCAGGAAGGACTCGATCAGGCGCTGCAGATCCGCCAAGCGCTCGCGCAAGGGCGGCAAGTGCAGCGTGACCACCTCAAGCCGGTAGTACAGGTCCTCGCGGAAACGGCCGTCGCGCACCATCTGCAGTAGATCGCGATTGGTCGCGGCGAGAATGCGCACGTCGACGATGCGCGGCTGACTGGCACCGACCGGACGGATCTCACCGCGCTGCAGCACCCGCAGCAGTTTCACCTGCACGCTTGGTGACGTCTCCGCAATCTCGTCGAGGAAGATCGTGCCGCCATCGGCCGCACGAAACAGTCCATCGCGCGCCTGCTGGGCGCCAGTGAACGCACCCTTCTCATGTCCGAACAACTCGCTCTCGATCAGTTCGGGAGCAATGGCGCCGCAGTGCAACGGAATGAACGGCGCACTTCGATTCGCACCATCGAAGTGCAGCGCCCGGGCCACGAGTTCCTTGCCGGTGCCACTCTCGCCGTAGATGAGCACTGTCGACCGCGTCTGCCGCAGTCGGCCAACCTGCTCGGTCAGCTCAAGCACCGACGTCGACTTGCCGACGAAGTCCGTCATGCGATAGCCCGGCTCCGCCCGCGGCACGAGCAGGTCACTCACTTCTGCGCCCAACGGCTCGCGCAAGACGAGGCTGCGCTCGGCGGCGCGCACGCCGGTCACGTTCTGCAAGATCACGACGCGGTGGCCATCGTGCAGGCCATGCACATGCGCCTGCAGCACGATCGCGGCCTCGCCGCTTGTCGGCAGGGTCAGGTCCGCACTGCGCGCCCCGTCCTCGATCAAGCGGGCCAACCGCGCACAGCCGTGACCGCAAGTCGACAGCACATCGCCCACCACCAAGTTGCCGAGCATCGAGCGCAACGCTTCGTCGAAGGCCGTGATGCGCATCGCGCCATCGACAGCCAACAGCCACGGCTCATGACTGATCGCCCATTCCTGGCGCAACCGCTGCAGATCCCGCACCGCATCGGCAGCGGCACCGACCGACTGCTGGATGCTGGCGAGCTGACGCCGCAACGCAGCGTTCTCCCGATCGAGCCGCGAACGCGCGTCCTCAAGCCGCAGCATGACGCGAATGCGCGCCACCAACTCTTCGCGATTGACCGGCTTCTGGATGTAGTCGACGGCGCCAAGCTGGTAGGCGGCGAGCTTCTCGGACTCATCGGTCAATCGTGCGGTCAGGAAGATCACCGGCACGAACGCCGTGCGCGGATCGTTCTTCAATCGACGGCAGACTTCGAAGCCATCGATGCCAGGCATCAGCACGTCGAGCAAGATCAGCTCGAACGACTCATGCATGCACAGTTCGATCGCTTGCAGGCCATTGCCAGCGGTGACCACTTCGAACTCGGTACCGCGCAGATAAATCTCGATCGTCAGGAGATTCTGGGGAGTGTCATCAACGACCAGAATGCGCGCCATCGCCCGCCACCATACGCTGCCCTGATGGAACAGCAACCGCGCCTGCCACTGTGGTTCTTGGTGGCCAACTTGGCGCTGATCGCAATCGCCTTCGCGCTCGGCCTGCAGTTCGGGGGGCGAAGCACCGCCGATCTACCGGCGGAGCAGCTGACGGCACTGGCGGTCGTTCACCGTGAGATCCTGCTCTCGCACGTCGACCCGCAGGACGCCGCCGCACTGCTCGAGAACGCGATCCAAGGCATGGTGCGCGGCCTCGACCCCTACAGCCGCTACGTGCCGCCCGCCGACGTCGCCAGCTATGAAGAAGACAACACCGGTCACTACGAGGGCATCGGCGCCGACTTTGCCACCCACGGCGAGCAAGTCGTGCTGCACTTCCCACTCGCAGGCGGCCCCGCGGAACGCGCCGGCCTGCGCCCTGGCGACGTGCTGCTCGCCGTCAACGACACCGCCCTCGACACCGCCGAACAGCGCGCGCGAGTGATCGAACTGGTGCGTGGTCCGCGCGACCAAACCGTGCGACTGCGCCTGCGTCGCGATGGCAAACTGCTCGAAGTCACGCTGCAACGCGGCGACGTGCAGCGCCCCTGCGTGAAGTGGGCGCACGCCCTCGATGCACCAAGCGGGCTCGGCTATGTGCACCTCACGGACTTTCATCCTGGCGCGTCCTTGCAGTTGATCGCCGCGATCGATGCGCTGTCGCAGCGCGGCCCCCTGCGCGGCCTCGTGCTCGATCTGCGCTGGAACAGCGGCGGCAGCCTCGACGAATGCGTCGCCATCGCGCGCGCGTTCCTGCCAAGCGGCCTCATCGTCTTGCAACAACGGCGCGGCAGCGAGGAGGTCGAACGGCATGAAGCCACCCCCGAGCAGTGCCGATTCCCAACACTGCCACTGGTCGTGCTCGTCAACGAGAGTTCTGCCAGCGCCAGCGAAGTGTTGGCCGGCGCCCTGCAAGACCACGAGCGCGCCGCGATCGTCGGCCAGCGCACCCACGGCAAGGCCTACGTCAACACGGTCTACACCTGGAAGAACCTCGCCTTCCGGCTGAAGCTGACGACCGGCAAGTACCGCACGCCCAAGGGTCGCGACATCGAACGCAACCACAAGGCGTCTTCGGCCGAAGCCGCGCAGTCTGGCGGCATTGCCCCGGACGTCGTCGTGGCGCCCACCGCCGAGCAGCAAGCCAGCGTGTTGAAGACTCTGCGGCAGAGCGAACCGCCGGCCGCCTACCGAGAAGCCTTCACCGTGGTTGCCGCGCAATACGGCGTCACAGTGCCCGCCCCGCCCACGGTCGGCGTCGACCCGCAACTCGCCGCAGCACTGGCGGCGCTGCACACACGAACGACGGCAAGCAACTCGACGACAACCTCGCCGAACGGCCACGAACCGGGCAAGGACAAGTAGCAGCCCGTCGCTCAGGGTGGCATGCTCGCTGCGTGTCCATCGTGATCCTCGGCATCGAAACGTCGTGCGACGAGACGGCCGCAGCCGTCGTCGAGAACGGCCACCTCGTGCGCAGCAACATCGTGCATTCGCAGATTGAGCTGCATGCGCGTTGGCGCGGCGTGGTGCCAGAAATCGCCAGTCGCTCGCACACCGAACGCATTCTGCCGATCGTCGAGCAGGCGCTGGCCGCCGCCGGTGTGACCGCCAACGACTTGACCGCGGTCGCGGTGACGCACCGGCCGGGCATGATCGGCTGCCTGCTGGTCGGTATGGCGGCGGCGAAAGCCCTGGCGTGGCGTTTTGGCTTGCCGCTGCTTGGCGTCGACCATGTGCAGGCCCACGTTCACACCGGCCTGCTCGCCGACCCAGCGATGCCACTGCCGGCCCTCGCGTTGGTCGCTTCCGGCGGCCACACGGCGATGTATCGCATCACGGCCCCCGGCCAGAGTGAACGCCTCGGCACCACCCGCGACGATGCCGCCGGCGAAGCCCTCGACAAGGGTGCGGCCCTGCTCGGCCTGCCTTATCCGGGGGGCCCTTCGATTGAGCAGGCCGCGCTCACCGGCAACCGCGCCGCGTTCGATCTGCCGCGCACACTGCTCAGCGCCGACTCCCTCGACTTCTCGTTCTCTGGCCTCAAGACGGCCCTGCTCTACACCCTGCGTCCGCAAGGCACAGCGGCACCCACCGCACCGCCAACCGGCCAGCGCCTAGCCGATCTCGCCGCGTCCTACCAAGAAGCCGTGGTCGACGTGCTGGTGACCAAGATCCGCCGGGCCTGCGAACGCCACGCGGTGCGCAGCTTGTGCATCGGTGGCGGTGTCGCCCGCAACCGCCGCCTGCGCGAACGGCTCGCCGACGACCCACGCCTGCGCGGCCTGCACTTGGTGCTGCCAAACCCCACGTTGTGCGCGGACAACGCCGCGATGATCGCGAGCCTGGCGACGGTGGCGTGGCGCGAGGGCCGCACCGCGCCACTCGATCTCGACGCCGTCGCCACCCCCGAATCCGGCGGCAAGGCCAAAGTGCGACCATGAACGAGAATGACGACATCGCCAAGCTGCGCGCGCTGCTCATGGACGTGCGCGCCGGCACCCGCAGCGTCGAGGATGCGGTGCAAGCGTTGCGGCGGCCGCAAGCTGCCGCCGGGCACCTCGAGTTCGCCACCATCGATCACGACCGCGCTCGCCGCTGCGGCTTCCCCGAAGTGGTGTTCTGCCAAGGCAAGCGCCCGGCTGAGGCGGCGGCGATCGCCGTAGAAATCCTCGCCCGCTCAGATCGTGTGCTGCTGACGCGCGCCGACCCCGCCCATGCCGAAGCGGTGCAATCCCGCATCCCAGATGCCCGCTACCACGATCGCGCCCGCTGCATCACCAAAGCCCCGCCTGCACTGCCCGAACGCGGCTTGGTCGCGATTGTCAGCGCTGGCACCGCCGACCTGCCGGTGGCCGAGGAAGCCGCGGTCACCCTCGCCATCGCCGGCAACCGCGTCGAGGTCTTTCGCGACGTCGGCGTCGCCGGCCTGCACCGGCTGCTCGCCCAGATCGACGCCATTCGCCGCGCCAACGTCATCCTCGCCATCGCCGGTATGGAAGGCGCCATGCCGTCCGTGCTCGCCGGCCTCGTCGACAAACCGGTCATCGCGGTGCCGACCAGCATCGGCTACGGCGCGTCGTTCGGCGGCCTCGCGGCGCTGCTGAGCATGATGAACAGCTGTGCGGCGGGCGTCGCCGTCGTCAACATTGACAACGGTTTCGGGGCAGGCTATCTGGCGTCGCAGATCAACCTGAGAACGGCCTCGCCGCCCACGCCACTTTGACCAATCTGCCCGCCGCGCCGACTTCGACGACCTACCGCCCACCCGCCCGCCTCGTGTTGGAGGATGGCACCGTTCTGGTCGGTCGTGGCTTTGGCGCCGCCACCGAAACCGTCGGCGAGTTGGTGTTCAACACCTCCATGATGGGCTACCAGGAGATCCTCACGGATCCCTCGTACCGCGGCCAGACGGTGTTGCTGACGCAGCCACACATCGGCAACTACGGCATCAGCAACGAGGACGAAGAGTCGGGCAAGCTGTGGCTGTCGGGCTTCGTCGTGCGCGAAGCCTGCGAACGCGCCAGCAACTTCCGCTCGGCGATCGAACTGTCCGAGTACCTCGCTCAACACAGCGTGCCCGGCATCGAAGGCATCGACACCCGCATGCTGACGCGCATCGTGCGTGATCGCGGCGAGCAACGAGTGCTGATCACGCGCGACATGACCAGCAGCCCAGCTCAATTGGTCGAGCGACTGCGCAAAGCGCCGAAGGTCGCCGACGTCGATCACGTGTTGAAGGTGACGACGCCGACCACCTACACTTGGGATCGCGGTTACGAATCGCAGTTCAGCGCCACGCCGCCCGTGACCGCGACGCCCGGCGCCAAGCGCCGCCGCATCGTTGCCTATGACTTCGGGGCCAAACGCAACATCCTGCGTTCGCTGGTCGCCTGCGGCCTCGACGTCACCGTGGTGCCAGCCGATACCGCTGCCGCCGCGGTGCTGGCGATGCAGCCCGACGGCGTCTTCCTAAGCAACGGCCCTGGCGATCCAGCCATCTGCCACTACGCGATCGCCGCCGCGAAGGTGCTGGTGCAGAAGCTGCCGGTGTTCGGCATCTGCCTTGGCCACCAAATCCTCGGCCATGTGTTTGGCGCCAAGACCTACAAGATGAAGTTCGGTCACCACGGCGGCAACCAGCCGGTGATCGACCTGACGACCGGCAAGGTCGAGATCACGGCCCAGAATCACAGCTACGCCGTCGATCCGAGTTCGCTGCCCGACAACGTCGAGATGACGCACAAGAACCTCAACGACAACACCTGCGAAGGGCTGCGCCACAAAGAACTGCCGGTGTTCTCGGTGCAGTACCACCCCGAGGCCGCCCCCGGACCGCACGACGCGCTCTACCTGTTCCGCCGCTTCGTCGAGCTGCTCGGCTCCACTCGCCACGACCGCGTGAAGGTCTGATCCGTTGACAACCCTCGTGGTCACCGCGGCGCAGGACGGTTGGCGTCTTGATGCTGTGGTGAAGGGCGTCGAATGCGCCGAGCTGGGACCGCTGTCGCAAACGAAGAGTCGGCAACTGTGCGCGCTCGGTGCCGTCGCGGTCGACGGCGTGCGCGCCGAAGGCACGACGCGCCTGCGCACCGGCAACGTCGTCACGTTCGCCAGTGCGCACGCGGCGTTGACGCACGACTTGCAAGTGACGGTCGCCTGGGCCGACGACGCGATTTTGGTGCTGCAGAAACCGCCGGGGCTCGCGGTGCACAAAGGACCGCTGGTCGAGACCTCCATCGCCGACGCGCTGGCGCGTGAACTTCCGGGCGCTGGGCTCGCCCATCGCCTCGATCGCGAAGCGTCCGGTCTGCTGCTCGTCGGCCGCACCGTCGAAGCCCTGCGCCATCTGGGGGCGGCAATGGAACGTGGCGACATCGACCGCGAGTACCTCGCCATCGCGGCGGGCACCCTCGCCGACGACGCGCGCACGATCGACTTGTCGCTGCGCATCACCGACGAGCCGCGCGGCGACCAGCCCAAGGCCGTGGTCGATCCGGCGGGGCAACGTTCGGTGTCCCACGTCACGGTGATCGAACGACGCGTCGGCGCGACCCTGATCCGTGTTCGTCTGGAGACTGGCCGCACGCACCAAATCCGCGCCCACCTCGCTGCGATCGGCCATCCGCTGCTCGGCGATCCTCGCTACGGCGACCGCAACGCCAACGACAAGGCGAAGGCGACCTTCGGCACCCACCGCACCTTGCTGCATGGGGAACGGCTGCGCTTCCCGTCCGCGCACGGCGGCGATCCCATCGCCGTCACCGCGTCGCACGAGCCCGACTTCGTGCGCATGTTCCCGCGCCTGCGTTCGCGGCCAAGCGCCTGACCCCGCACTGCTCGCGCAGGCCAGACTAGACTGCTGGCGTGCTCCCGAGCTTCCAAGAGGTGCGTCGCGTATTCGAGGCGGCCCTCGACGTGCCTGCGAACGAACGCCCCGCTTGGTTGCAAGAAGCCACCGCGGGCAACGCCGAACTGCTCGCCGCCGTGCAAGGCCTGCTGCTTCACGACGTCGCTGCCTCGCCCGTTCTCGATCGCGAAGGCCCCCCACTCGCGAGCCTGCGTTCGCCCGACGAACGACTGCTCGGCACCCGCATCGGCTGCTTCCAAATCCTGCGCGTGCTCGGCAGCGGCGGCATGGGCACCGTCTTCGAGGCCGAGCAAGACCGCCCGCATCGCAAGGTCGCGCTCAAGGTCATGCGCCACGCCTTTGGCGGCGGCACGGCGCGCGTTCGCTTCGAGTACGAAGCGGAGATCCTGGCGCGCTTGCAGCACCCAGGCATCGCGCAGGTTTACGAAGCGGCGACGTTCGAGGAAGGCGGCGTCGAGCAGCCGTTCTTCGCGATGGAACTGATCGCGGAGGCGCGCCCGATCGACACCTTCGCCCAGCAACAACACCTGTCGGCCCCAGCGATCCTCGCCCTCGTCGAGCAGGTCTGCGACGCCGTGCACCACGGGCACCAGCGCGGCGTCATTCATCGCGACCTGAAGCCGGCGAACATTCTGGTCGACGCCACTGGCCAACCGAAGCTGATCGACTTTGGCATCGCGCGCGCGACCCACACCGATTGGCACCACACGCTGGCGACCACGTCAGGCAGCGTCGTCGGCACGCTCGCCTACATGAGCCCGGAGCAACTCGATCGCTCGGCGGCGACCGCGGACACGCGCATCGATGTCTATGCCCTCGGCGTGATCCTCTTCCAACTGCTGACCGGACGCTTGCCGCACGAGCTCGACAACCTGCCGCTCGGCGTCGCCACCGATCGCATTCGCACGCAGGAGCCGCCGCGCGCTTCGACCTTGGCGCCGACCCGCGGCATTCCCCACGACGCGGACTGCATCCTGCAGAAGGCCATGGCCAAGGATCCAGACCAGCGCTACTCGTCGGCCCAGGCGCTGGGCGACGACTTGCGGCGTCTGCGCCGCGGCGAGCCAGTGCTCGCGGGACCGCCGAGCACGACCTATCGCTTGCGCAAGTTCGTGCGTCGCAACCGCATCGTGGTCGCCGCCGCCACCGCCACCTTGCTCGCCCTCGTAGTGGGCACGATCGCCACGACCCTTGGTTGGACCCGCGCCGTCGATGCCGAGAACCTCGCCGAAGGCCGACGCCTCGCCGCCGAACGCATCGCGGCGGAACTGTGGCAAGTGACCGAACTGCAGTCCGAGATCCTCGGCAGCGCCCGCGGCGACCGCAACATCAAGCTCGCCGACGTCATCGAACGCGCGCAACACCGTCTTGCCGCGGCGACCATGACGGACCAGGTGGCGGCGTCACTGCACTCCGCTCTGGGCGTTTCGTTCGACAGCCTCGGCCTCACCGAACCCGCTCGCGAGCAGTTCCTGACGGCACTGCGGCGAATCGGCACCCAGGCTGCCGCGATGCCACGCACGGCGCTCACGGTGAAGATGCACTACGCCAACCTGCTGGCCGGCATTGGCAAACTCGACGAAGCGGAACCGCTGTTGCGCGAGGCGCTGGCGGGGAATCTGCAGCAACACGGACCGGCTCATCGCGACACCGCGACAGTGCAATCGAACCTGGCAAGCGTGCTGCTTGAACGCGGCGACTACGTCGGTGCCGAGCAGCTCTATCGCCTGGCCTGCCCCGTGCTCACCAGCACCTTCGGCCCGCAACACCACAGCACGATCACGGCGATGACCGGCCATGCATCGAGCCTGCACCGTCAGAAGCGCAGCGACGAAGCGGCGGTGCTCTACACCGAAGCCTGCGCGCTCGCCCTGCAACATCTTGGCGCCGAAGACCCGGCCACACTCTCCAGCCAAAACACCGAAGCCGTGTTCTTGCTCGAGACCGGCAAGCTCGAACCGGCCCGCCGACAGTTCGAGGCGCTGCTCACCGTTCGCACCAAGGTCTCCGGTCCCACGCATCCCGCCACGCTGCGCATCGCCAGCAACATCGCGATCTGCCACGAACGCCAAGGGCGCCACGCCGATGCCGAAGTGATCTACCGGCAGGTGCTCGCGGCCCGGCAGGCAGTCGGTGGCGGCAAGGAGATGTCCGACTTGATCACGCGCTTCAATCTCGCGGTGGCGCTGCATCTGCAACGCGGCGAAGCCAAGCTGCTCGATTCGCTCGACACCTTGCAGGCGCTGCTGCGCGACGCGGCGCAGGCGCTGCCCGCCGACAATTGGCGGCTGGCGGTGTTCCAACAACACGAAGGCATCGTGCTGCGAAAACTGCGTCGCTTCGACGAAGCGGCGACGGCACTGGCGAAGGCGCGCACGGTGCTGGAAGCCACCCTTGGCCCAACCAACGAACGCACGCGTGCTAACTGGAGCGAGACGGCGGCGCTCTACGAGGCAAGAGGCCAGCTAGAGGAAGCGGCGAAGTGGCGGCAGAAGCTCGCCGTGCCGTCACCCAGGTAGTGACGTACCCAATGGTGACCATGCCCTCAGCGGCGGCATCCGGAATGTCGAGTGCGTACGCTGCCTCGAGCTCCTTACCAATGCCACGCTGTCCATGCCCATGGTCACACCTTCTTCATGAGTCGCGACGCCGTCATCACCAGCGCGCAGAACACCGCCACTCCACCAATCGGCACCAGCAAGATGCCGAACGACGGGTCGCCTTCCGAGTTCATCACCCCACCCAACAAGAAGCCGACCGGCATCAACACCGCGCCGAGCGTGAGCAGTCGATCAATGCGCGCGCGGGCGCCGTCGTTCACGATCTTGGGCCCGAGCACCGCGAACAACAGGCACAAGATGCCGAGCAGGTTGCCGTGCGCGTGCGCCAGCGTCCACATCTCGCGCCGCATGGCGCTGCCGAGGTAGACCTGCACCTTCATCGCGTGCAGTGCTTCGAGCGTGAGCCCAAGCGGCAACGACACCGCCAGCAACCAGAGTCCCGTGCGCAACGGGAGAGAGGAGAGTCCGTCGTGGTTCATTCGCCGATCGCGATCAGGTTGCGGCCCTGCAAGTCCGTGAGACGAATCACGGCCGACAAGTCCAATTGGAAGTCGACGCCAAGCAAGGCCGTCGTCGCTGGTGGCACTGCTCTACCACGCGCTGCCGTCGCAATCGCCGACAACAAGCCGAACACATCCTCGCGCCGCGTTGCCGTCGTCGCCAAATGGTCGACTCGTTGCACCCGTTCGGCCAACCCCCACGAGGCCCTCGCTTCCTGCGCCAACAAACTGCGCCGCGCCAAGAACCGCACACTCGGGTAGCCATCGCCCATCGTCACCGCGAGCCACGCGCGAACGGCCGCCGCGTGATCAGGCGCCAACGTCACGTGCGCTTCGCCCAACGCCTTCGCCGCCACCGCCCGCGCTGCCGCATCGCCGGCCAACAAGTTCGCCGCGGTGTCCGCGAGCTCGATCGAAGCACCGTCCGCGCGCCGCTCGGGCTGCTGATAACGATCCCCCCACCACCGCCGCATCGCACTCGCCGCCCACGGCAGGCTCTTGTCGACGTGGCACAGCGTGCACGCGTGCGGCCGACCGGCCGCACCATCGCGGGCCGGATCCGGAACGTCGATGCGGTGGCTTCGGTGCACTTCCATGACGCCGTAGACGATCTTCGGCATGTGGCACGCGACGCACTGCGAACCTTCGCCATCGGCGGCGTGGTGCGTGTGCGCGGCGACATCGCGCGCGATCTCAGCATGACACTGCGTGCACATGCCATGGCCTTCCCGGTCCGGACGCAACTGGCCGCGCGGATCGCCGGCGTGCATCGCATGGCAGCTCTGACAGGTCATGGCGCCATCGCGATAACACTTCGAATCGGTCACGCCCTGAAACTCGTACGCCGTCAGTCGCGGCGTGCCATCGCCCCAAAACCGCAGCGAGAACAGCTCTGCATCGGCGCCACCGCGCACCGGCGTGTTGGCACGAATGGGCGCGACGTGTTCGAGCAAGCGATCGCCGACGCGGAACGTCGGCCCAGTGGTGAACCACTCGGCCACCCGCCGCGGCGGCTCCGGCAGGCGCGCGCCGTGGCACTGACCGCAGACCGCGACCGAACGTTCTTGGTCGAGCTTCGACGGATTGGTCATCGGGTGCAGCGACCCCGCCATGCGGGTGAACGGGCTGAGGTGCGAGGCGGCATGGTCGGCGCCAGGACCGTGGCACGCTTCGCAGGCGATGCCGAGTTCGGCCACCGAGGAGTCGAAGCGATTGCCATCGCGCAGACGCGTGGGGTCGTTGGCGTCGAGCAGGCCCGGACGCGGGCCGGTGTTGTGGCAGAGCACGCAGTTGCTGTTCCATTCCGCGGCATGGCTGCCAAGGCCTTCGACATCGGGGCCGAGGAACACGGTCTCGAGCGGCAACCAGCGCTGCAGCGCGACGTGCCACAGGATCGGCAAACGCACGAGCGCCTCGCCGTTGCCGCGCACCTGACGTTCGAAGTACTGCTGGTAGCGGCGCGAGCCGACCGTCAGGACGACGTGCGCTACACGCGTCTCGGTGCCGACCGCGATCTCCATGCAGAAGCGTTCGCCATCGCGGAACGGGCGCGCGCGGTCGCGACCGTATTGCACTTCCTTGCCGTCGAACGCACCGAGCACACTGTCAGCGGTGGGGCGCTGCGTCATCGTGGCGTGGAAGGTGCGCGCCCACGAGGTGTGATGGTCGGGGTGGCACGTCGCGCAGGTGGCGGAGCCAACGTGGCCGTGGGTGCGGTCGATCAGGGCCTGGCTCGCCGCCGCGGCCACCGGATCGAAACCCCAGCGCAGGGCGCTCGCGACGAAGGTCGGTGGCGCTAGCAACGCGAGGAGCACGAACAGCGGACGCATGGCCTCGCGATCATGGCATGACCGACGGGCCACCGCACCCGTGGTATTGACCCTGCCCGGGTGCGTAGACGAGGAGCTGGACTACCTCATCCCTCGAACAACTCGACGCCCGCTGCTTTGGCAGCCACTCTCAAGGCCTTGTCCAGAGACGCCAACGGCAGCGTTAGCCTCTTCGCCACTTCAAGGTAGGCAGCATCGTAGCTCGTGAGCCCGTGCATCTTGGCGAGGTCGAGAACGGGGCCCCGTGTTCGTTCCTGCTCGTGAGGTTCTAGCCGCACGTGCAGCCTCGCGAGCAGCCCTCGAAACTTGTCGACCTTCGAATCCGTGAGCACCTTCCTGCGCAGACTCATGGCCAGCACGTTGGCCACCTCGAGCACCCAGAACGCGGGGACCACCGCCGAGTGCTTTGCGACCGCGTCCAAGCTCGCCTCGGTGAACGGGGTCGTCTCGCCTTCAAAGCACCAAGCCATGGTGACCGAACAGTCGACGACAAGCATCGTCATCGACGGCCTTCGTTGACCAGGTCGCGAATGGAGAGCCCTTCAGGGAGGAACACCCCTTGACGAAGTTCCCGCATCTCTTCGGCGGCGCGTTGTGAATCCGTCCGGTCAAAACTCTCCGCAAAGGGCACGAGCCGCGCGACCGGCGTGCCATGGCGAGTGATGACGATGACCTCGCCGCGGGCAACTTTGTCGAGCAGCTGGCCGAGGTTGTTCTTCGCCTCGAAGGCGCCGACGACGTTGTTCTTGATGGGGTTGCTCATCGCGTGGTCCTATCATCTGAAATCAGTCTAGCTCAAGCTAGCTTACCACAGATCGAGGCCATAGGCCTAGTTAGGGACACGGTTGCCCGCACCCGTGGACAGCTGCCCTCAGCGCCCCAGCACCGCCAGCACCTTCGCCTTCACTTCACTCGCCGCGCACTCGCTCTTCTGCATGCCCTTGCGCACCAAAAACTCGACGCCGCCTTCTGGCGCCTTGCGACCGACGAACACCTGCACCGGCATGCCCATCAGTTCGTGGTCCTTGAACTTCGCGCCGGGCGACATCGGGCGATCGTCGAGGCACACATCGACCCCGGCGGCGCGCAGTTCGGCATAGAGCTTCTCGGCCAGCACGTTCTGCTCGTCGCGCTTGTTGTCCAGCACAGCGACCACGCACTCAAAGGGCGCGATCGACGCCGGCCACACGATGCCCTTGTCGTCGAAACTCTGCTCGACCGCCGCCGCCGGCGTGCGCGACACCCCGATGCCGTAGCAGCCCATCACGAATGGCACCGGCTTGCCGGCCTGGTCCATGAACGTGGCGCCCATCGCCTTCGAGTACTTGATGCCCAGCTTGAAGATGTGCCCGACTTCGATGCCGCGCGCTTGCTCGAGCGGCTTGCCGCTGACTGGACAGCCTTCGCCCTTGCGCGCCATGCGCAGCTCTTTGAACGACGGCATGCGGCAGTCGCGACCGAGATTGACGTTGAGGCAGTGAAAGCCGCCTTCGTTGCAGCCCGTGAGCAAGTTGGTGCTGCCCTGCAGCGACTCGTCGGCGAGCAACGGCACGTCGTCGCGCAGACCGACCGGCCCGGCAAAGCCGGTCTCCGCACCGGTCGCGGCCTTGATCTCGTCATCGGTCGCCATGCGCACGGTCATGGCGTCGAGCGAGTTGGCCAGCTTGACCTCGTTGATCTCGAGATCGCCGCGCATCATCACCGCCACGACCTTGGTCTTCGCCTTCCAGGTGACGTGGTAGAGCACGGTCTTCGCCATGCGCGAAGCCTCCCAGCCGGGGAAGAACGCTTCGAGCTGCGCCACCGTTCTCACGTCGGGCGTGCTGTGTTTCTCGAGTGCCTTCGGTTCGCCGCCCGCCGGGGCAGCAGGCAGTTTGCTCACCGCCTTCTCGACGTTCGCCGCGTAGCCACTCTCGCGACAGAACAGGATCGAGTCCTCGCCGGAATCGGCGATGACCATGAACTCTTCGCTGCCAGCGCCGCCGATCGCGCCCGAGTCCGCTTGCACCACGGTGTACGCAACCCCGCAGCGCTCGAAGATGCGGCAGTAGGCGTTGCGCATCTTCTGGTAGGCGACGTCGAGGGCCGGCACATCGCAGTCGAACGAGTAGGCGTCCATCATGATGAACTCGCGACCGCGCATCAGGCCAAAGCGCGGGCGGATCTCATCACGGAACTTGTCTTGGATCTGGTAGCAGTTGACCGGCAGTTGTTTGTAGGAGTTGACCTGCGCATTCACGAACGTGGTCATCACCTCTTCGTGCGTCGGGCCAAGGCACATCTCGCTGCCCTTGCGATCCTTCAGCGTGAACATGATGCCGTCGGTCACGTAGCGGTCCCAGCGGCCGCTGGCGACCCAGAGTTCCTTCGGCTGGATGATCGGCAACATCACTTCGTTCGCGCCTTCGCGATCGAGCTCTTGGCGCACGATCTCGGCGAACTTCTTCACGACGCGCCACATCAACGGGGCGAACGTGTAGACGCCGGCGGCGATCTTGACGATGAAGCCCGCCCGGGCGAGCAGGCGGTGGCTCGGAATCTCGGCGTCGGCAGGGTCGTCGCGCAGAGTGGAGATCAGGATCTGGCTGAGGCGCATGAGGGCGGGGGAGAGTAGCGGCGAGGGGCGAGGGGCGGAACGGTTTGGGCCGTCCATGCTGCCCGCAACCACTCGCCCACCCGAATCGAGGCGGCGCGATCAGGGCCGTTGAGCCGCCGCCAACCGCTGCACGAAGGCCGCGTGCTCTGGCGTGGCGACCGCGCGATCGATGGCCGCACGCAAGGCGGCGAGGTCATCGCGCAACAGGGCAGCGACATCGAGGCACAGGCCAACGAACACGCTGCTGTGCAGATGGCCCCGCGCATCGGCTGGCTGGCGAACGTAGGCGCCGGCCGTCAACACGAACCAATCGACCTCCCCGTCCTCGACGCGGTGCACCAGGTACTCGCGCACACCATTGCGGCGGTACGCACCCAGCTTCTGGTGCAGGTCGTAGCTGGTCGAACTCGCGGCCACTTCGATCACCAATTCGGGTGCGCCTTCCAAGTAGCCGTCGCTGGTCACGCGCGAACGTCCGCCGGCTGCTTCCGGCAACCGCAGCAGCAGGTCCGGCTGCGGCTCGTTGTCCAAGTCCAGACGAACCGTGCTGTTGCCGCCAGCGCCGAGACCGGGCGTGACGGCCCGATAGAAAGCCAGCCAAGCGGCGAGCGCCTGCTCAGGACGACCATGCTGTTCGTAGCGAACGGGAGATCCCATGTAGACCACTCCTTCAATGAGTTCGGCCTTCTTCACGTCCGGCATCGCGGCATAGCGCCGCTCGAACTCGTCGCGGCTCAGCTTGTCGCCGGCACGCAACACGGGAACGCTTGGAGATGACGTCATGAGATGGGCCATGCCCCTAGTGGAATGGCGAGCTGCAAAAACTACCAAAAATCCGGCTGGGCGGTGAGATCGCGAGCAGCCCAGCACCGCGCCTTCCAACCCGAGCCACGTGATGGGAACCCATCTCCGAAAAATTGGCCGACGCCCGGCATGATCCCGCCTCGCATGCATCACGTCCTTTGCGTCTTGGCACCGTTGCTACTGGCCAACTGCACCCTTGCGCGTCCACAGAACCCACCGGGCGCTAGCAGCAAGGCGAAGACCACACCCAACGTCGTCGTGCTCTTCATCGACGACCTGGGCTACGCCGACATCGGCCCATTCGGCGGCACCATCCCCACACCCAACCTCGACCGCATGGCGAAGGAAGGCATGCGGTTCACGGACTTCAGCGTCAGCTCGGCGGTGTGCTCGGCCTCGCGCGCCGCCCTGCTCACTGGGTGCTACCACCAACGCATCGGCATCGCTGGCGCCCTTGGTCCTGACGCGCAGATCGGCATCGGGGCGCAGGAAATGACGATCGCCGAGCTGTGCCAGCAGAAGGGCTACGCCACGGCGTGCTTTGGCAAATGGCACCTCGGTCACCACCCGAAGTTCTTGCCGACTCGCCACGGCTTCGATGAGTACCTGGGGCTGCCCTACAGCAACGACATGTGGCCGCTGCATCCCAACTACGCCAAGCACCCGCCCGAGACCGCGCAGAGAAAGCAGGGCTATCCGGCGCTGCCGCTGATCGACGGCGAGACGGTGATCGATGCGGAGGTCACCGGCCAAGACCAGACGCAGCTGACGAAGACCTACACCGAACGCGCCGTGTCGTTCATCGAACGCCATCGCGAGCAGCCGTTCTTTCTGTATGTGCCACACTCGATGGTGCACGTGCCGTTGTTCGCGTCGGAGCGCTTCGCCGGCAAGAGCGGGAAGGGTGCCTACGGCGACGTCGTGATGGAGATCGACTGGTCGGTCGGCGAGATCCTTGGCACGCTCGCCCGCTGCGGTCTCGACGACAACACGCTGGTGGTGTTCACCAGCGACAACGGGCCGTGGCTCAGCTACGGCAACCATGCTGGGGCCGCGGGCTCTCTGCGCGAGGGCAAGGGCACGATGTTCGAAGGCGGCATTCGCACCCCGACGATCGCGCGCTGGCCGGGACGCGTTCCGGCGGGCGCCACCTGCGCTGAGTTTGCGTCGACGATCGACATCTTGCCGACGATTGCGAAGGTGATTGGCGCGCCGTTGCCGACCCACAAGATCGACGGCCTCGACATCTCGCCGCTGCTATTCGGCGAACCCGGCGCCACCTCGCCTCACCGCTTGTTCTGCTGCTACTACGCAGGCGGCCAGCTGCAAGCCGTGCGCGATGCGCGGTGGAAACTGCACTTCCCGCACAGCTACGCGACGCTGGCCGGCAAGGAGGGCGGCAAGGACGGCAGCCCGGCGCCGTACACGAACCACAAGATCGAGTTGAGCCTGTTCGACTTGAAGGCCGACCCCGGCGAGACGAGCAACGTGTTGGCGGCCCATCCCGACATCGTCGAGCGCTTGCAACGACTGGCCGCAGACGCCCGCGTCGACCTCGGCGACGCGCTGACGAAGACGACGGGCAGCGGCGTGCGCGCGGCTGGCAAGCTCGCCGCTGGCGACCCTCGTCTAGTTTGGTGAAACGGGGAATGGCAAGTCTGGCAACGTTCCTCACCGGACAAGTTCCTCATCTGACCACGGCCCCGGTGGCAAAGTCAGCTACGTCGTCTTCAAGAAGATCGACGTGCTCGACTTCTCCATTGAGTGCTCACAAGACGGCACGCAATGGGCCCCGTTCATGAACGGTCGCTACACGCGCAAGGCCGCGAAGCAGTAAACCGACTCAGCCCTCGGCCTTCCACAGGTTGTTGGTGCGCTCGATGTCAGGCAGCATCTGCTCGAAGTCGATGCGCACTTCGGTGACCTTGCCCCGCCCTTCCAGCGTGACGGTGACCTTGTCCGACTGGTGCCACAGCTCTACGGGCAGACGGCGATCCTCGAAGGTGCCGTCTTCGAACGTCGCGCGGAACGTCAACGGCATCACCTGACGTTCCTTGTTGACGAACGTGATGCGCGCGCCGCGCCGCTCCGTCGCTGGCTGCACGCGCTCGACCGCTTGGTCAAACATCGCGTCCTCGAGAAACCAACCGCGCCAGAACCACGCGAGGTCCATGCCCGCGGCGTCTTCCATCGTGCGGAAGAAGTCGGCCGGCTGCGGTGACTTGAAGGCCCAACGCTGAATGTAGGTGCGGAACGCAAAGTCGAAGCGTTCGTGGCCGAGCACGGACTCGCGCAGGATCAACAAGCCGACGCCCGTCTTCTCGTATTGCAGCAAGCCAAGCTGCATGCCGTTGAGGCGGTCGGCGTTGGTGACGATCGGCACGCCGGGCGACTTCAGCATGCCGGCGAAGTTCGAACCCTTCGGCGTCTTGCTCTTCGGGAACCAATCCACCGTCGAGTACTTGTTGATGAAGGTGTTGAAGCCTTCGTCCATCCACGCGTGCCGCCGTTCGTCCGTGTTGACGAGCATCGGAAACCAGTTGTGCCCGATCTCGTGCGTGGTGACGCCGTAGAGCCCTTGCTCGCTCTTACGGTTCTGCCCGCTGCAGAAGATGATCATCGGGTACTCCATGCCGCCTTCGATGCCGCCGACGTTGGTCGCGACCGGATACGGATAGGGGAACCAACGTTTGTTGTAGCCCTCGATCGCCGTGCGCAGCATCTGCGTCGACTTGCCCCACACCGGCAGCGAGTCTTCGGAATAAGCCGACTGCACGAGCGTGTCCCCGCTTTGGCACGCATCGAGAATGAAGGCCTCCGACGAAGCCCACGCCACGGTGCGCACATTCTCGGCGCGGAAGCGCCACGTCAGCGGCCCGTCGCCCTTTGGCCGACTCGCGGTATCGCCGACCTCGTCCTTGTCGCGAATCATCACGGTCTCGGTGCTAGTGCGCGCCTTCGCCAACCGTTCTTGCTGCGTTGCCGTGAACACTTCCGCGGCGTTCTGCAGCACACCCGAGGCGACGACGAGGTGATCGCGCGGCACGGTGATGGCGAGATCGAAGTTGCCGAAGTTGGTATAGAACTCGCCGGTGCCGAGGTAGGGCAGCGTGTTCCAACCGTGCACGTCGTCGTAGACCGCGACGGCGGGGAACCACTGCGCCAGCTCCCAAATCGTGCCTTTCTTGGTCTCCATCGTGCCGTAGCGGCGGAACACCTGCTTTGGCACTTGGAACGACCATTCGACTTCGAACTCGAACTTCGCGCCAGCGGCGAGCGGCTGCGGCAAGGCGACGCGCATCAAGGTGTCATGCACCACGAACGACAACGGCGCCCCAGCCGCCGCCACGCGCGCAATCTGCACGCCGTCGCTGTGCTCGGAAGGGCCGCCGACCGCCGCACCGCCGTCCGTCTGCGAACTGATGCTGTCCTTGCGCAGAATGTTCTGTTCGAGATGCACCCAGAGGTAGTCCAGCGTCTCGGGCGAACGATTGAAGTAGGTGACGATCTCGCGCCCCTTCACCGTGCGCGCGATCGGGTCGAGTTCGGTCTCAATGCGATAGTCGACCTGTTGCTGCCAGTAGTCAGGCCCCGGCGCGCCCGACGCCGTGCGCATGCGGTTGGGGGTCGGCAGATCGAGCGGGCTGAAGATCGTGACGTCAGTGCGCGGCGCCGGGGCGCGGGCGAATTCGTCGCGCTTCTGCGCCGCCAGGGGCATCGGTAGCAGAACGGCGAACAGGAGGACGCGGCGAAGGTGACGGAACATTGGTGCAGCAGGTTACGCAGCTCGCCCGGCACGCGCGAGTTCTTGGCACCCCATAGGGGGCTCGCAGTGCCGTTCGACCCCGATCGCCGCACCGGCACCATCGATAGCCACCACCAGCGACGGATCGAAGACCTCGTCCTTTTGGCTGCCAGGCTCCCCAGGAAAGTAGACCTGCGTCGTCAGGTTTGGCACCAGCCAGGGATCAGCATTCCCGCGGATCTTCGCCGAGCTTGCTCTCTCTCAGTGATTGCAGAGGAGCCACTGTCTCCGGCACTCCTGCTCAGTAAGCACGAAGGTGCTCCGCGGCCCTAGATGATTGAGGAACACAGGCCTCGCACGCCACCGCTACACTGCGGGGAGGAGTCCCACATGCGAATCGTAATGGCGTTCTTCGTCTCGCTTTGCCCCGCGCTCATGGCACAGAGCTGGTCCGTTACCGCATCTGCGCCAACGCCGGGGACTGCGGTAGTCGGCAGCTGGGGGGGAGGGATCGCGTGGCAAACGTTGCCCGTCGGGCCGGTGGCCGCTGGCACCTTCCTTGCAATCAGCAATAACAGCGGCACGGCCTCTGCGAGTTGGGCGCCAAACGTGAGCGGACAAACAGCTCCACTAGCGTTCACCGCCGCCACGACGGTAGTCGCCGTGAGCCAATCCACATCCGTTCCGAGCTCGGCCGGAGTCAATGCGCAACTGGACCTGAGCCTTCGAGCGCCACAACCATTGAGTGGTCGGTTGGTCGTACAGTGGTCCGTGGCGGGGTCGTTCGGCGGATCCGCCCGAATCAACCTCGACGTCGACGCGGATGGCACAGTGGACTTCGCCGCTAGCTCCTTCGGCGGCTCCGGAACCCTGGACCTGCCGTTGCAGATTCCACTCGCGGGCGCCGTGGTGCGGGTCATCTACACGGCCAGCGCCAGCGCGAGTCAGGGCTCGTACTCGACCGGAACGGCCAGCGTGGCGGTGCAGTTCTTCCCGAACCAACCAGACATCCGCGTCTTCGACACCACGGGCGCCGGGCAATCGATCGGCATCAACCATCCCATCGGCGACTCGGTCACCCTATCACTCAACACCTCGAACCAGATGAACGTGTTGTGCTTCGGGTTCCAGCCCATGGTCAATCCGCTCCTGCCAACTGTGACTCAGCTGATCAGCATCGACGCCTACTTCGTCGCCAGTTCGGTCACCATGACGCTACCGCCGCTGCCGCCGGGCACGGCGCTCTACAGTCAGGGGCTCGTCATCGACTGGCTCGGCAACCTCCGCAGTACCAGCAGTGTGCGCGCACTCTGGCCCTGATCCGTCGCGCGGATCAGCACCCTGGGCCTTCTCAGTGATTGCAGAGGAACCAACGTCCCTCCACGCGGCGCAGGCGCAGACGCTGCTTGATGCCTTCGCCTTCGTAGATCGCTTCCTCGCCTGACTCGCTGAGCACCGGCGTCCGCTTCGCCGCCAAGAGCACCACTTCGAGCAGGCCCTGAGCGTTCGTTTCGCCGAACTTCGCGGCCGACTTCTCGATTGGACCTTCCTTCGCCAACTTGGCCAAGTCTTCGGGCAAACACCACGTCTGCAGGAACGCCACGTAGTCGCGAGTCTCCAACAGCCGCGCCATTTCGGTCAGCGCCGCCATCGGCTCCATGCCACCAACCGGCGGTGCAATGCGCGCGAACGCGGCCCACGGTTGCTTGTCGTCCCCACCAAGGAACAGCAAGTCGGCGGCAGGCGACGCACCGCGCACCACCATGACGCGCAGCGACTCCGCCCCCACCGCCGCCGCCGCCGATTGGCCGCGGAACGTGACGATCTCCGGCACGCCCGCTTGTTCGGTGAGCACGAAGGTGTTCTCGCGGCCTTTCACGAGCATGGTGCCCGCCGCGAACAGACGGCGCCCGTGCAGCATGGCATCTGCATCCGACGGCAGCTTCTCGACCACCTTGTCATCGAGACGAAACGTCACCGTCGGTGGCGCCTTCACCTGACCCAGCCGCTTGGTCAGATCGACGTCCAACCGCCAGGAACCGACGAGGGCTTGTGGGATGTGGTTCTTGGCATCGGGCTGCACACGCAGCGCGCCGTCTTGGGCGCCGCCCGCACTGCCAAGCCAGAAGGCCGCCGCGAGAATGGGGACGCGC
>CANEYR010000076.1 GCA_947444055.1 Planctomycetota bacterium
CGCCTCGAGCGGCAGGTAGTTCGCTTCGACGTCGCTGCCGGCGTGGCCCATCAAGCGCACGGTCTTCGTATGCACGAACGCCGGCCGACGCTGCGTGCGCACGAACTCGATTGCTGCTTCGGCGGTTGCCCACACGCCGGGAAAGTCCTGGCTGTCGCACGCGAAGTAACGAATGCCGGTGCGGTTCTGCATCATGCGCGCGACATAGGTGTCGGGCGTGCGCACAGAGATGCCGATGCCGTTGTCTTCGCAAGCGAACAGAATCGGGCACGGCTGCGCATGCAGCGTTGCAGCGCCGGCGGCGTGAAAGCCTGCTTGGGCGGTCGCGTGGTTCATCGAAGCGTCGCCAAAGCTGCAGTAGATGACGCTGTCGTAGGGCACGTTCTTGTCGGTCGGCAGGTGCTGGCGCTCCATGCGTTGCATCGCCATCGCGAAGCCAACCGCCTTCGGCAAGTGGCTCGCGATCGTGCTGGTCTGCGGCGGCACGTGCACCGTCGGCGAACCGAGCACCTTGTGACGGCCACCGCTGATTGGATCTTCGGCGGACGCGCAGAACGACAGCATCGCATCGAAGAACGGCGTCTCGCCGCGACCCTGGCGCAAGCGCGCCGCCATGAAGGCACCGCTGCGGTAGTGCAAGAACGCGGTGTCGGTGGTGCGCAGCTGCGCGCCGAAGATGGCGTTCGCTTCGTGGCCAGCGCTGCCGATCGTGTAGTAGCTGAGGCCCTTGTCCTTCATCTCGCGCGACAGCAGGTCTTGCAGGCGCGACTGAATCGCTGATTCGAAGAGGGCGACCGCTTGGCGGCGCGTCAGCGTGGCATGGACCGCGATCGGCTCGTCGAGTCCACCGGTGGCGGTGCGGTCAGGGCCAGGATGCGTGCGCAGCAGTTGCAGCAGGCGTTCAGTGACGGGGCCTTCGCGGCGTAGGGACATGCGCTTGAACGGCCGACGGTTGTTGGGCTTTTGGCGGCGGAGGGGCGGGGATCTTACGGACGCTGTCGACGCTGGCCAGTCTGCGCGAGCCTATTGACGTCGCCGCCTTGAATGCCACGGCAAGTTCGCCGACGAGCCAGCGGCGAAATTGAAGACTAGCCCTCTGGGCACTGGCTGAGGCATGGTCGATAGTGCCGTCATGCTTTGAGCCCTCACATCGCCTCGCCGGATCGCGGTCGTGATCCTCGCTTTGGTCGTTGGTTGGCTTCTGCAGCACTTCGCAGCGATGCCGAACGCCATCCCGGTGGCGTTGATCGTCGGCATGATCGGGGCCCTGTTCGTGCCCGCGCGCGGTGCGTGTGCGATGCCAAGGCAAAGGCGAGTCGACGACCAGCGCTAACCGGTTGCCGCTTGCAAGCGACGTGTCCGAGAACCCCTCGAGGCGGGACACGTTGGTGCCACGCCAGCGGAAGTGTCGGTCGAAGGTCGAATTGACCCCCGTGACGGCAGCACTGCTCATTCGCGGGATGATGGCGTGGCGGCGATGGCAATGCGATGCGCCGTGCGCGTGTTCGTGGACCCCGTCGGGTCGGCGAGACTTGAGTATGCTGCGCGCCCTCCTCGTCCCGTCCCATACCACCATGCTCAGACTCCTTGCGGTCGCCGTTCTGTCACTGGCGTCATTGTCTGCTCAGGCGCAAATCGCGCACGCCAACTTTGACACTCTCGTCTACGCCAATGGCACCAGCATGGGTGGGCCCAACCTGATGCTCGCCATGAGGACGCAAGTGCCCACTGGGTTCACTGCGACGCGAGTGGAAGTGTTCACCGGCGAAGGCACGGGAGCCAACACGGTCGCCTTGTGGAGTCACGACGCCACCAACAACCAGCCGCTCGCACCACTTGGCAGTGGCAGTTGGCAAATGAGTTTCACCAACACCTGGCAAGGGGCGCCGCTCACGACACCGGTGGCGTTGACCTCGAGCCAGGACATCTGGGTGGTGTGGAGTTGCCAGAACGGCTCGCAGGCATCGACGCAGGGCAATGGCGCCGGTGGGGCGTCCTATCGTGGTAGCACAAACGGTGGCGTGTCGTGGACCGGTCCATTCTCCGGCACGCAATGGAAGTTCCGCATCTGGAGTGGTCCCGCAGGGCACTACGAAGTCTTCGGTGCTGGATGTCAGGGTGGTGCCGGCATTCCGCGCCTCAGTTGGTTTGGTCTGCCGAGGACCGGCAGCTCCTTCAATGTGCAACTCGACTCGGCGCTGCCGAGCACGGTTGCGCTGCTGACTGTCGGTGACTCCAACACCACGGCGAACGGCTTGCCGTTGCCGCTCTCACTGGCAGCGCTGGGCGCTCCCAACTGTTCGTTGCTGACGTCGTTCCCCGTGACGTTGACAGCGGGCGTCGATGTGACGGGTCAGTCCGTCATCACCCTGTCGATTCCCGCGAACCCGTCGGTCGTAGGGTTTCAGTTGTTCAACCAGTGGTTCTGTCTCGACCTGGCGGCCAATGCCTTCGGCTTTACGGCCAGCAACGGCGGCGCGGCTGTGGTCGGTGGGTGAGTGGACCGTGAGTTGACCGCGGGTTCTTGGCGCTGGCTGTTGGCATGATGACGCCGTGACCTCGACCCCACTCGCCAGCGAACGCACCAAGTTGCCGTGGCTGCGCTGGCTCGTGATCGCTGCTCTGTTGGCGATCACCATCTTCGGCGCCGCCCAGCTCGCCTTTCTGTGTGATGACGCCTTCATCCACTTCCGCTACGTAGCGAACGCGCACGCCGGTCGCGGCCTGGTGTGGAACCCAGCCCCATTCCAGCCGGTCGAGGGCATGGGCTTTCTGTGGGTGATGGTGCTGTGGGGAATCTGGAGTTGCTTTGGGGTAGCGCCGCCTGACGCGGCCAACCCGTTCTCCATTCTGTGTGGTGTCGGCCAAGTTGTGCTGCTCGCGATCGCCGCGCTGCGCCTGCGCCGACGCGATGGCAGTCGGTTGCCTGATGCGGTGGGCCTGTGCGCGTTGGCGGTGATCGTCGGCAACCGCACGTTCTTGCAGTGGATGACCAGCGGGCTCGATGCCGCGTTGTTCAACTTGGCGTTCTTGGCGTGGGTGCTGCACGCGTTCCGCGCGCCCGAGCGGCGCGGTCGAGGCTGGCTCGCTCTCTGGTCGTTGGCCGCCGCGGTGGCGGCACTGACTCGTCCCGATGGCCTCCTGCTCGTGTGTGCGACCGCGGCGGTCGGCGGTGTGTTGGTGGTCCAACAGCAACAGCGCTGGCGGCACGTGCTATGGGGTCTGGCGCCACTGCTGCTGGTCGTCGCCCAGGTGCTGTGGCGGCGCAGTTACTACGGCGAATGGCTGCCCAACACCTACTACGCCAAGGTCGTTGCTGCCTGGCCGGAAGCGGGGCGGCGCTACTTCGCGTGCTTTGCGATGGAGAACGGCGCCTGGTTGTGGGGGCCGGTGCTGCTGGTGTGGCTCGGCAGTGAGTGGCGACGGTTTCAACGCGCGACGTGGCGCGTGCTGTGGCTGGCAGCGCCAGCGCTGGCGGCGATCGGGGCTACGGTGTTTCACGCCAGCTACTACGTGCTGAAAGTCGGCGGCGATCACTTCGAGTATCGCGTGCTGTGTGAGCTGGTGCCGCTGGGAGTGCTGGCCTGCGCGGCGATGGCGGCGCGCATCTCAAATGGCCCGCGTCTGCCGATTGTGACCGTGCTGTGCCTGGGACTCGCGAGCTCGGCGAGTTGGTTGCATCTGGCGTGGACACGCGACATGCCAATGCACGGCTGGCGGCCGATCACGCAGCAAGCTCCTGCCTTCGCGCGGCCCTTGGTGCGCTGGTTCGATCGCCAGCAGGCGTGGTTGGTGTTCCGCAACATCGGTCTGCGCTGCAACCATCACGCCATCATCCTGCGTGCTTTCATGGAGCACTTCCCACACATCGTGCGCGTCGCCGATTCGCCAGATGCGTTCCCGATGTTTGCGACAGGAGCGGTGGGCATTCCGAGTTGGTCGCTGCCCGACTGCGCGATCCTCGACCTGCACGGGCTCAACGATTGGGTGGTGGCGCGCACGCCGGTGCGCGGCTTTGGCGAGCCGCTTTCGAGTGAACGCTTCCGGCCGTTCCTGCTCGCGGCTGATGTCGACAAGGATGGCTGGCTCGACTTCCAGGAGTTGCGTGCGTGCATTGGTCGCATCGGTGGCGGGGACCCCACAGGCGAAGGCGGCGACTACCTGCCGAGCGTTTTCCTGGCGATCTACGCGCACGAACGCGACGACGCGCTGACGCTCGACGAGGCGATTGGCATCGGCGACTCGCTCGCCAACGTGCGTTCGATGGCGCACGAACGTCACCCGCCGGAGGGCTACGTCGAGGCGTTCGAACCCAACGTCGGGGTGCACCACGGCGTCGCTTCGGTGACGGCGCGCAAGGTGCCACTGACCGCCGAGCGGGTGCGCGCGATCGAGGCGGAGTGGCGAGCGAAGGTGGAACGCGAGCGGGCCGGCCGCTGAGGCCAACGGCGGTCACTTGGCGGTTGGCAGCGGTGGCGTCACGGTTGACGGAGCTAGCACTCGCGCAAGCGGCGTGGCAGCTGACCCGCACGGTCGGAGCCTTTGATCTCGGCGACCGCTGACGATGGAGCCAGATGCGAGTAGTGAGCCCATGAACAACCTGGCAGGCTGACCCCTCAGTCGTTCGCTGGCAGATCCCGCACGGAGAGCAGTCCGTGCCGTCGCCAGCCGGTCGTGAGTATCCAGGTGCGGGCCAGGGCGACGGGTCGCTCGATGGCGTCGGTGATGGGCGCCGCCAGGGGTTTTCGGAAGCCATCGAACCACGGCGCCGAGGTGAAGGCGTCGACTGCCGGGGAACCGGCGACCTTGCGGCCTGCTGCCGTGCGCTTCTTGCCGTTCGCCAGCATGTAGCTGAGCGCAGTGTGCACTTCCCGTGGCGTCTTGCAGATGCGGCCGTCGTAGCGGTCGGCGAACACGGTGCCGTGCCGGTTCCAGAGTCTGTTCAAGGCTTTGGCGATGCGGATCGAGAGCCCCTGCATGCCTCGCGTCAGGGCTCGCCGGTCGCGTGCTTCCACAAGCAGGTGCAGGTGGTCTGCTTTGTCAGCGTCACCGCGCACCGCGTAGTGGATCAGACGGAAACCATGCCGGTCGCAACCCGCGGCGAAGGCGCTGAGCAAGGCGGTGTACTCTGGCTGGCTGCGCAAGCGCGGCAGCCCTGGCAGCAGGTTCATCGTCACGAGTACCGGGAACTGCGCCGCCAGCACCGCCCGCGGCCCGCGGCTGACCATGGCCTTCTCGCCGTTGGGTTTTCTGCCAGCACCTGGCCTTGCACCGCCGTTCTTGCGGACCGGCAACCCGCCCTGCCGCAGCCTAGTCGTGGCCTTTTTCGCGTGGGACTTCTCCACCTTGGGCTTCTGTAATTGGGTCTTCCTCATTTGGCTCACACGATTCTGTCATCTGATTCCGCAGATACAAGTGACGCGCCGATGCGGCGTCAAGCAGTCGCCAAACCCCGCGGGGCCGGATCGCCGGCGCCACGAGGTCGCGATCGGTGACATTGGCCGCCGCACCCCTTCACGGGCAGCTTGAGTTGGCCACGTTGAGCACGAACGTTCCCGAGGCACTGTTGTAGCCACCGACACGTACCCAGAGCGTGGCGGCTCCCGTCGTCGTCACCTGTAGGCGTGAACGGACAGTCGACGAGCACCCGCTCCAGTCGTCGTTGCAGCCGAGCGAGGTCAGCGCGCTGCAAGTGCCGCTGAACACCTGCAGCGTGGTGTCGAAGTTCGTGGTCGTTGAGCAAGTGTGGAACGTCACCACAGCCGCACAGTTGGTGGTGTACTTGAACCAGATGTCCTTGCCGCCGGTGCCGCACGCCCAAGCCGGGGTCGACGTCGTCGCCGTGGTCGTCGAGTAGCTGCCGTTGTTGCCGACTACGAGGTTGATGGCGCCGCTGCAGTTGTTGTTTGCGAGTCCACCGCCGCTGCTCAGCGTCGCGATCGCCGCCTGCAGGGCCGCGAGAGTGATCGCGGTGCCGCTGTTGCTGCCGCCGCCCGATGTGCAGCCGCCGTGCGTGTGGATGCCGACCACCTGCCCGGTCGAGTTGTTGGTCAGCACCGAACCCGAGTTGCCACCACAGGTGTCGATGGTGTGGTTTAGCGCCGTGCCCGACACGCTGGCGAGCGAACCGGTGTGCGTCTGCTGCGTCTGGGTGCGCGTGCCCGTGCCGGCCGACGCCGAGCAAGTGCAGCTACTGCCAGTGGCGTTGTTGCTGTTGGTGCCGTCAACGCCAAAGCCGTAGTTGCGCAGCGTCGTGCCCGTCGCCGGAATCGAGGCCGACAGGGTCAGCGCCGCCGCCTGTTCCTGCCAGCTGGTTCGCCCGGTGGTCGAGTTTGGGAAGCACTTGAACACCCACCAATCGTTGCCGACGCCACCGTTCACGGACTGCGAGCCGGCTGAGTCGATGGCGAACTGCTTGGCGGCCGGCGGATGCAGCAGGGCACAGTTAGTACCAGATGCCGGCACCGCGAACTGCAGCACCTGCGAGGTCGAATAGCAGTGCCCGGCCGACAAGTGCAGCTTGTCGGTGGCCGAGCCGGCCGCTGCGTTGGTGATGATCCAACCCGAGCAGCCAATCGAGAAGATGCGGCCGACGGCGCCATCGCTCGACGGCGTGCGGTTGTCTTGCGTGCCGCAGATCGAGTCCTCGCCATGCTCCCCCGGCGGATCACCCGCCATCACGCGATCGATCTCGACGAAGTTGTTCTTGGTGCGCGGTCCGGCGACCAGCTCGATCAGCACGGCGTTGCCGTTGAAGTAGGCGCTCGTCGACTGCCACTGGTTGACGTGGTTCGCGTGCAGCGTCTGGTAGTCGCCGTCGGCCACGGCAACGATGCGCAGGTAGCTGCCGCGATCGAGGTGCCAGCGTTGGAACTCAAGGCGGATCCAACTCGCCGCCTGGCCGGCCGACACGAAGTCGCGCCACACCACGCCCTCCACCGGCGTCGGATTGTCGAACGAGCCACTCTGGTGGCGCACATACTCCCACTGGCCAATAGGCGGCGCGGTCTGCGACAGCGCCGCAGTGTGCATTGCCGCAGCGAACAGGAAGGCGGGAACCGACCCCAAGTACATGGCGGGGTTTCGCATTGGAGACTCCTGGAACGAGAGAGGCTGCCGCTGAGGCCGGACGTTCGCGCAGTGCGCCCGTCTCGATCTCATGCGGGACGACGCTCCGGCTTGTAGCTAGTTTGCAGACAGCCAACAAGCGTGTGCGGTTGACGTCCGCCTCGCCGGGGTTCGGCCGTTCGAGGCCACCCTGCGAAAAGCGGCTGACACGACAGCGGATCGCACTGCGTCGCGGCGACTGGCGCGGCACCGTAGAAGCGCCAGCGGACACGTGCACTTCGCACTCGATCCGGAGATGGTGAGGGCGGAGCCACCATCATGAAGCCGAAAGTACAAGGCAAACTACGCGACGGCGCGCTCTGCGATGTGATCGGCGGCACGCACAAAGGCAAGTCCGGCATCGTCAGGGACATCAACACCAGCAAGACCGGCCAAGTGACCATCACGGTCGTTCAGTCGGACGGCGAGCGCTTCAAGACCCTCGCCAAGAACGTCACGATGCGCCCGGGAACGGCCTGACGAGGCTGCCTGCACGGAGTCGGTCTGGCGGCACGGCTGGCACCAGACGGTCGCAGCTCGTCCGCACCTGCAACACGGCACGCGCGCACGGTGGAAGTACGACTGGGCGGTGTAGGCCTGCACGTGGTCGACGTGGCGCTGGTCGGCGAGGACTGAGTTCGTAGGGGGCGCCCATGCGAGCCAAGGTGCCGCCAGGATGTGAAGTCGCTCATGCCTATGCTACAAAGGCTTATGTCGATCATGCAGGCCATTCCTTGAACGAAGGAAAGGTTTCCGATAACCTTTCCTCGAATGAAGGAAAGGTATCAGCAGGCCTTCGCAGACCGCATCGGCGAGTTCGCCATCGCGCAGATCCCGGAGCCGACGCCACGCGGCGTTCGCCTGCTCGAACTGCCTGGCAAGGCCGATGTCGTGGTCGGCATGCGCCGCGTCGGCAAATCGTGGTTGCTGCTGCATCGCATCCACGAACTGCTGGCCGCCGGGGTGCCGCGAAACCGCATCCTTTACTGCGACTTCGAGGACGAGCGCTTCGCCGGCCTGCGCACGGAACATCTGCAACTGCTCGATGACGCGTTCTTCACGCGTTACCCCGACAGCCGCGGCAAGGAGTGCTGGTTCTTCTTCGACGAAGTGCAAGAGGTGCCGGGCTGGGAGAAGTTCGTGCGCCGCCTGCTTGCGGATCGCCAGCTGCACCTGACCGTCACGGGATCCTCCGCGCGCCTGCTCAGCACGGAGATCGCGACCAGTCTGCGCGGTCGTGCTCTCGCCACCGAACTGCTGCCGTTCTCGTTCGCCGAGTGCGTTGCCCACCAAGGTCTCGCCAAGCCCGACGTGTGGCCGGTCGCAGGCGAAACCCGATCCCGGCTGCAGCATGCCTTCGCTCGCTACCAGACGGTCGGTGGTTTCCCCGAGGTCCAGTCCTTCGACGACGAGGCCTGGCGCCGCGCGCTACAGAGCTATTTGGAGATCGCGCTACTGCGTGATGTCGCGGAACGGCACGCCATCTCGAACTTGCCAGCGCTGCGGTTCGTCGTGCGGCGTCTGCTGCGATCGATCGCCAGCAAGACGAGCGCCAACGCGCTGGCCCGGGATCTGAAGTCGCAGGGGATCGGCGTCGGCAAGGACCAGGTGTATGCCTACCTCGCCCATCTCGAAGACTCGTACCTCGTCTTCCTGTTGCCGCTGCACGCTTCGTCCGAGCGACGACGGCAGATGAATCCGCGCAAGGTCTACGCCATCGACCACGGGCTCGTGCGTGCCGGTGTCACCGCCACCTCGGCCGACATCGGCCACCACCTCGAGAACATGGTCTATCTCGAACTCCGGCGCCGCGGCGAGGTCATCGGCTATCACCTGACCGAGGCGGGGCACGAAGTCGACTTCGTTGCCGCCGACCACGCAGGGACACGGCAACTGGTGCAAGCCTGCGCGGATCTCGCCTCGGCGGCGACGCGTGAGCGCGAATTGCGCGCCCTCGTTGAAGCCGTGCGGGAGACGGGTATCGCCACAGCGACGATCGTCAGCCTCACCGAGGAAGGGGTCGAGACGATTGACGGCGTGTCGATCCGGATCGTGCCAACCTGGCGTTGGTTGCTCGACAGGACCTGAACCACGTCGGGCAACTGACATCGTTCAGGTTCGCGGTAGGAACGAGCGGCCAATCGCATGCAGGGCCTAGATGTCGAAGGGCTTAGCGATCCGCGGATTCGGCACCCGCGGCGAACAGAGTGGGTTGCCTTCACCCTGGAGGCTGAACGAGTGCTGCGTGCTCAGGTAAGACCCGATGTAGGTGCCCGCGCGCAGCACGATCAGGTCATTGGCCTGCAAGTCGGCGAGGGCCGAGGTCAGCGTCAGGTGGTTGGTGCCGGGGCCATTGCTGGCGTCGACGACCACGGTGCGTTGGGCGAGTGCCGGGCTGAGCAGGACGAGGGCAAAGAACGAGGAACGTGCAAGAAGAGAGAGCATGGGAACCTGGGAAGGGAGGCGGTCTGACCTCCTGACGAGATTCCTGCGTGCCGCCCTTCAAGAATGCTGAATGGAAGGCGGGCGCTAGCATGCGGCGCCTTCTCGTCATGCGTTTGCCCTTCCCCAAAGTGCAGGCTGGGCCAGTGGTGCCGCAATCACGCCCATCGCGCTGGCGGCGCCGCGCCGTGCTCGTCCTGCTCGGCCTTGCCATGGCGCTCGTGGCCATCGAGGTCGCATTACGCGTGTGGACGGGCCTGCGCAATCCGGCGATCTACCAACTGGATGCTGCGATCGGGTGGCGGCACACGCCGTCGCTCGCTCGCACGCTCGTGGACGAAACGGGGCGCCGAGTGGAGTTCTCGACCGATGCGCGCGGGCTGCGGGCGACACCGCATGCCAACGCGCCAATAGCTGGTCGGCGGCGCGTGCTCTTCCTCGGCGATTCGTTCACGCAGGGCTCGCAGGTCGAAGCGGCGGAACTGTTCACGTCGCACGTCGAGCGTGGGTTGCTCGCGGCGGCAGTTTGCAATGCCGGGGTCGGTGGCTATTCGACCTTGCAGGAATGGCGCGCGCTGTCACCGCAGCTCGCCGCGTTTGCCCCGGATCTGGTCGTGCTGGTGGTCTTCGAGAATGACTTCCAAGACAACCTGATGCCGTACTTCAGCGGCCTCGGCCCACGGCCGTATCTGCAGGTCCGTGGCAGTGAAGTCGTCGTCAACGAGGTGGCGGACGTCGGGAGCTTCGAACGCTTCCTGATGCCAGCCCCAGCCGCCATGTGGTGCTACGAGCACTGCGCGCTGTATCGCGCCTTGCACAAGCACATGTTCTTGCCGCGGCATGGCGATGCGTTGGCGCGCCTCGAAGCGAAGGAACGGGCCGCGCTCAGCGAGGCGGACCAGCGCACCGCGATGGCCTGGCTGCTGCAGCGCATCGCGACGGACGTGGCGGCGGCGAAGTGCAGCTTGTTGGTCGCGGCGATCCCGATGCGCGAGATGGTGCAGGCGGCGAGTGCGCCGTCGCACGCATGGCTGGCAGCGCAGTGCGGGACGCTCGGCGTGCCGTTCGTGTCGTTGCTGCCAGCGCTGCAGAGAATCGGCAGCGAGCGCGCGTTCTTTGCATTCGACATCCATCTCACCGCTGCTGGGCACGAGGCGGTCTCGGCAACCCTGCTCCCGTCGGTGGCGGCAGCGCTGCGACGACGCGAATGAACTGAGCCAGGGACCTCGAGGGGATCGAGGCGGCGACCCCGGTCAATCGTCGGCTCGTCGTCGCTGGGCGCCCTATACGCTTGGCCCGCCATGTCGATGTCGCTCAGCCTCGTCCTGCTCGCCCTGTTGGCAGCGCCCCAAGATCGCCCGGACCCCGAACTAGGTCCCGATGGCCGCGCGCGCTACCTCGGCCGCCCCGTCGCTCAGACCATGCACTGGACCGGCGCGCCATGGCTTTTGCGAGCGACGCGCGAAGACGAAGAGAACGGCGTGCTGCTGCGGCGCTGGCTCGCCGTCCGGCCCGGCGAAGTGGTCTGTGATCTGGGCTGCGGCAACGGCTACCACACCCTGCCGCTCGCCGAGGCCGTCGGCAGCACCGGCAAGGTCTTCGCGGTCGACCTGCAGCCGCAGATGCTGCAACTGCTCGGCATGCGCGCCAAAGGCAAGGGTCTCGCGAACCTCACGCTCGTCGAAGCAACCGTCGACGATCCGAAGCTGCCACCGGGTTCGTGCGACCTGGTGCTGCTCGTCGACGTCTACCACGAACTCTCGCATCCCGTTCGCGTGATGGGCCACGTGCGGCGCGCGCTGAAGCCGGGTGGCCGCATCGTGCTGGTCGAGTTCCGGGCCGAAGATCCCGCGGTCCCCATCAAGCCCGAACACACGATGACCAAGGCACAAGTCATCCGCGAGATGGCCGAGCACGGGCTCGCCCTCGTCGACGCCTTCGACGGCTTGCCGTGGCAGCACGCCATGGCCTTCGCGGCGGTCGACGCCCCCGGCCCGCGGTTCGCGGCGCAACAGGTGCTGCGTGGCTTGCTCGCGGCAGTCGGTGGCGAGGACAAGCGGATCGTGCCGCCTTACCTCGCGGCGGCGCCCGCTGTGCCCGCAGCGCCCGGCTTGCCACCCCTCACCGCCGACCTGCGCACGGAGCTGCGGGCGGGCCCCGACGGTCGCATCCTGGCGTCGTTGGGCGCCGCCGACGGCACCCCGCTAGCGCATGGCCGCGACGAAGCCGTGCTCGGGCGCGACGACGAGGGCCGTTGGTTCGTCGAGGCGGTGCGGCGGCCGGCGGCGATGCCCCGTTCCCACGGTGCCAAGTGGCCCTTCGTCGCGATGCACACGGGCCTCGGCAGTGGCACGATGCAGGAACAGGCAGCGCTCGTGCGCGAACTCGGTTTCGACGGCGTGGCCTGGGACTGCGGGCGCCTACCGGAAGTCCGGCGCGTCTGCGAGGCGCTGGGTGGGGACGTCTATTCGGCCTACGCCGTGCTCGACCTCGGCGCCGACGCAGGCGAGCGACTGCAACCACTGTATGCGGCCATGCAGGCACTGGCGGGCGGCCCGGGCATGCTCTGGCTGGCGCTGCGGCAGGACGGCAAGGCCTTACGCGATGCCAGCGGCGACAACGTCGCCGCCCAGGCGTTGACGGCGCTGTTGGCGCAGGCGGATGCCACTGGCGTCGAGATCGCGCTCTACCCACATCACGGCTTCTGGCTCGAGACCACCGAGGACGCGCTGCGTCTGTGCGCGCGCCTCGACCACCAGCGCCTGGGCGTTTGCTTCAACCTCTGCCACTTCCTTCGCACCGGGGACGAGCCCGCGGCACCGCTACTCGCTCGCTGCGGCCGCCGCCTGTTTGCCGTCACCGTGAATGGCGCCGACGTCGCTGGCACCGATTGGCACCAGCTGATCCGCCCGCTCGGCGATGGCGACTTTGACTTGCGGGCCTTGCTCGCCACGCTCACCACGATCGGCTTTGACGGACCCGTCGGCCTGCAGGCGTTCGGCATCGACCGCCCGCCACGCGCGCACCTCGAGCCGTCGATGAAGGCCTGGCGGGCAGCGCAGTAGCGGTGACACGACGTCGAAGGCGTCGTGCATGGCCAGACTACTTCTTGTCCTCGCCCTTCGCTGGTACCGGCTCCGCCTCGATGCGCTCGCACTTCATGTCCTGGCCGTTCTGGTGCAGTACCAGCGCCTTCGCGGCGTCGCCTGCGAGTTCGAACGTCAGCGATGCCTCCACGACGCGGTAGACGAACTCGGTCGGCGACTTCGCATGGACGCGGTACGCCGGCTGGCCGGTCAGCTGCGCCGACAGGCCGCGGTCGCCGAGCGTGATGGTGAACGTCACGCCGGGCTCCATCAGGTATTTGCCGACGAGGCGCTGCAGCTGCGCCCGCTCGACCGCGACCGGGATCTCCACCTTCAGCGGTTCGACCTGCATGCCGCAGAGATGCTGCATGATGCGTTCGCCGAGCCCGTCGATCAGCCCCGAGGTCGTGTTCGACAGCACGCACACGGCGAGGCGTTTGCCCGGCAACACCGCCAGGTACGCGTGGTAGCCGCCGGTGCCGCCGTTGTGCCAGCGCGTCTGGCCGTCACGTGCGAAGTGCCAGCCGAGGCCCATCGCGATGCCCTGCTGTCCGTCGTGGTGCTTTTGCTGCGACAACGCGACGGCTTTGGCGAGTGCCTCGTCCGGCGCCAACTGCGCGCGCGCGAACTTCAGCATGTCGGCGACCGACGAGCGAATGCCGCCCGCCCCCGCCAGCGTCGCCAGATCCCACACATGTTCCGGTTCGCCATCGACGTTGCTCGGCGGCGCCATGCGCGCGCGCTGGGCGTCACTGAGCAGGACCGTCGTGTCCTTCATCGCGAGCGGAGTCGCGATGCGCGCCGCCAGCAGTTCACCGAACGACGCGAAACCCTGCTTCTTCGCGAGCAGGTGCCCGAGCAGGCCGACGGCGAAGTTTGAGTACTCATACTTGCTACCCGGCTCCCAGCGGATGCGCGTCTTGCCGAGCGCCGCCAACAGCCTGGCCTCGTCGAAGTGCGCGTACGGATCGTTGGCTTCGCTGCCCTTCATGTCGGGTAGGCGTGGCATGCCCGACGTATGCGTCGACAGATGCCACAGCAGCACCGGCGTCGTCTCCCACTTCTGCATCGTGACGCCCTCGGGCAGCAGGCTCGGCGCCGGGTCGTCGAGTTTGCAGATGCCGCGCGTCACCGCGTCGGCGAGCAGCAGGCCGGTGAACACCTTCGACACCGAGCCGATCTCGTACAGGGTGTCGCCGGTCGGTGCCTGGTCGCCGACCTGGCCATAGCCGCGCACCAGCGTGGTGTCGCCGTCGAGCACGCCAACGACGAGACTGGGAGTGAGGCCAGCATCGACCAGCGGTTTGGCCAAGACGTCGACCTTGGCGGCGAGGTTCTGCGCGTGCAGGCAGACGAGCAACAGGGGAGCGACGACTAGCGAGGGCGTGCGCATCGCAGCGAGCATACCGCGTGCGAAAGTGCGCCGATCGCTCGACGACGCGAAGCAACTGAGCCGGCCACGCCAGAGTGAGCGGTTGCTCCCTGGTCCCCGAACAGTTCTCATGCGGGGATGAGTGAACCGGCCCCCGAATGCGCGCGCGAGCCGCACGATCTCGCCGCCGAGCTGCGCGCGTTCGCGGCGTTTGGGGCGCGCACGCTGGTGGGCGAACTATGTGTCGGTGCGCTGCGGGTGCCGACGTTCACCAACGAATTCTGGACGTCGCAACAACGCGAAGGGCACAGCCTGCACGAAGTCAGCTACCGCGCTTGCTTCAAGCCGTCGCTGCCGGCGTTCTTCATCGAGCGGCTGTCGCAACCGGGCGATCGTGTGCTCGATCCCTTCATGGGCCGCGGCACCACACCGCTCGAAGCGGCACTGCGCGGGCGCCTGCCTTGCGGCAATGACGTCAATCCGGTGTCGACGATGTTGGTCCGGCCGCGCTTGCGGCCGCCGTCGCTCGCTGCCATTGCGGCACGACTTGATGCGCTCGACCTCGCGTGGAACGGGGCGCTCGATGACGACCTGTTGGTGTTCTTCCATGCCGACACGCTGCGCGCGATCAATGCACTGCGCGACTACTTGCTGCGGCGCACGGCTGCGGGCGAACTCGACGCGGTCGACGATTGGATTCGCATGGTGGCGGTCAATCGCCTCACCGGGCACTCGCCGGGCTTCTTCTCCGTCTACACACTGCCGCCCAACCAAGCGACGTCGCCGACGGCGCAACGCAAGATCAACCAGAAGCGCAACCAGGTGCCAGAGCCGCGCGACGTGCGCGCGATCATCAAGAAGAAGTCGAAGGCGCTGCTGCAGGACGTCAATCCGTTGTGGCGCCGCCAGAGCGATGCGCTCGCCGAGCGCGCGGTGTGGACCACGGGTCCCGCGAGCGCTATCGCGCTGCCAACCGCGAGCGTGCAGTTGGTCGTCACGTCACCGCCGTTCTTGGATGTTGTGCAGTACGCGGCGGACAACTGGCTGCGTTGCTGGTTCTGCGGCATCGACGCCGCGACCGTTCCGATCACGATGGCGCGCACGGTCGAACTTTGGCAGGCGGCGATGCGCGAAGTGTTCGTCGAGCTGCACCGGATCGTTCGCCCAGGCGGTTACGTCGCGTTTGAGGTGGGGGAAGTGAAGGGCGGCAGCATTCGCCTCGAAGAAGCTGTCGTGCCGATCGCGGCGAGCGCTGGCTTCGTGCCGATGCTAGTGATGATCAACGCGCAGCAGTTCACCAAGACCGCCAACTGTTGGGGCATCGACAACAACAAGTCGGGCACCAACACCAACCGCATCGTCGTGCTGCGCCGGCCGTGAGCGGTGGAACGTCGTTTGCTTGCGCGCGCCCCTTTGCATGAACTTGTCCTGCTGGCGTGTCACCGTTCTTTCCTTGTTCCTGTTGGCCAGCGGTCTCGCCGGTCAAGACGCCAAGGTCACGTTCACGAAGCAGATCTACTCGGCAGAGAGAGTGTGTTATTTGGGTGAAGAACGGTGGCTGACGACGCGCGTCGTCGATGGCATCACCGGTGCCCCGATTGCCGGTGCGGAGTTGTTGTTGGTTGCAGAGAGCAACCACCCGATGCGCGGTGAGTTTTGGTGGCAGATGCGTGCGGTTGCCGATGCGGACGGTTTCGTGAACGTTCGCGCCGATGAGCGAGCGCCGGGTTACCAGCACTGGGGTTGGATAGTTGTGCGGGCGCCGGGTTATGGCCCGACGACCAATATGAGGTGCACCGAGAACAGCATCGTGCATCTGGCGCCGGCGGTGGCGATGCCGATCCGCGTCGTCGATTGGCTCGACCGTCCCGCCGTCGATGCCTTGGTCGGGTTCTGCGGCGGCTGCGGCCACACGCCGGACATCGCGCATGCGCGCACCGATGCGAATGGGCTCGCGCTGTTGGCGGGCGTCGACCCGCACAACGACATCGCTGATCTCTACGTCGAGCATCCGGATCTGGGTCTGGGCTACGAGCAGCTCCGCTGGTTTCCTGGGCAGGCGCCCGCGGTGTTTCGCATCGAGCCGGGTGTGACCTCGATCGGCGTCGTGGTCGACGCTGCAGGTAAGGGGGTCGCTGGCGCGTTCGTCGGCGGGGGCGGCGTGCACCGTGGGCCGTGGACGCGAACGGATGCGAGCGGCGCCTTCCGCCTCTACGGGTCCGACGACGAGGTCGACCCAAACGTGTGGCATGGCCAGCACCACGTGATCTTTGAGCGACCGCGCGAGCAGCCGTTTCGGTTGCAGTTGCCGACGCCGAACGGGGAGAAGACGCAGGTCGTGAACCTCACCTCGACGGGACCAACCGCTGGCGACGGGGAGCGCGTCAACCTGTCGATTGTCGACAGCTCCGGTCAGGCGTTGTCGGGGGCCCGCTTTCAATTCTTCGGGCCCTTGCCGAAGCGCACCGAGGTCAAGGGGGGCATCGACGACCGCGAGGGAGACACCCACGTCTGGCTGCAACCGGGCAGCCACGAAGTGATGTTCCTCGGCGACGACCACGCGACGACGCAGCAGGTGATCGTCGTGCGCGCAGGCGGCGAGAACGTGTTCGAGCTGCGACCAACGCCGTTGCCCACGATGCATGTCCATGTCGACAACCGCATGCAAACGGTCGACGTCGAACTGCGAACGGCCAGCGCGCGGCGCGACATTTCACAGCAGGTCTTGCAGGGGCGCGCGATCGGGTTGCCGGATGAACCGTTCTGGTTGTTCTTGACCAGCGAGCAGCCCGACCAGCGACGTCTGTTTGCTTACGAACGTGGGCAAGTGCAGCCCGGTGCCAGCCTGCAGCTGTCCTGGTTTCAGGCCACGCGCATCACCGGTCGACTCGTCGATGCCGAGGGAGATCCCGTGCAGTCCTCGCTGTCGGTGCTGGCGGTGGGCAACGGCGTGCCTGGCTTTGACCGGATCGATGACGCGCCAACGGTCGAGACGTCGGGTGCGTTCACGTTGACGACTGAGCTTGAGGGCTTGGCGTTCGTCATCGTCGGCGGCGCGGACGAGACCGAGCGTGTGATGCCGGTGTTGCTGCCGCCGCGCGCCGATGATGCGCACGTCGACCTTGGCACGATCATCATCGATGGCCCCCCGCGTCTGCGCCTGCTGGCGGCTGACGGCGAACCGCTCGCGGCGGTGGTTGGGTTCGTGCGCACAGGTTGGAACGAAGTGCGCGATACGCCGCCGAGTCTGGCGCTCGATTCCGACGGTGGTTGGCGCGGGCCGGACCCGATGGCGGGGGACGCGATGGTGATCGCTGGCGGGAGACCGGAGGAGACAGCAGCCGGTGCCAACCACGTCGTCGATCTGCGCGTTCGCTTTCCGCTCACGGGTGAGGGGCCATGGACTCTGCAGATGCCCGCTGGCGAAGTGCTGCTCGAGGTCACGTCCAAGACCGAGCAAGGGGCATTCGCCGCGGTGTTCGTCGGCGACGAAGTCGTCCGACTCGATGGCGTCACCTTGCTGCGCCGCGTCCCACCAGGGCCGCACCGTCTGTTTGTCACCGCGAACCATCATCAGACCGCGATTGTGGAGGTCATCGTGCCACCGACGGGGCGCGCGGTGGTGAAGCTCGAACTGCCGCCGCGCTGAGCCGCTGACGGTCGTCGTGAGTAGCTCGCCGCCCGCTGCCGTCGTCAGAACTCGATCTGCATGCCGAGTTCGACGGTGCGATTCGCGGGCAACCCGAAGAAGGCGGTGGCCGGCTGTGCATTGCGCGACAAGAACGCAAACAGCACCGAGCGCCACAGCGACATGCGGCGGCGCTTGGCGGGAACGATCGTCTCGCGGCTCAGGAAGAACGTGGTCTCGCTGATGCGCAGTTCGCCTTCCTCCTGCTTCCATCGCTTCAGCAGTTCGAGCACACGCGGGCGCTCCATGAATCCATACTGCGCGATGATGCGGCTGAAGCCCTGCGGCAGCGTTTCGTAGCGCACGCGCTGGTCGTCGGGCACGTGCGGCTCTTCGGAGATGGTGATGGTCAGCAGCAGCACCTGTTCGTGCAGCACCTTGTTGTGCTTGAGATTGTGCAGCAGGGCCATCGGCGTGCCGTTGGCGCTGCCGGCCATGTAGACCGCGGTGCCGGGCACTCGCAACGGTGGACTGTGGCGCAGGCTCTCGAGGAAGGCGTCCGTGGAGAGCATCAGCGTGCCGTAACGCTCGCCCAGCACGCGGCGGCCGGCCTTCCAGGTGTACATCACCGTGAAGATGCCGACGGCGACCAGCAGCGGGAACCAACCGCCGTGCGCGATCTTGACGGCGTTGGCGCCGAAGAAGAGGAGCTCCAGCACCAGGAAGCAACTGCACAACAACGCTGCCCGCCAGGCTGGCCAGCCGAAGACGCGCCTCGCCGCGAAGTAGAACAGCACCGTCGTGATCAGCATCGTCAGCGTGACCGCGATGCCGTAGGCGGAGGCGAGCGCACTCGATGAGCCAAAGCCAAGGCACAAGCCGATGCAGCTCAGCATCAACAGCCAGTTGACGTGCGGCAGATAGATCTGGCCGCGTTCATCGGGAGACGTGTGCCGGATCTCCATGCGCGGCAGGTAGCCGAGCTGGATCGCCTGCATGGTGATCGAGAAGGTGCCGGCGATCAGCGCTTGCGACGCGATCGCGGAGGCCGCCACGGACAGCGCGACGAGCGGGTAGAGGGCGTAGCTGGGCGCCAAATAGAAGAATGGGTTTTCGACGCGAGTTGGATCGCTGATCAGCAAGCCGCCTTGCCCGAGGTAATTGAGCAGCAGCGCTGGGAACGCGATCAGGAACCAGGCCAGATGGATGGGCTTGCGGCCGAAGTGGCCGAGGTCGGCGTACAGAGCTTCGGCGCCAGTCACCACCAAGAACACGGTGCCGATCACGAGGAACCCGGTGAACCCGTTCTCGGCTACGAACGTCAGTGCATGCCACGGCAGCAGCGCCTGCAGCACCGTCGGCGCCATGGCAATGCCGCGCACGCCGAGGATGGCTAGGCACACGAACCAGACCAGCATGATCGGCCCGAGCACGGTGCCGACGCGGCCAGTGCCGACGTGCTGGAAGGCGAACACCAGAATCAGCACGACGATGCTGATCGGCACGATGTACGGCGTGAACAACGGCGTCGCGACTTTGAGACCTTCGATCGCACCCATCACGGTGACGCACGGTGTGATGATGCCATCGCCGTAGAGCAGAGCCGCGCCGAACACGCCAAGCGCCATCAAGGCCGCGCGCCGCCGACTCTTGGGCTTCGCTTCGCCAAAGGCCAGCGACAGCAGCGCCAGGATGCCACCTTCACCGCGGTTGTCGGCGCGCAGGACGAAGGTGACGTACTTGCCGCAGACGATCAGCACGAGCGTCCACACCACCATCGACAACACGCCGAGCACGTTGGCTTGGTTGACGGCGACACCGTGCGAAGGATCGAAGCACTCCTTCAACGCGTAGAGCGGGCTCGTGCCAATGTCGCCAAAGACGATGCCCAGAGCACCGATCATCAGCCCCGCCATGCGCCGATCAGGGGATGGCGCGCTCATTCGGCGGTGGAGTACACGGCCGAGAATCAAACGCGGCGGACCTCCTTCCTGCAAGGATGCCGACGCCGCCGTTGCCAAGGCCATGGCAACGGCATGGCAACGGCATGGCACATGCTCGCTTACGCTGGCGCGATGAAGCGAACTGTGCTTTGTGCCTTCGGGCTGTGGGCGGCAACCTTCGGCTGCGCGAGTTCTGCGCCAACCGCCGAGGCGGCAGTCGTCGAGATTGCCACGACGTTGCGTGAGTTCTTGCGAACGTTGCCGCCGGCGCAACGCGAACTCGCCAACCGCCCACTCAGTGATGCCGAACGCACGCGGTGGGCGTTCGTACCGGGGCGCTACGCGGGCGTTGAGTTCGGTGTGCTCGATGCGGCGGCGATGGACTGCGCGCAGGCGGTGCTGCGGTCGCTGCTGAGCACACAGGGCTACACCAAGACGATGGCGATCGTGCAACTCGAGAGCGTGCTACGCGAACTCGAAGGCAAGGGTGGTCGCGACGCCAGCCATCGCGATCCCGGTCGCTACACGTTGCTGGTCTTCGGCATGCCGATCGCGAGCATGCCGTTTGCCGTGCGCTTGCAGGGCCATCATGTGTCGCTGCACTTCACCTTCTCGGATGGGTTGCTCGTTGGCGCGACGCCGCACTTCCTCGGCACCAACCCGCACGAACTGCGCGAAGGCCCCAACGCCGGTAGCCGCGTGTTGGCGGCCGAAGAAGATCTCGCCCGCGACCTACTGGCGAGCCTCGATGCTGGCCAACGTGCGCAGGCCGTCATCGCCGACAAGGCACCGCCGGATGTCTTGCTTGGTCCCGCGGCGGCGTTTTCGACGTTGGGTGTGCCAAGAGGTTTGAGTGCCGCGGCGATGACGGCGACGCAGCGGGCGCAGATGTGGCGGCTGGTCGAGTTGTTTGCGCGCAACCTGCGCGGTGAGTTCGCCGAACGCGAGCTGGAACGGCTGCGGCCGGAGTTCGTGAATGCGCACTTTGCGTGGGCTGGCGGCAGCGAGCGTGGCCAAGGCCACTACTGGCGCGTGCACGGTGCGAAGTTCGCGATCGAATACGACAACACGCAGAACGATGCCAACCATGTGCATGTCGTCTGGCGCGATCTCGAACGCGACTTTGGCGGCGATCCGATGCGCGAGCACATCGAGCGGAACCATCGTCAGCAGTAGCAGTTCGTCGGGGCGACCGCGGTGCATGCGGTGATGCGATGGGTTGGCACGTCTTGACGGGTGCGTGCCGACCACCCAACATCGGCCCCCCACCTAATGAACATGCACACCGCGCTACTCGCCGCACTACTCGTCATCCCGTCGGTCGCCGCGCAGACCCTGGTCGGCGACATCGCGCTGACCGGCTTCTCGACCACTTCGTTCGGCATCTTGCAGACCAGCGTCGCGCCATACGCGACCGCAGGTTTCGGCGGCGGCACCTCGCAGACGATTCTGTGGGACGACGCGACGCCGCACACGTTTTGGCTCGCCGGCTTTGGGTTCCTTGGCCGCGCGCAGATCCTGGGTCCTGGCTCGGTCAGCTACGCGCTGCGCACCACCAACGTCGGCATCGCCTGCAATCTGTCGTTCGACGAGCAGCGGCGCCTTGTGTTTAGCGATGCGGGTTCGGGCCAGATGCGCCGCTTCGATCCAGTGACCAACCTCGTCACCGATCTGACGAGCGGTGCGCAACCGTGGGGTGGCGACCTCAACTGCCACGCGTTCGATCCACTGACCGGCGACGTGCTTGCTGGTGGCAGCGGTGCCATCTACCGGCTGCCCGCGGGGGCAACGACGGCGAATGCGACACCGGTAGTCAGCGGGCTCGGCGGCTACGTCACGGGAATTGCGTTCGATCCGATCACCGGCGAAGCCCTCGCCACGGTGCTGACTGTCAACCGCGTCATTCGTATCGCGGCCGGCGGCGGCGTTACCAACGTCTGCCCGGCAGGCTCGGTGCCCGGCCCCAATGCACTCGACATCGATCACAACGGGGACCTCATCGCCGGTGGCGGCACTGGACAGGTCTATCGCATTCCGCGCGCGGGCGGCGCGCCGGTGTTCCTCGTCAACAACACGAGCCCGAACGGCAACGTCAACGGCATCGCCGTAGTTGGCGGGCGTGGCTACGGGCGTCCCTACGGCGATGCATGCAACGCCGCGTTTGGCTTGGCAACGCTGCGCGCGAGCGGCGCCTTCCGCGTCGGGCAAACGATCACCATGACCTCGATCAACCACGCCGCGAACACTCCCGGTGTGCTGGTGCTCGGACTCAGCAACACGAACTACCTCGGCAACCCGCTGCCACTGCTGCTCGATCCGCTGCTCGGCACCAGCGGCTGCTCGCTGCTGGCCAGCGGCGACGTGACGTTCGCTGGCGTCGCTGGCAACGTCGGGCCGGCCAACCTGTCGTTCTCGCTAGCACTGCCGCCGAGCTTCGCTGGCCAGCGCTTCTACGCGCAGCACGTTGGGCTGGAAGCGGTGGCCGGCGGCTTGTCGTGGTCGAACGGTCTCGCGTTCGAGATCCGCTGAGCCAGCGCGCGGGCTCTACTGGTTTGCCGCGAGGGCGGCGTCGCGCAGTGCCTTCTTGGTGATCTTGCCGGAGCCAGTGCGCGGCAATGCGTCGAGGAAGAGCACGTCCTTGGGGGCCTTGAAGTGCGCGATGCGTTCTTTGCAGAACGTGATGAGTTCGCTGCTGGTCGCCGTGGTGCTTGGGCGAAGCACGACGGCCGCGGTGACGCGTTCTCCCCAGTGTGGGTCGGGCACTCCGAACACCGCGCACTCGAGCACTGCCGCATGCGCGTAGAGCACGTTCTCGACCTCGATCGAGTAGACCGCTTCGCCACCGGTCTTGATGACGTCCTTCTTGCGATCGACGATGTCGACGTAGCCGTGGCTGTCGATGGTGGCGAGGTCGCCCGTGCGCAAGAACCCATCGCGATCGAAGGCCGCCGCGGTCGCCGCCTCGTTCTGCCAGTAGCCAGGCGTCACCGTCGCGCCCTTCACGCGGATCTCGCCAACGGTGCGGCCATCGGCGACGACCGCCACACCCACGTCATCGACGACTTGCAGCGTGATGCCTTGGAACGGTCGCCCCGTCTTGCACTTCCAGAGCAGTTGTTGGTCTGCCGGCAATTGCCGGAGTTCCGGCGTCAGCAGGCTGAGCGTCAGGTATGGACTCGTCTCTGTCATGCCATAGGTCTGCACATAGTCGCAGCGGAACGTCGCCAGAATGCGCGCGACGACATCGGGGGCGATCGGCGCTCCGCCACTCAGCATCACCCGCAGCGAGTACGCGCGGTCCGCAGCGCCGGGTGCCTTCACCATCATGTTGAGCATCGTCGGCACCAGGTTGGTGATGGTGACGCGTTCGTGCGCGAGCAAGTCGAGCGCGGCGTCGGCGGTGAAGTGCGGCAAGAACACATGCGTGCCGCCAACTGCGGTGATCGCGAACGTTGCCCACGCATCGGCGAGATGAAACATCGGGGCGATGTGTGCCCAGGTGTCGGTGGCGGCGAGGCTGAGCTCTTGCACGGCGGCGAGCGCATGCGTGCAGACATTGCGATGCGTGAGCACCACACCCTTGGGCGCGCCGGTGGTGCCACTGGTGAAGTACAGATGGGCGGGCTCGTCCGCGGCGGCGAGTGGCAGGGGTGCGGTCGTGGCGGTGCCGTCGGCGATCGCTGGCGTCACGAGCGTCGTGCCGCACGGCAGAGTGGTGGCGAGTTCGGCGGCGCGATCCGCGTGCGCGCTGTCATGCAGCAAGAGGCGCGTTTGGCTGAGACGCAGAATGTTGGCTTGCTCCGCCACCGACAAGCGCGTGTTGAGCGACACCACGATCGCGCCCGCCGC
>CANEYR010000077.1 GCA_947444055.1 Planctomycetota bacterium
CGGCCCGACTTGGCGGCCTTGTTCGACGCCTCCTTGCGGCAACGACTGCGTGTGCACGCACTGGACGCGGTGGAGGCGGCGCCAGCATCAGGCAGTGCCGGCTTCCGCGCGACGATCGTGTGCCCGTGCAGCATGGGCACCCTGGCGCGGATCGCGCACGGCTTCTCCAGCAACCTAGTCGAGCGCGCTGCCGACGTGGCTCTCAAGGAAGGGCGACCGCTGGTGTTGGTGCCGCGAGAGACGCCGCTGTCGATTGTGCACTTGCAGAACATGCTCGACCTCGCGCGCTTGTCAGCGATCGTGCTGCCGGCGATGCCTGGCTTCTACCATCGACCAACGACGGTGCAGCAGCTGGTCGACTTTGTGGTCGGGAAGATCCTCGATCGACTGGGCCTTGAGCACACGTTGGTGCGCCGCTGGCAGACGCCTGATGCGACCCCGCCGTCATCGCCTTGGCATGAGGGGGAAGAATGAGCGGTGCAGCTGGCGCGACGGGGTGCGTGCGGAGGTTTGCGTCGCTGATCAAGTTGTCGCACTCCGTCTTCGCGCTGCCATTTGCTTTGCTGTCACTGCTCGCTGCTACCGACGGCAAGCCTTCTTGGCGCTTGTTGGCCTTGGTCGTGATCGCGGTCGTCACGGCGCGAACGGCGGCGATGGCCTACAACCGTTTCGCTGACCGCGACCTCGATGCCAAGAACCCACGCACGGCGGGGCGCGAAATTCCGCGCGGCTTGGTTTCACCGCGCAGTGCCTTGGGGCTGGCTGTGGTCGCCGGCGCCTTGTTTCTGGGCTGCTGTTGGTTGTTGTCACCGCTATGCCTCTGGCTCGGTTTGCCGACGCTCGCTTGGTTGCTCGCCTACAGCCATGTGAAGCGCTTCTCGGCCCTGTGCCACGTGTGGCTCGGCTTGGCACTGGGCATCTCGCCCTTGGCCGCATGGCTCGCCGCCGATGGACAGTTTGGCGACCGCACGTGGGCGCCGTTCTCACTGGGCTTGGCGGTGGCAGCGTGGGTGGCCGGCTTCGACGTGCTCTATGCGTGTCAAGACGAGGCGTTTGATCGCCAACATGGACTCTTCTCGCTGCCGGCACTTTGGGGCGCGCGCTCGGCAATGTGGGGGGCGCGACTGCTGCATGCGTTCGCCGTCGTGGGGTTCTTTGTTTTTGGCTGGTTGGCGCCGCTTGGCACTGCCTATCTCGCTGGAACTGCACTCGCTGCGGCACTGTTGGTCTGGCAACATCGATTGCTGCGCCCGGCTGACCTGTCGCGCATCGATATGGCCTTCTTCACCGCGAACGGCACGATCGCTGCCGTGATGTTTGCGGCTGGCTGTCTGGATCTCTATGTGTTCGGTCGTCCGCGCGGATTCTGAGCAGCCATGGCAGTCCCCAACCCAGCTGATGAACTCGCCCGCGTGCACTCACTCGCCGCACGGGGGCTGCCGGCGGTCACGCTCATCACTGGCGCCAGCGATCACTTTCGTGCTGAAGCGATCGATCGCCTGATCGCTGCGGTGCCCAAGGATGCGGAACTACGTGTGATCGACGCCGGTGAAGAGCGTGTCGAAGGCAGCGGTGGTGGCGAGGAGGCGGACGATGGCGACAGTGGCAGTGGCGACGGTGGCAGTGGCGACGGTGGCAATGGCGACGGTGGCAGCGATGGCAACCCCGCCAACCCCGCCAACCCCGCCACCGCCGACGCTGCGGCGATGGCGGCGTGTCCCGAGTTGCTAGACCTGCGCGGCGGTGGCTTGTTCGCGAAGGTCGCGTTCGTGGTCGTGCGCCGCGGTGCAGCTTGGTGGCAGAAGCACGTTGCGACCTTGGCGGCGGCAATGCCGAAGTTTGGCAAGGGCTGTGGCCTCGTGCTCGAAGCCAACAAGCTCGACAAGCGCAAAAAGGCGGCACAGACCCTGGTCAAGGCGTTGGCGGACAGCGGCAGCTTCTTCGAGTTTCGCGACCTCTACGACCAGCCCTACGACCGTTCGCGCAGCCCGCTTGAAGGGGAACTGTGCAAGTGGATCGTTGGTCGTGCCCGCAGTCTCGGCGTGCCGCTGCAACCTGAGGCCGCTTGGTTGCTCGTGATGCAAGTCGGCAAGATGCCAGGTGAGTTGTTGGCAGAGTTGCAGCGTTTGCGCGATCAATTCGGGGCTGACGCCAAGCGGACGCCGCTGTCGCCGACCGATCTGCGCGGCAAGCTGACGACGAGTTTCGCGTCGACGCCGTTCGAACTTGCCGACGCGGTGCTGGCGGGAGACCGACGCGCCGCCTTCCGGTCGGTGCGGGCGATGTTCGACCGCGGCGTGCGAGGCAAGGACGGCAAGAACATGGACACCGGCGGCCTGTTGCCGTTCACCACGAGCTGGTTGTTCGGGCAGATGGCTACCGTGTTGGAGGGCCGCCACCTGCTCGATGAAGGTGTGTCCGTGCGCGATTTGCCAACCATGCTCGGCGTCCGTCAGTTTGTGGAGCGCTTCGTCGAACAGGTCCAGAAGCAGACGATGGGGCGCTTGCGACGGGGCTTGCTGGCGCTGCACGCCTGCCAGCGCCTGAGTCGCCTCAGCGGCGAAGATCCGGATGCCCTGCTCGAACGCTTTCTGACGCAGTGGTTCGATGGGGCGCCCATCCCCACCGCCGAGGATCTCGAACTGTGATCAAGAAACTGTCGCCGGCCGTGATCAATCAGATTGCCGCGGGCGAGGTCGTCGAGCGGTCGTCTTCGGTCGTCAAGGAGTTGGTTGAGAACTCCCTAGACGCCGGTGCGACGCGCGTGCGCGTCGAGGTGCGCAGTGGTGGAGCGGAGCTGATTCTGGTCGGCGACGATGGCGACGGCTTCTTGCCGGAAGACCTGCCGTTGGCGTTCGCGAGCCACGCGACCAGCAAGCTCGCTGACGTGCACGACCTCGAACACATTGGCAGCCTTGGGTTCCGCGGCGAAGCGCTCGCGTCGATTGGGGCCGTTGCGAAGGCTCGCATCCAGAGTCGGCGACACGGTGCGCGCGAGGGCTGGGAGATTCGTTGTGAAGGCGGCGTCGAGACCCCGAGCCAACCGTGTGGTTGTCCGGAAGGCACGCGCATCGAAGTGCGCGACCTGTTCTTCAACGTGCCGGCGCGCCGCCGCTTCTTGAAGAGCGCTCACGCCGAACGCGCGCGCATCCAAGAGCTGATCGCGGAGTTGTCGCTAGCGCGCCTCGATGTCGATTTCACGTTCGTGGCCGACGAGAAAGAGATCTTGCGGCTGCCGCACGGCGACACCTTGGCGCAGCGATTCCAGCGCTGCTTTGGTGACGAACTCGGCAAGGGCTTGGTGCCGGTGGCACGCACGTTCGCCGGCTTGTCGGTCGAGGGGTTGGTCGGTGAACCAGACTTGGCCCGTCGCGATGGCAAGCTGGAACTGATGTTCGTCAACGGGCGCTTGGCCCGCGAGAGCAGTGCTCTGTACGCGGTCCGCCAAGCGTTCCGTGAGTACCTGATGGGTGGGCGCTTTCCGGTGTACGTGTTGCAGCTGACGCTGCCGGCGGACCAAGTCGATGTGAACATCCATCCGCGCAAAGCCGAAGTGCGGTTGGTGGAAGCTCGCAAGGTTGCGGGTTGCCTGCACGAGACGGTGCGCGCTGTGTTGCAAGGGCGGCTAGGCATGAATCTCTCAGCGGGCGGTGTTGTCATCGCGGCGGAGATGCCGCGCGCTCGTTCGGGTTTTCCGGCGTTGCCGTCGACGCTGTTTGGCGAGAGCGCCCTCGGCTTCGCGCCGGCGGCCGTGGTGCCGACGTCACACACCGTGCGTGAAGTGTCGACCGCCACCCCAACCACGCATGGCGCGACGGCGCCCGCCGCGCGCCCCAATCCGTTCGTGCGCGCGACCGGCCGCTACTTGCAGGTGATGGACCTCTACCTGCTGCTCGAGGGGCCCGATGGACTCCTGGTGGTCGACCAACACGCCTTGCACGAACGTGTGATGTACGAACGGCTGCGTCGCCAGCACGCCGCCCGTGCGGTGCAGATCCAACGTCTGTTGGTGCCGGTTGTCGTCGAGGTCTCGCCGAGCGAGATGGCTTGGCTGACGACGTCGCAAGAACTGCTCGCGGCGGAGGGGCTATTGGTGGAACCGTTTGGGCCTGCTTCGATCGCCGTCAACGGTGTGCCCACCGTGCTCGCCAAACTCGACTGCAAGAAACTTGTTCGCTCGCTGCTAGTGGGCGACGAAGTGGCCGGGGCGGAGCCGCTGCGTCATGTCGTAGCGGAGCGCTTTCATTCGATGGCCTGTCGGTCCGCGGTGATGAGCGGTGATCGCCTGTCGGACGCCGAGATCCAGTCGCTGTTGGTCGAGGCCGCGACGTTGGAGCACCCGCACAACTGTCCGCACGGTCGCCCTACGGTATTGACGTTTTCGACAGCGGAGCTCGAACGCTACTTTCGTCGGCGTTGTTGAGTTGTTGCATTCGACGGCCGTCACTTCTTGCGGTCGAAGTCCTCGGCGCGCAGTTCGGGACGCAGCGACAGCGTGCGCAAGGTTGCGCGGGATTGCAGGCTCAGTTGGCCACTGGGCTGGCGGAACAAGTGTTCGACGCTGTGTGGCACGAGGATGCCGTCATCCACTTCGAGGTTGCTCAGCAAGATGCGTTCACCGCGCGTGTCGTCCTGCTTGCCGTCTTTGAGTGGCCACGCGTCGATGGCCACTAGGCGCCCGTCCTCCTTGTTGACCCAGATCTTGAGCCACACTGGGGCATCCTCACCGCCTTGCTGCAACAGCGGGAACGCTGGTAGTTCGCCTTGCACGGTCTGACAGAGCAGCTTGATCGCAATCGTGATCGCCAGCGTTTCATCGGCCACCGGGGTGGCCTTGTGGAGTGAGCGCAGGACGTCGCCGGGTGACAGGAAGCGGAGCAGTTGCCGTGTCAGGTTGCTGTGGCGCTGATACGCCGCCAAGTCCTGAACGAACTCGGCACTCGTCAGATCGCGCGGCGTGCCCTGGAACAACTGCCATGGGCCTTCGCGGTCGCGGCCACGAACCACCGGCGTGGAGGCATCGCGCACTTCGTAGCGGATCAGCGGCAACACCTTGGTGCTGCCGGGGCGTTGCCATTCCAAGTACTTCACATCCAGCTCGGCTTGGCCGCGCTGCTCAGCTGCCTTGTCGAGCAATTCAACCGCGAAGGTGCCGCGCAGAGCCGTGACGACCGGCACCGGTCCGTTTGGCCGGTGGGCCAATTCGACGCGTGCAGCAAGTGCTCGCAGGTCTGGCGCCAAGGTCGGCTTGGGGTCTTGGCCGACAGCGAGGGTGGCAAATGTGACCAACAATGGCAGAGCGAAGGCATGCATACGATGAAAGCGCCTGCGCAAGGCGGCGCGTTGGCCGCACGCTAACACGTCCTCACCAACGGGAGAATCACGGTGCTGCTCGCTGCGGACAAACCCCGCCATCCCAAAGCGGGACGTTGCGCATCGCGACATTGACCCACCAACTCAAGGCACCGCCGGGTCCGCGACGATTCTGCGCGCATGCATGCCTTCCTAGCTGGCCTTCTCGCGGTGTTGTTCGCTGCGCTTGGCGTTGCCCAGGAACGGAAGGTGCAGATTGAGATCGGCGACCCGCCGAGCGGAGAAGCGCCGCCCAGTGTGAGCGAACCAAAGATCACGTGGAAGGGACCGTTGCCCGACTCGATCGATCCGACGGCGGCCGATCACTTGCCGCACGATGTTCGTCATCGCTCGCTCGGGCGCGCTCGGCTGGAACGGCTCGACGAGGCCTATCCCTGGTTGACGCCGACGGCACCCTCGCTGTGGGTGAGTCTTTCTCTGCTGCTCGCGATTGCCGCCAGTTTGGTAGTCCATTTGTCCGTGCAAGTGTCCGGGGCAGAAGTCGCCAGCCTTGGTCGCAGCGTCGGGGTCGCGCTGTGGTACCTGGCGACCGGTTTGGTTCAGTTCGTCGCCGTTCCGTGCAACAACCTGAGCGTGGTCTTGATGCTGCTCGGCAACTCGACGCTGGCGCTGTTCTGGCTATCGCTGCTGTTCGGTCTCACGCGCAGTGCCGCGACCATTGCGTTGGTGGTGCAGCTTGGCTTCGTGGTGCTCGGGTACGGCGCGCTGGAGCTGGTGACGGCTCTGCTCGGCTCGATCGGCGCTCCCGCTGTCTGAGGGCTGCTTGTCTGAGGGAGCCGCGTCTGAGGCAGCGGGAAGATGCCGACTTGAGGCAACGGTCGCCTCTCTCTCACGCACTCCATCCCTGGAAATGCGAGGCCTCAAGCCGGTACACACCCATGTCCAACTTCTGTGCCGGAGCAGCAGTTCCGAGGCGCGGCCGCTGATCGCGTCGACAAAACGGGCTTCTGTTGCGAACGCGTAACGACAGCGTCAAACGATGCATTGACGGCATGCGCCCGGGCACCTACAGACAGCCGCATGCCAGCCAACCACGTTCGCGAAGTAACCGCGGCGAACTTTCAGAAGGACGCAGTCGAGCAATCGATGACCAGGCCCGTGTTGCTCGACTTCTGGGCATCGTGGTGTGGTCCGTGCAAAACGCTGGGGCCGATCCTCGAGCGGTTGGCAGCCGAGTTCCAGGGTGGCTTCGAGCTCGCCAAAGTCGATTCTGACAAAGAGCAGGATCTGGCCTATGCCTTTCAGGTACAGGGCATTCCGTTCTGCGTACTGCTGGATGGCGGCCGCCCAATCGACGGCTTCTCGGGGGCCTTGCCGGAAGTCGAGATTCGGCGGTTCCTCGCCAAGAACGGCATCGAGCCGATGGTGCTGCCAAAGCCCGAGTCAGAACTGGCGCCAGTTGCGGTCGATCCGGCGAGTCCCGCAGCGCGGTTTGCGCGGGCGAAAGTAGCGGCGGCGGCGGGTAATGCGGCTGGCTTGCGCGAGGCTCTCGTCGGCTGGCTGGAAGAAGACGAACACTACGACGGAGTGCAGCGTTTGCTGGCGGGTGCGGAGTGGCTTGAGGCCAAGCTCGAAGACGCAAAGTCCGCAGCCGAGAAGTCGCTCGCGGTGGCTCGTCAGCGTCTATTGGCCGCGGACATGGAGGGGGCGATGGCGGCCCTGCTCGAATCCGTTCGCGCCGACAAGAGTTGCCGATCCGGCCTCGCGCGCAAGGCGATGCTGTTGTGTTTCGTGGTCGTCGGCGAGGACCAAGAAGTGCTCGACGACTACCGCCGACGCCTCGCCACGTTGTTGTATTGAGCGTGACGAACGGCGACGGTCAGGCGCGGACGGCGACGTGCATGCGCACGAGTTCGGCGAGCGACGCCGCTTGGGTCTTGCGCATGACATTGGCGCGGTGCACCTCGACGGTCTTGGGGCTGAGGCCCAAACGCGCGGCGACTTCCTTGTTAGCAGCACCTTGCACGACCTGCTCCATGACTTCGCATTCGCGCGGCGTCAGTTGGCAGAAGCGCTTGCGGAGCGTCTCGTGGCACGCGCCCGCTTGGCGTCGCTCCTGATCGAGACCAATGGCGCGCTGGATGGTCGCCAGCATCTCTTGCAGATCGAACGGCTTCTCGATGAAGTCGACACTGCCGAGCTTGAGGGCCCTGACGGCTTCGGAGATGCGCGCCATGCCGCTCATGAACACGACCGGCAGCGTGCAACCGCGGGTGCCTAGTTCTTGCAGCAACTCGATGCCGGTCCGATCCGGCAGGATCAAGTCGAGCACCAAGCAACCAGGCCGTTGCTCGTCGAGGGAATCCAGCAGGGCTTGGGCCGTGGTGTGGGTCGTCACGGCGAAGCCGCCGAGGCAGCCCATGCGCGCGAACAGCGTCTGGATGGAAAGTTCGTCGTCGACGACACGGACAAGAGGCATCGTCGCCGGTTCGGCGACGGCATTCCCTGCCGGTGGCGTTGGTGTCCTCTGTACCAACATTCTTGTTTCTCCAGTCGGGGTCGGGGCCCGACACCGATCGCATCGGCAGTTTCGCGTCTCGACTTGATCTGCGCTCAGGGTTTTTGCGGGGCGACCCTTAGGCATTTCCCCCCAGGCACCAAGGCTAGGATGAGGCCTATGTCGTCACGGCACGCACACTTCGCGCTCGTCTCCCTCTTCGTGATTGGCGGCGCCGGGTTGGCGGCACAGCAACCGGTGCCCCCGACGAGTTGGATCGACGACGAGATGCTTGAGGAGAAGATTGTGGCCGCTTGTCAGGTGGCCAAGGTGGCGGGAACACTGGTGCGGGCGGAGGTGTTGGCGGCCCAGAGTGAGCTCGCGACGAGTTACGAGATGCCCGTGACTTCGCAGCGCCGCGGAGAGGCGCTGACGCCGTCGGATGTGCACGACCTGCTGCTACCGAGTTGCCGCATCGTCGGTCACTTCTACTTGTGCAAGGAGTGTGATGAGTGGCACTTCAGCGGTGCCTCGGGATTCTGGGTCGATACGCAAGGCGCCATCGCCACCTGCGCGCACGTGATCGCTCCGGACGACAGCATGCGAGAGGCGTTTCTCGTCGTGGCGGATCTGCAAGGTGGCGTCTGGCCGGTCGTCAAGGTGATGGCTGCTGACCCGCTGAGCGACGTGTGCATTCTGCAAACAACTGCGCGTGACACGGCGCCATTGCCGCTGCGCGCCGCGGTGCGCACAGGCGAAAGAATCTACTGCCTGTCGAATCCGGATCATCAGTTTGGCTTCTTCAGTGAAGGGCTCGTCGCTCGTCAGTTCGTGCGGCGCCCGCAAGCCCTCGCGAAGACTGGCTTGCCTGGTCAGGCAGCCGCAGACTTGGCTGCGCCGCGAAGGTCGGCGACATGGTTGCACGTCACCTGCGATTTCTGCAAGGGCAGCAGCGGGGCACCGATCGTCGATGCGTTCGGCAACGTCGTTGCGCTCGCGCAGTCAACGTCGACGGTTGTCTACGACGAGACGGCGACGGTGGCGGACACGCAAATGGTGTTCAAGATCGCGACCCCGTCGGCCGCCCTGATGGCGTTGTTGCGAGTGCCCACCGCAGCTGAGAAGCCCGCTACTGAGAAGCCACCTGACTCGGCTCCACGCAAAGGCAACTAGCTGCGGCTGGCGCGGCGCAGGTTGGCGCGCGCACGGGCCTCCAGCGTTTGACCGAACGGCGAATAGAACAGCCGTTCTCGTTGCAGCATGTTGGCGAAGAAGGCGGTTCGGCCCGCAGCGAAGTCGCTATCACTGACGTGTGCATACTCGGCGCGGATGCTCAATGTGTTGGCTGCGAACTGTGGCCATTCCACGGCGAGCGACATCAAATCGAGATCCAGCACGACGTCGGCGCCGGCGGTCGTCGGGTGGTGCAGCTTGGTGTCGAGCACGATGCGCTGCACGCGCTCGACGTCCCTCGTGACCCAGCCGGCCGCGCGCAGCCGATCCCCGGCAAGGGCTGCGCTGTCCTCTTCGTTGGTCTTGCTGCGCGGGTCGTAGATGGCGTCATGGAACCAAATAGCCATCACTTGCACCTCGTCGAGGGTCAAATGGCGCCCTTGGTGCAGCATGTCGGCGATGTGCGGCAAGGAGTGGTAGTGGCGGTGGGACTGTTGGTAGAGCGTCGTCAACTCGAGCAACAAACGGGTCGCCATGATGATGCCAAGCAGCCTAAGCGCCGAGAGGGCGATGGCGTCGGCCAAAGACGTCCCTGGTGCCCGCGGCGCCTTGCCCGTATCGTCTTTCGCCCTTTCCCTTGGCAATACCTCGCGTAGCTATCGTCGGTCGCCCCAATGTCGGCAAGTCGAGCCTCTTCAATCGGCTCATCGGTCGTCGGGTCGCGATCGTCGAGCCGACGGCCGGCGTCACCAGGGACCGTGTCATCACGCCGCTGCGAGTTGGTGAGCGCACGTTCGAGTTGGTCGACACGGGTGGACTTGGACTCGTCGACGAAGCCTTGCTCAAGGACCACATCGAGGCGCAGATCGAGATCGCGTTGGCGACCGCGGATGTGGTGTTGTTCGTCGTCGATGGCAAGGAAGGGCGGGTGCCGGGTGATGACCTGGTGGCGCGTCGGTTGCGCAGGCTGCACAAGAAAGTCGTGTTGGTCGCCAACAAGATCGAATCATTCCACGAAGAGCTTGGCATCGCTGGATGGCAGCGACTTGGCTTTGGCGATGCGTTGCCGGTGAGCGCCAGGGAAGGCTTCGGTTCGAGCGTGCTGCTGGAACGTGTGCTCGCCGAGTTGCCGGCGAAGGTTCCAGAAGAAGACGCGATGGAAGGCGATGTGCTGCGGTTTGCGATCATCGGCAAGCGCAACTCAGGCAAGTCGACGTTGCTCAACCAACTGGCTGGCGAAGAGCGCGTCATTGTCTCCGAGGTGCCCGGGACAACGCGCGATTCGATCGACGTGATGTTTCAGTTCGATGGCAAGCAGTTGATGGCCATCGACACGGCCGGCGTGCGCAAGAAGAAGAGTCTTGAGCATGCGATCGAGTTGTTTGCACACAGTCGCAGCACTGACAGCATTCGGCGCTCGCACTGCAGTGTGCTGATGTTCGATGTGCGCGAGCCGATCAGTCAAGTCGACAAGGCACTTGCCGCGTACTGCGTCGAGCACCACAAGCCGGTGGTCTTGGTTGGCAACAAGATCGATCTGGCGCCGGATCTCGATCTGAAGAAATGGGACGCCTACATCAAGCAGCAGTTGCCTGGGCTTGATCACGCGCCCGTCGCGTTCATGTCGGCCCGCGATGGCCTCAACGTTCACGAGATGCTGGAACTGCTGTTCGATCTGCGCGGGCAGACCAACACAGAGCTGCCGACGTCGAAGCTCAACAAGGTGCTGCAGCAGGCGCGCGATCGGTTGCTGCCATCCTCTGGCGGTTTCCCGAAGCTTTTCTACGGCACCCAGATTGGCAAGGAGCCGTTGTCCGTGCTGGTGTTCGTTAACGAGCCGAGCCTGTTCCGGGGCCAGTACGAGCGCTACCTCGTGCAGGTCTTGCGCGAGGCCTTCGACTGCCACGAAGTGCCCATCCGCATTGCGTTCCGCCGTCGAGACAAGATCGTGCTTACCGAGAAGTGAAGAACGGCGCGCTTTGCGCCCGAAGCGGGACAGGCCTGGGCGGGCCGTGCCAAGGCGGAATCGACGGCGATCGGAGGATTCACAATTCAGCGCATGGAAACGGCCCCAGTTCAGGGCTACATCAGGACGCTATATTGGTTCGATCACCTCTGCTGCTCGCCCTCGCCCGATGAAGGTCACGCTCATTCACCCGCCGGTCTACATCAACAAGCACGGGCTGACGGCATTGCGTCCCAGCCTGCCGCTGGGACTCGCCTACATCGCCGCGGTGCTGCGCGACGACAAGCATGACATCAAAGTGATCGATGCTCTCGGCGAAGCGCCGGAGCAGATGATCCCCGATGGTGACATCTGGCGACTTGGGCTGACGCCCGAAGAGATCATCGAACGGGTGCCGGTCGGCACCCAGGCGATCGGCATCACCAGCATGTGGAGCTACAGCTGGCCGATCGTGCGCGAGTTGATCCTGAAACTGCGCGCCGCGATGCCGACGATCACGATCGTCTGTGGCGGTGAGCACTTTTCAGCAGTCCCCGATTTGTCGATGCAGCAGGCGCCGATCGACTTTTTGGTGATCGGTGAAGGCGAGGAAACTGCCGTGGCCTTGTTCCGTGCGCTGGAGATGCGCCTCGACCACACGGTGATCGCCGGCATCGTCTTCCGCACGCCGGAGGGAAAGGTGCAAACCAACCCGCGCCGAGACCGCATCAAGAACGTCGACGAGCTGCCGTGGCCGGCTTGGGAGTTCTTCGACATCGAGGCGTACTCGGCCAATCGGCTGGTCAGCGGCATCTACTACGGCAAGACGGTGCCGATTCTGGCGACGCGTGGTTGTCCGTACCAGTGCACCTACTGCAGCTCGCCGAACATGTGGACGACGCGTTGGTATGCGCGTTCGCCGAAGGACGTGATCGACGAGATCGAGTCGTACTACAAGAAGTACGGCGCGATGAACTTCCCCTTCCAGGATCTGACGGCAATCCTGAAACGCGATTGGGTGGTGGAGTTCTGTCATCAGGTCGAGTCGCGTGGGCTGAAGATCACGTGGCAGCTGCCGGCCGGCACGCGCAGCGAGATCATCGACGAAGAGGTGGCGAGCTTGTTGGTGCGCAGCGGCTGTCGGTCGCTCAACTTCGCGCCGGAATCGGGCAGTGAGCGCACGCGCAAGCACATGAAGAAGATGTTGACCGACGAGAAGCTCTTCCGCGCGGTGCACGCGTCGGTGAAGGCTGGGCTCAACGTTGGGGCATTCTTCGTGCTTGCGTACCCAACCGACGAGAAGGAAGACATGCAGGCGACGGTGCGGTTGGCAGCGAAGCTTGGTCGCGCCGGCATCGACGATGTGTCGGCGGGTTTCTTCTTTCCGCTGCCGAGCACCGAGATCACGCGCCAGCTCGAGAAGGAAGGCAAGGTGACTTACACCGACGCCTTCCTGAAGCTGCCCATCTACGTACACAACAAGTTCCTCTCCGAGGACCGCAAGTTCTGTGACGCGTTCACCGCCAAGCAGCTGACGCGCTGGAAGTACAAGGTCGTCGCGGCTTTCTACTTCAACAGCTTCCTGTTCCATCCCGGGCGCGTGTTCCGCATCCTGTGGAACTTCGTGCGCGGCAAGGAAACGTCCAAGATGGAGTCGTTCTTGCAGGAAACGCTGCGCAAGTTCCGCCTGCGCAAGTCAAAGCCCACACCGCGTGTGACCGCATCGCCGACGCCGCAGGTGCCGGTCGGCAAGGCCTGAGTCGATCGCCCACCCGATCGCCCGCCCACCCGATCGCCCGCCGATCTACCTGCCGCGCTGCTTGAGTGCGCGCAATTGGGCGATTTGGGCTGCGGCGACAGCGGTTGCTGACAAGTTGCTGAGTGCCCACTTGTGGGCCGCTAGGCCCGCAATGGCCGCGGCGTCCGCATCTTGCAGCCAGGCCAGTGCGGCGGCAGCGAGGCCGGCCGCATCTTCGGCAATTGAGCGCGCGACCGCAGGTACGGCACAGCCGCGGGCGCCGAGGGCGTTGGTGACAACCGGCAAGCCGTGCGCCAGGGCCACCAAGCTCTTCATGCGGAAGCCGCCGCCCGACCAAACCGGGGCAAGCAGTAAGCGCACCTGCTGAAACAAGGTCGGCAGATCGGGCACAAACCCGAGCACGCGCACTCCGGGCGTTGCGGCGAGGGCGGCGATGCGGTCGCAGTGTTGCCCAGCCAGCCATAGCTCGGCAGTCGGTAGCGACGCCCGCAAGCGCGGGAGCACTTCGCGAACCAGTCGTGTAGCGGCTTCGGGATTAGGGTGATGTCGGTAGTCGCCAAAGAAGAGGGCGCGCGGTGGGGCGTTCTTGGGTGCCGTAGGGGTTGCTGGCACATCGCAGACGGGCGCCCGCACGACGACGTCGCGGCCGATCTGGGCGCGCAGGCTGGCGGCGTCTTCGGGCGTGACCGCCTGCACGAGATCCGCCATTGGGTAGTAATGGCGCACGAACTGATCCCAAAGACGACGGTCGCGTCGATCGCCCCAGCCACCCAAGCCGGTTCGTGTATTCGCAGGGCAACCGGCCTCGTGGTCGGTGAGAACGGTTGGCAATCCACGCAAGTAGGGCAAGTACTGGGACATCTGCGCCAACTCGATCATGGCGACGTCGGGCTGCCATTCTTGGATGGTGTGGGCCAGCATCGCCGGCAGGCTTGCGTTCCAGTGCTTTGCCGCCACGAGTGGCAGCCTTCGCCAATGCCACAGCATGCGCACTTGGTGGGGAACCTGCCGGATGCCTGATGGCGAGGTCCCCAGGTAGGGGGCAAAGGCGGCGCGGTGCCACACGTTCCCGTCGGCCTTGGCGCGTAATTCCTCTGCCGGGGTGACCAGCGAGACGAGGCCAACTTCGACCGTCTTGGCCAGGGCGGTCACCAAGCTCGACAGATACGCACCACCACCATGTGTCGCAGCACGGTCCGGTAGGAAGGGGGCTAGCAGCAGGACGCGCATGGCGAGGGGGACTTAGACTGGCATACTGCAAGGGCTTGCAGGGCTGAGCAAGCTTTGAGCTGGAGCTGGCCGCGAGCAAATGGCAGGTATAAGCCTGTGGTAGTCACCGGTGGCCACTGCCATACTGAGCGACCGTTCCCGCCTGTGGTTTGTGGCAATCCCGCAGACAAGGCGGCTCTGCGTAAGGCAAGCGAGCGGTATGAACGACACTCTCAAGACCATTGTTGGGCTTCTAGAAACTGGGAAGCCCGAGCTCCAAGTGGCGGCAGCGCAGATCCTTGGTGAGCTTCGAGTGAAAGAGCCGGCGGTTGTCCGCGCACTGGCAGGAGGATTGCGCCGGTCGCCGATTCTGGGGCGCTTCTGCCTGGATGCGATGGCGAAGATCCAAACCGACGAAGCAATCACCACGGTTGCTCGCGCGGCGGTGGAACTGGATTCGCTCGGCGATCATGCGGCGCAGTTGGTCGCAGACATGCCACCCCTAGCACACGCCGTCTTGGCAGGCGCGTACCAGGATGCTGTGCTTGAGCAGCGCAGTCGCATTCTGACGATCGTTGCCAAGCACCTGAGCAAGGACGCCATCGATGTCTTCGTGCATGCGTTGCTCACCCCGGAGATGGCTGACATCGCTGGGAGGTTGTTGCTGTCGGCTGCCGGGCAGTTTACGCCCGGGTTGCAGAAGCAGTTGCGCGAAGGGCTGACCAAGCACTCCACGTTGGCCCTGCCAGACGCGTGTCTCGCGCAGGTGGTGACAGTGCTTGCCGCCGTCGACGCGGATGGCTCGCGCTCGTTCCTGGTCAGCCTAGTCGGCCCGGAAGTGAGCCCGGTGGTGCGATCGGCGGCATTCCGTGCGCTGCAGGGCACCAAGCTGTCAGCCGCGCAAGTGCGCAGCATGATGGAGTTGCTCGAAGATGCGGAGCAAAAGGGCGTACATGATGCAGTTCGGGAGGTGTTGGCCAAGTTGCCGGAAGTGCCCGAAGCCGTGCTGCCCGCGCTCAAGCGGTTGCTGGTAGCCCGTCACTCCGACCAGCGTCTGTTTGCGTTGCGCATGTTGCGCACCGCCGGCGGCGCCGACCTCGCGAAGACAGCCCTGAAGTTGCTCGGCGATGCGGACGAACGCTTTCGCAGCGCCGCGGTGGAGTCCCTTGCGCACAACCGTCAGGCAATCGAATCCGTGTTGCGCGTTGTGCTCACCAGCAAGAACTCGGGCTTGGGGCAAACCGCGGCCGACATTCTGGTTCGCCACGCGGACCATTTGGCGCCGAAGTTCGTGCGCACCTTGGCAGACAAAGCGATGAAGCTGTTGTCGGGCAATGCCCGCGTCGCCGACCTCTTGCTCGGAGTCGTGTTGGCTGCGACTGGTACCAAGGCTGCCGGCGTGTTGGGGGAGCGCTGCACTCGCTTGCGGCGGTCGCATCGCTATGCGGACGCACTGCACGTGTTAGCAAGGGTTGCAGGGGCTGCGCCAGAAGACCAAGAAGTGCGCTACCAACTTGCGTTGACCAAGCTCCTGCACGACGCGGCGCAGCCTGCGGCCGAGGACGCGCCTCCAGGAAACTCGACGATGGGGTTCCTGGCAGCCTTGCTGCGTAGCGGGTTCCCGGTGTTCGATCGCCTGCGCAAGGAGTCCTCGTTGACGCCCGAGCTGTTGTTGCGGGTTGCCAATCACTTCGCCTCCGCAGTCGGACCAGAACGGCGTTTCGCGACGGAGATGCTCCACCACTTGGCGGCGCGAACGAAGGGTCGCGCTGGCGACGAGGCGCGTGTGGCCCTGCGCGTCGCCGGCGGCTAGCGCAGCTCAGCTCGTGCTCGCAGCTGCGCCCATACGCACTCTGGTCTCCGGCGCCGTTGGCGAGAAGGTCGCCGCCCCCGGTCCGAGCAGAGCGACCACGGTCGAGCCAAAACCAAAGCGGCCGATCTCGTCACCGGCGGCGACCCTGCCGCTCGCATGCGTGATCGTTGTGCCGCCGACGTTGTAAGCGCCGACCATGACAACTGCTGCGGGCACACGGTTTTGCGTGATGCAGTGAAACACGTGACGGCTGTTGCGGGCGAACAGGTTGCGGATGCTGCGCACGGCCGGCGGGTTGACTGGGAACAACGTGCCGCGCAAGGCGGTGACGGTGGTGATGTCCGCGGCGAACGGGCTATGTACGCGATGGTAGTCGCCGGGAGCGAGGTAGATCGTTGCCTGCGATCCACCTTCGAGGGAGCGGGCGAGGGACGTGTCTCCGAGCAAGTCGTCGAGGGCGTAGGTGTTGCCCTTCACCTGTTCGATGCGCCCGCCATGAATGGCGCCGGTGGTGACGATGCGTCCATCACACGGCCACACCAACGGCGTGGCCGCGACGGCCCTGGATCCTGGCCGCAACGGGCGACGAAAGAATTCCTGCAGGCTGCGGAAGCTCGCCAGATCGCCATCGACCTCCCCGAGCTCAGCGCCATAGCGGCGGGCAAACCACTGAAACAGGCGCCGACGGACGGCGGTTGGCAACGGCGTGCTGCAGGCAAGGCCACACAGGCGCGACAAGGCGACCTTGGGCAGCGACGTCAACAGAAGGCGGCGCAGTTGGGACATTGGTCGCGAGACGTCAACAGTGAGCATCCAGCCAGTGGCGATCAAGCTCGGTCTGGGCGCGGCTCGGGCTCATCTTGCCGGAACGAACGTGCGCGCTGCCTCGTTTCTTGCTTGGTTGGTTCGTGGCAAGATGTGCGCATGCGGCGGTTCTGCATTCTCGGCGGCGTGTTCCTCGGGATGGTCCTGACGGCGTGTGCAGATAGCAATGCAGCGGCGCGTGCAACAGCAGGCACGTTGGTCTTGGAAGTCGGAGGCCAGCAGTCTTCCCTGCGGCAGGCATTGCTCGCCGCAGGAATCACGCCCTCGGTCGCGCAGCGCTTGCGTGACGTGGATGTCGAGCCAGCGCCGGAGCAACCTGCCGCCGTGCCGCCACCGCGTGAGCAGGCAAGTCCTGCCAGTCACGAGCCAACACCGGCGCCGATACCGACACCAGCGCCCCCGGTGGAACGCGACACGCCGTTAGTGGTCATCTTGGGAGAAGGCCAGTCGTTGATGCACTTGGCGCGCAAGCACCTCGGCGACGGCGCGCGTGTGAGCGAGATCCTGCAGCTGAACGGTTGGTCTGAGGCGGATGCGCGGCGCCTGTTGGCGGGCCAGAAGGTGAAGCTCCCCAAGAAGGGCAACAGCCGAAGTAGCCGACGCTCTTGATGGCAGCGCCAGCGAGTCCGCTGCCGCCGATCGGCTTTGTGCGCACGGCGCAAGTCGTGCACCATGACGCCCCGCGCCAGAGCGGTCTTGGCCGCGGCGGGGATGGAGTCATCGTGATTCGCCAAGGCTTGCAGAACTGCTTGCAAGATCTGCGCGGGTTCAGCCACCTATGGGTGCTGTCTTGGTTTCACCTGGCGCGCGGATTCCGTTCGCAGGTGGTGCCACCTCGCGATGTCAGGAAACGCGGGCTGTTCGCGACCAGGGCGCCTCAACGCCCGAACCCCATCGGCTTGTCGTGTGTGCGACTTGTCGCCGTGAAGAAGCGCGAGATTCACATTGCTGACCACGATCTGCTGGACGGCACACCGGTCTTGGACATCAAGCCATACCTGCCGTACTGCGACAGTGTGCCCAACGCGGCGATTGGCTATGTCGGAGCGCTGGCGCCGGAAACCGACGACCACCGAACGTGGTGGACGAGCAAAGGCACGGAACCGCCGCGCCTCTATCGCCGCCGGCACAACCCCAACGCCACGTGAGTCGGCGCGCCTAGATCAGCTGCGGTAGTCGGCATTGATCTGGACGTAGTCCTTGGTGAAGTCACAGGTCCAAACATCGGCGCTGGCCGTGCCGACGGCGAGGTCGACACCGAGCACGACCAGGGTGTCGTTTACGAGATGCTGGTGGGCGGCGGGTTCGTTCTCCGGATGGGGGCGTCCGCTGCTGTAGACATCCGCATTGCCGACCCACACGCGCGCGCGCTCGACCGGGAAGGCCACACCGGCGCGTCCAGCTGCCGACAGAATGCGCCCCCAGTTGGGATCGCGGCCGGCGACGGCGGTCTTGACCAGCGGACTCGTGGCGATGACGCGGCCGACGTGGGTGGCTTCGGCTTCGCTGCGAGCGCCGCGCACCTCGATCGTAATCAGCCTGGTCGCGCCTTCGCCATCCGCTGCGATCGTGCGTGCGAGCTGTTGGCCTAGGTCGGTCACCGTCTGCTCGAGGTTGCCCCCGTGCTGCTTTGCACTAGCGAGCAGAAGCAGCGTGTCATTGGGGGAGGTGTCGCCATCGACGGTCACTCGATGGAAGCTGCGATCGGCGACGCGGCGCAGCAGCGCGTTCGTGCTGGCGGCGTCCGCGGTGGCGCCGTCGGTAAGCAAGAAGCCGAGCATCGTCGCCATGTTGGGATGGATCATGCCGGAGCCCTTGGCGAAGCCGGTCGCCGTCAGGCCGTCGATGGTCGCGTGCAGAGCCTTTGGATACGTGTCCGTCGTCATGATCGCGCGGGCGAAGTCCATGGCGCCGTCTTGGCTCGTGCGGGCCAGCAGGGCGTCGAGGTGGGTGACGATGCGTTCGGTTGGCAGCGGCGCACCAATGGGGCCTGTGCTGCACATCAACACCTGTTCGACCGGACAGCCGAGGCGTTGCGCCAGCTCGCGACAGCACGTGCGAGCATCCTCGATTCCTTGCCGTCCGGTCGCGCAGTTGGCGTTGCGGGCATTGACCAGCACCGCGCGTACGCGGCCACCGCTCTTCGCGAGATGCTCGCGGCAGATGGCGATGTGCGCGCCCACGAGTTGGTTCTGCGTGTAGATCGCAGCTCCGGCAATGGGTTGATCGGCCAGCAACAGGCCCAGGTCGAACTGCAAGTTCTTCTTGAGCCCGCAGTGCAGGCCGCCAGCTCGAAAGCCAGGCGGCAACGGAACGTGATCGGGAGTCGGCGCCAAGACGACGGTCATGAGGCCGCGGACCATAGCCAAGCGGCCCCCGCGATTCTCGCGCAGCCTCGGCGCGGTGGCATTGCCCCCACGCCGCAGTGGACGTTGCCGCGCGGGCGGCTGCGAAGTCTGCGCTCAACCTGCCCCCGGCGTCCCTACCTACTAGAAGCGGAACGGCAGGCGCAGGAAGTGCAGCTCAGGCCGCGGCGTCGTCGGGGTGAGGGCGGGCGGTTGGCCCAAGCCTGGCTTGTAGGCCATGTCGAACACCACGTCCCATTGCACATAGCGCGGCGCCCCGTTGGCGGCGATCCAGTTCAGCAGCAGCGGATCATTGAGGTCGCTGACGAACGTGTTCTCGCTGGTGCTTGGAAAGCGGCCAGCAAGGATGTTGGCCGGGTTTGGGTTTTGGTGGAAGGCAAAGCCGATGCGCACGTTGGCAATCGGAGTTGGGATGCCGCCACCGATCGGCACGTAGACCGGTCCGAGCCCTTCGGCGGTGTTGGTCACGACCTTGAAGAACTTGGTGCGCACTTGCAGTTGGGCTGCATCCACTGGCAACACGTCATTGCCCGGATCAACCAGGAGCTCACGGTTGTTGTGGCTGACAATGCGGAAGCTCGACAGCAGTGAGCCACCTGCCGCTAGCAGCTCAGCTTCGTATTGCACGAAGCGGTTGTTCTCACCGAGCACAGGTGCGGCCAGGGTGATGCGATAGGCCGGCTTGCCAAGGAAGGTCTCCGCCGACGAGGTGGAGGTGATCGCCGTTGCTCCGATCGCGATCGGATAGTCGATGCGCACACCGGTCTGACCGAGTGGGATGTAGTCGACATAACCAGGCTGGCTGCTATTGGTGTTGAGGCCCGCGAACTCGAACTTCGGACCGACCACCGCGGAGCCCGTCAGCAGCAAGCCGCGCGGGTCATTGTCTTCGGCGGCCAGCGGACGGCGCTGGCTGGCGCCGGTGTCGATCCAGGTCGAACGAGCGCGAGACCGCGCACCGAACGGCACCGGCAGCAGGGTGGGTGCCGGGCGGATGTCGCCTTCGTTGTCACCGATGTTGGTTGCGATACCCGCGTCGTCAACGAAGGTGGGGACCCCGGCCACGGTGGCGAGGTAGCCGCGCCAAGCCAGCAATTGCCGCTTGCCAGCACCCGTGATGTCGCCGCTGCCACCAGGCATGCGGAAGATGATGTTGTCGTCGAGCAGGGTGTTGGTGCCGTCCAGCGAGTTGTCGCCAGGCGGAACCATCAACTGCACGATGCCCATGCCACCCAAGGCGCCCAATGGGTCCGCGTCGTAGGACGTGCCTGCGAGCGGCGCTTGGCCGGCGACGCTGTATTTGCCTTGCACGTTGACGCTGCCGAAGCCGCCGGTCGTGCAGACGCCGCCGTCCGCCGAGATCGCGAAATTGTAGTCGTTGCCTTGGTAGATCGCGCCGGCCCCAGCGCCATACAGGAAGCGTGGCGGGGTAACCGTGGTCGAGCCATGCGCTTCAATGATGATGGCGCGCGCCGACATCAGGATGACCATGCCGCCGGCACCGCCGCCGCCGCCGCCTGCTTCACCGCAGGAGCCGACTTGCTCGCCGCCGCCACCATGGCCACCGTCGGCAATGATCTTGCCCGAGCTGGTGATCGTGATTTCTTCCAGCGCCTTGACGATCAACACGCCGCCGCCAGCACCACCGCCACCGGCACTGTAGTCGCTCTTTGGATCGCTGGTCGTGAGACCGCAGGCGAACGAAGGCGACGTGTCACCGCCACCACCACCGCCGCCGCCGCCCTTCGGAATGTTGAGCTCGCCGGTGATGCGGATCGGCCGGTTGCCGGGGCCAAACATGTTGATGCCGCTGCCCCAGAAGTTGTTGTCCTGGCGGGTGTCGACAAACACCAGATCCCCAGGCTCACCACCATTCAGGAAGCCGCTGCGAGTGCCACTGCCGCCCGAGCAGCCAGAACCGCCGTAGCCGCGCTTCTGTTGGAACGACGTGTTCAACGTCGGCGGCACGTTCGGGTTGATCGGCGTCGGGGTCGTACCACGGTAGTTGGGGTCACCCTGCGTCGCCAAGGTGCCGCCGCCGCCGCCCGAGCCACCACCGGACCCGTTGTAGCCGCTGCCCGTGTAGCAACCGGTCAAGCAGGCGAGATAGCCACCGCGGCCGCCCTTGCCACCTTCTTGCAGCGGGCCGCGCCCAGCGGCGCCGCGCAAGTCGCGCAGGTTGGCACTCGGGGTGCCATCACCGCCGTTGCCGCCACCGCAGGAGCCAACCCCGCCAGCCTTGGCGAAGTTCGCGGATTGCAGCGTGTCGACGCGGGCGCCGTTGCCGCCCTTCACGGACAGGGTGCCCGCCACCGTGAAGCGACCGCTGCACAACCACACCATTGGGTTGGGGCCCGAGCCAGTGACGGTCACGCCTTGCGGGATCGTGACGTTCTTGAAGTTGAAGACGCCGCCGGTCACCGTGAAGGGCAGGCCGCTCACGGGCACGATCTGCGTGAACGCGGTGTTCAGCACAATCTCGGCGGTGTTCGGTTGGTACTCGAAGCTGGTCGATTTGCCTTCGAAGGCGAACCCTGCCTTCAAGTAGCCGGTGCCGACTTCGGCTTGCGACTCAGGGAAGGCGGCGGCGAGATCGAGGCTGCCGAGTTCGTTGAAGTCCTCGACGACACCGTTCCATTGCTGCTCGAACGAGCGGCTGGTCCGGAACTCACCAAACACGCGATTGAAGCTTGGATTGCCGACGTTCGATTCGCCGGAGATGTCTTCCAGTGTCGACTCGACAATGACGCGCACGACCGCGTTGTTGGGCAGCGCGCCGAGCGGCCGCAGCGCGACGGTGGCGCCGGTCAGATCGTTGCGTTCGATCTCGACGTCGGCTGGGATCCACGTGAAGTCATCGATGCCAGGATCGTAGGCGGGGTCTTTGTATTCGAGGAACACGCGCCCACGCAGCAGTTCATTGCGGAACAGTGGGTCGGTTTGCACCGCGACCGGAACGTTCTCGTCGTTCGGGTTGAGAGCTTGGTTGAAGTGCAGCCGCACTTCGACCGGCGGCGAGCCAAAGAGGTTGAGCGGGACGTTGTTGGTGTCGGTCGCCGTCGAGATCTCAAGGCCGGTCCGCACCGGGCCGCCCGGCAGCGGGTTGCGGAACAACTGCGCGGGTTGCGTGCCGTCGCGCGTGGCGAACTGGAACGTGACCGGCTGGCCCAACGGCTTGCCCGCGACATTGCGCAGCACGGTGCTGCTGCCCTCACCCCCGACCAACTGCACAAGGTAGGTCCGGCCGGAACGGAAACCGCCGTCCGAGAAGGTGTTGTTGGTGGCGAACGTCGGCACGAACTGCAGGCGGCGCCCCATGTCAAGGTCGCCGGGGCTCGTAGCCCGACTGAAGTTGCCGGTGACCAGTTCGGAGACCGGCACCCCAAGTTGGTCGAGCGCTTGGAACGTCACGGTCGTCAGACTCGCCGAGTCGATGTCGACGTTGCCCGTAAAGTCCACCAAGATCGGATCGTTGAGGTAGATCGCTTGGCCGTTGACCGGGTCGGTCTTGATGACCAGGAAGTCACCGCCTCCGGGCGTCAGTGCGCCGGTGGTGGAGCCGCTGCCGGAACAGGCAGCGAGGGCGGCGAAGGTGGCCAAGGACAACAGGCGGGCGGAGTCGAGTCGCTTCATGGCAATGCTCTAGGAACCTTATCCTGAATACGGCGGGACGGCGTTAGATCGGCGATCGAACGTCGGCCGGCGCCCGTGCTATGGGACGGGACCCGGGACCGAGTGCAAAAAGAGAGCCAGCATTGTGACAGCGACTTGCCTTTGGTCAAGAAGTGCCACCGTGGCCAGGAAAAACAACGATTGGAGCGGTCCCGGTCTTTGGTCTCCCTAGGGGACTTCCGGAGCGTCTTGGCACGGACGTCGGGCGGTTTCGAACGTTCCCCGACACGTTCGTGCGCGCTGGTCGCCGAAGCTGTGCGCCTCGTTTCTCGCCACCCAAACCAGAGGCAATCCGCGGACCCGCCATGCCACCGGGAACCTGCC
>CANEYR010000078.1 GCA_947444055.1 Planctomycetota bacterium
CCTACGCGCGCCTGCCGTTCGTGCTGCAAGTGGGTTGGACGTTCCTGCTCTGGACGCTCGGACTCGTGATCTTCCGCAGCCAGACGATGGCGGAACTCGGCCAGATGGTGACCGGCCTCGCTGGGGCGAACGGTCTCGGTGCCCTGCCCGATCTCGGCCAGAGCCGGCCCTTTGCCGTCGGCGCGTTTGGGCTTGGACTGTTCATCATTTTCGCCTTGCCGCGCAGCGATCAGTTGGTCGCACGCTGTCACCCCTTGGTCATGATCGCAGCGCTGGCAGCATTCGCGCTGGCCGCTTGTCAGCTGATGACGAGTGATTTCGTGTCGTTCATCTACTACCAGTTCTGAGCATGTTGCAGCCACCCACGCCACAGACGCCGCAGACCAGTGCACAGCTGGCTGTTCGCTGGCATGGGCTCGCACTGGTCACGTTGCTGTGCGTCTCCGTGCCGATCGTGCATCTCGTTTGGCACGGATTGCTGGGGCGCACCGAACCGCTGCTGCGCACGCGCAGCCAGTTGGCGGCGCCGTCGTTGACGAAGGCATCTCTGCTGGATGGAACGTGGATGGTCGAGAAGGAAAAGCAGCTGCGCGAAGATTCACCGATCACGTGGTGGATGCGCAGCAGTTGGAACGAGATGCGATATCGCCTTGGCGTGCCGCAGAGCAGCCAAGTGCATTTTGGGAAGGGCGAGTGGTTCTTCATCAAGGAGTCGGTGTCCCCTGACTTGGCTGCCTTCGAGCGCGCCCGACCTGCCCGGATGCAGTTCTTCCGCGAGGTGCGCGACCTCGTGCGCCAGGCCGGTGCCGAGCTGTTCGTCGTGATCTTGCCGGACAAGGCGCGGGTCTACCCTGAGATGTGTTACGGAGACGGCGTGCTGCCGCCGAGCAAGGTGGGGAACTACGTGGCGATCCTCGCCGACCTCGCGGCTGTCGATATCCCGACCGTCGACCTCGCCGCCGCGATGGCCGCAGCGCGAGCGGTCGATCCTGCGACCGAGCTCTACTACCGCCGCGATACGCATTGGCGCCCAGCTGGCGCATTGGTTGCTGGCCGTGCGGTGGCGGCGGCGCTTGAGCAGCACTTCGGCACTCGCCTCGGTCCGCGGTCCGCCGTGGCGTTGAGCGGACTCACAAGCGTGCGTGCGATCGGCGACCTGCCGGCCAACATGGGCATCGGCACGGTCGAGCTTCCCGACCCGGTCCTCGAGTGGCGCACTGCACCGATGAGCTTTCTCGCGGACCACCTGTCCGAGGTGCGCGACTACTACGGTGTCGAGATCCGCCGGGAGACCGGGGCTGTCGCGATGGATGGCAAGGATCCGCAGGCCGAGGTGCTGCTGCTCGGTGCGAGCTTCGCCGAGGAGAACGGCATGAACGCGCTCGCGTTGTTTCTGGGCAGGTCGGTGCGAGCCTACATCCGCCGCGGCGCTGTCGGCATGCTGCCGTTGCAAGCGGCGTTGCCCGAGCTGCGAGCCGGCACCAAGGCCAAGGTCGTGGTTTGGGAGATCGTCGAGCGCGGCATCTTCGATCCAGTGTGGCGTCAGCCGAAGCTCTGATGGCCATCGCGTTCGTCGGGCCGCTGTCGCGTTACTTCGCCTCGTCGGAAGACGAGGCGCTGCGCTTGCGCGCCGGTGTGTTGGCGTGGTGCGACGACCTGCGCGCCTCGGTCGCCGACAAAGTGCGCGAGCAACTGCACTGGGATGAGGCGGCGCCTTTGGCCTGTGCAACAGACTTCGGTGACAGCGGCTTCATGGCGCTGCGGCTGCTCGCCTTCTACGCCGACCGCAGTGAACTCGAATGGCCCGACACCGTGCCGCCGCTGCTCGAGCTCGATCCCGAATGGCGCGCTGCCGCCGAGGCCAAGTTCGACAAGAGTCGCTATGGCCATCTGCTGGCCTGCCAGGTGTGGTTGCCCGGCGACTTTCCGGTGACCCTGCGCGTGCCGATGCCGGACGGCAGCACGGCGGAGATCGGTGCCTTGCAGGTGTTGGCCAACCAGTTGCGTTGGCTCAACCAGCGCACATTCCAAGCCGATGCCGATGAGGTCGCAGCGTGGGCGGAACTGCCGGCCGTTGCTGGCGGCGAGCTCGTGACTGCCGCCCGCCGTGGCTATGCCGTGCTCTCGGCCGCAGTCGAAGTGGCGTTGCGGCAGCAACTCCCGCTGCTCGTGCGCCTGGCCTGACACCGCTGGCGAAAACGAGGTAAGGACGAAGCCGACCGCGGCTCATGGTCAGCCATGAACCCTCGGCTAGCTCTCGTTCTTTTCTGCATGGCCAGTGTCGGTGCGCAGCAACCCGGCGCCCACAGCCTGCCGCCGTCGACGCCGTTCCGCGACGTGTTCGTCGCCGATGCCACCGAAGACGGCACCGTTTGGGTGCGCGGCGAACGCTACAAGCTCGCCTTGGCGACGGACGGCGTCTCGTTCCAACCGCTGTTTGGCCCGCGCGCGCCGCGTGACTATCCGGTGCGCTTTCAGTTGCTCGGCTGCGAGGTCGCTGGCGCGCCGCTGCCGCTGGTGGCTGGCGATGGTTGGCAACGCCATGGGCAACGCTTCGAGCAGAATCGCGGTCCCCTGCGCGAATGCTGGAACGTGATGACCGCAGCGGCCCAGCAGTTCTTCGTCGTCGAGCGGCCGCCGCAAGCGGGCAGTCTGACGCTGCGCATCGGTTGCAGCAGCGACCTGATCGGCGTCGACGACGGTCCCGGTGTGCGCTTCGTAGCCAATGGGCTTGGTGACGTGCGTTACTCCGACGCGGTCGTGTTCGACGCGGCCGGTCGGCGCCTCGACGTGCCGGTCGAGCTGGTTGGCGAGACGCTGACGATCACGGTGCCGGCGTCGTTCACGGTGGCGGCGGCGTGGCCCTTGGTGGTGGATCCGTTGGTGACCACGGTGGCCGTTGATTCCACGATCAGTGACATGCAAGACTCGCGCGTTGCTTGTGATCCGACCAGCGGCAACTGGCTTGTCGTGGCCGAAGAACATCTGAGTGCGACCGACGTCGACATCGTGTGCAAGCGCTACGACAGCGCCGCGGTGCCAGCGTTGCTCGACACGACCTACGCCGACGCCACCGCCGACCTGACGCACAACCCAGACGTCGGCATCGTCGCTTCGATGGGGCGCTTCATCATCGCGTGGCACAACGCGTCGGGCCTTGGCTCGTTCGGGTACCGCAATCGCACCGCGATCTCGACTGCGCAGGGAGCCACGTTCATCACCAGTACGGGCATCGGCGGCGATCTCAGCAACCGTTGCGCCGTCGGCAGCTCGCTGACCATCGATCGCTGGTTGCTCGTCATGTTCCGCCGCAATGTCACCGGCAACGACATCTTTGCACGGTTGACGAGTTCTTCCGGTACCGGGTTCGCCACGCTGTTCGTTGGTCCCGTCACGCCGAGCCATCCAGTGGGCGCTGGCGATGTCAGCACACTGCAAGACCTCACCGACTCGTGGGTCATCATCTGGCGCGAATGCACGAACATCGCGTGCGGCTCGATGAAGGTGCGCATGCAGGCCTTGGGCCTCTCGACTTCGACTGGTCCGTTCCTGACGCAACCGACCGTCGATCTGGCGACGAGCACCTTCGAAGACGAGCCAGCGATCGCCGGCCACGCCGGCAACCTGCTGGCCGCGTGGCGCACGTTCGATGGCGTCACCAACAGCAATGACATCCACGGCGTGCCAATCGGCGTCACCGCCGGCACCTTTGGGCCGCTCGGTGCGGTCCAGAATCTGAGCGCGCAAGAGCCGAACGTGAACAACCTGCTGGAGCAGACGAGCCCGACCGTGAGCTACGACGGCTGTCGCTTCGTCTACGGCTATCTCGAGGACACCGGCAACGACACGCTGCTGCCGCACGCGGCCACGGTGTTTGTGGCCGGCTCGTCGATCGCGTGGCACGAAGGCCATCTGCAGCTGTCGAGTGTGCATGCGCGCAGCCTCGACCTCGGCTACGGCGCCAACAGCAACGCTGGCGTGCACTGGGCGACCTGGCAGCAGGACAGCGCCCTCTTCACGGGCGACCTGCGCGCCGCGGTGATCGATGCCCGCACGCCGGGCATCACGTCGACGATCGATCAGACGGGCTGCGGCCTGCCCACCGAGCCGGGCATCAGCCTTGCTGGTTCGCCAGCGCTCGGCCGCACCTTCACGGTCACGATGACGGCACCAGTTGGGTTCCCGATCATGCTGGTCGGTCCGCAGAGCATCAGCATCTTGCCTGCCTGCAACAGCTGCTGGGTCGGCGTCGACATCTTCCAGATGCAGGCCTTCGCGCAGAGTTCGCTGACGGTGACGGTGCCGTGTGATCCGAGCCTGATCCAGTTCCGGCTCGCCTTCCAGGGCCTGACGATGCTGCAGACGGGTGGTTGCCCGGCGTCCTTTGTCGGCTTCGACTTCGCGCTGTCGGACACGCTGACGATCCAAGTGCTGTGACCGCGAGCGCGCGAACCCCGCATCGCAGACTGCGGCCTGACGATTGAGTGATCGTGAGCCACAAGTGGCCTTGTCAGGGCCGAGCTTCGTGACTAGTCTGGTCACATGAAGATAACCGCAGTCGCCAACCTCAAGGCGCAGCTCAGTCGCTACCTGCGACTGGTGAAGGCCGGCCAGGAGATCCTGATCACGGAACGGAACGTGCCAGTCGCCAAGATCATTCCGGTCGAGGACCTGAGCGATGACCTCGAGGCTTTGCGCGACCTGGAGCGGCAGGGGCTGATGCGTTTGGGGACAGGACACCTGCCCAAGGACTTTTGGAAACTGCCGCGAGGCAAGGATCCTGAGGCAAGCATCCGCCGGGTCGTGCGCGAGGAGCGCGACCGCGGATGGTGAAGTTCTGGGACACGTCCGCGATCATTCCGCTCACGACACAAGAGCCGGCAACGGCGAGTGTGCGAGCGATCCTCGAAGCGGACGCCGAGATGGTCGTTTGGTGGGCCACGCGCGTCGAGTGTCAATCCGCATTGGGTCGCCGCCTTCGCGAGAGCGCCACCGCCAAGACAGCAGTACGTGATGCCAGGCGTGTGCTCAACGCGCTGGCAAAGCAGTGGTCGGAAGTTGCTGCGACCGAAGCCGTGCGCAAGCGCGCCGAGCGCCTGCTCGGTGTGCACAGCCTTCGAGCAGCCGACGCCCTGCAGCTCGCCTCGGCAATGGTCTGGACCCGCGAGGACCCTTCGGGCCACGGCTTCGTGTGCCTCGACGATCGCCTCGCCGAGGCAGCCCAAAAGGAGGGGTTCCTGGTCCTGCCCAGTTCGTAGGCGAGTCCGCCGGTGAACGGCGAGCCCGCGGCGTTGCGTCGCCGGGTACGAAGCCCTGGAACGACACCGGCAGCCCAGTCAACGTGATGTTGTCCGACGACGAGTTCGACCGCCTGTCCGGGCTGGTTCACTTCGAAGCCGCGGCAGTCGCCGAGCCAGGAGCCCATGCGGGTGGCGGATGGCGGCTCGGTGGTGTTCTGCAGCGGCAGGATCGCGAGGCCGATTGCGATGTGCGCCGGGCGATGACGACGATCGCGTCACCGGAATACGACCTGTTGCGGATCTGTGGTGCCGACGACGACGCGCTGCGGCGGTCCGGGTTTGCCTTCGCGCAGCACGGCGATGTCGAGTTCGGTGCCGGGCGCGTAGACGATCTCGTTGCTGATCGCGCTGTCCCGTTCGGGTTCGTGGTCGTTACCGACGTCGAACGCGCGCAGCATTGCATCGCGTACGCCATCTTCGACGACGCGGATGCGGATCTCGGTGGCGCCGGATTGCGTGCACTGGATCTCGAGCCGAGTCAGCGGCTGCAGGTCGAGCACGACATCGCTGCGAGGATTGTGCACGCGCACCGGCACGAAGCCCGGGGCCTGGACGAGAAGGTCGCCGGCAGTCGGTGACGGCACGAACGTGTTCTCTCGCTGCTTACGGTCGTCGAGGTCGGGAAGCGACGCGGCGCCGACGGGCACGAGAAGCGAAGTGACGTTGAGCTGCTTCGACGGGTCGGCGGCGGAGCGAGCGACGATGCAGCACGCGCGCAAGCGTCCGCGCAGATCGAGGCGCGAACGATCGGCGGGCCAATCGTTGGCGCCAGCCGCCAGTTGCAGCTCGGCCTCCTCGTGAACGATCTGGCCGAACGCTTCGATGCGCAGTCGGTAGCGGCCCGGGGCCAGCCGTTGCCAATCGAACGTCTGTGCATCATTGGCCAGCCGCGCGTCGGCGGACTCGCCCGTCGTGTCGAGGCGCTGCAGTTCTGCTGTGAGTGCGCCCCATGGCACTTCCGGCGGCACGACGGCCAGGCGCAGCCGAGCCGCGCGCTGCAAGTCGATGACGCGGTGTTCGCCGATGGCGATCGGTACGCGGAGGCCGAGGCAATCGTCGTGGCCGCACGCGACCCGCAGAGGAAGTCCGGGCGACACGCCGAGGAGCTCGATGCGATCGCCGACGCGTCGCTGAACGCACGGCGGTTCCTTCTCGTCTTGTGTCTTGTAGCTGCCAGTGATCAGCCGTGCCCACGCCCCTTCGGTGATCGACTTGCCGTCACAGCGGACCTCCAAGCTGGCCAACAGCTGCTCGTTGGCTGGTGGTGACAGCACGAGGTCGCCGAGTTGGTGAGTGCCAGGCACATACTTGCCATCGAAGCGGAACACCTTGGGGGCGGCGAATGGTGAGTTCACGCGCAACTCCAGGTGCGTCACTTCCGTGACGCTCGACGAAGAGATGCTGATGAGCCTTAGCTGGTAACCGTGGCGGCAGACCTGCGTACCCTCGATCGCCAACTCCGGACAGATCCACTCGACCTCGGCCTCTGGAACGGGCTGGCCATCGTGGCGTAGCAACCGTCCGCGGAAGTCCCACCGGTGGACGGCTAGTGGGACGACGACTTCGATCACCTCGTTGGCGGAAGTAGGGCCGACCACGGGGATCTGGACTTCGTATGCGACGCCCGTGTTCGCGGTGACGGTCCAGCGCCGGTTCAGCGGCAGGCCATGGAACCACAGCTTGCCGTCGTACTCTGCGGGGCTCAGGTCGAGGTTCTCGTCGTCGCACAGCTTGACCTGTGCATAGGCGTCTGCGCCGCTGGCATCTGAGACACGCACGGCGATCGAGCCGCCGGCCGGTACCACGAGGCGGATGTTCGTGGTGGAGCCAAGCTGGCGCATGTCGAGGACCTGCTCGGCCAACCGGATCCTTGTCGCGTCGTTGATGTCCTGGTCGCAGGAGACCGCGATGCGGCCGACGATCGTGTCCTGTTCGAGATCGAGATCGAGTTGCGCGTGAGCCAAGCGCATCTTGCCGTTCGCGTCCGTCGCATCGGTTTGGTGCGACTGTCGGTTGAGCCCGCTGCGTCGGGACAGGCACTGGGCCACGATGTTGACGACTTGGCCGGGACGTGCGCGGCCGAGGCTGTCGACGACCTCGATGTCGAGGCATACGTCGCGTTGCACTTCGAGCAACAGCCGCTCGTCGGTCGCCCCGACCCAGCCGGAGCCATACAGGTCGCCGTGCCTGGCGATGAGTGGAGAACCCTCCTGCTGGTCGAGGCTGGCCGCATCGATCCACGCCAGGCCTTGGGCGTCGGTCACGCGCGACATGCCGGTCTTGGTCAACGCGACTTCGGGATCCTGGCTCGCCTGCTGCACCGCATCGTCGCGTTCACGTTCGGACACCGTGCGTGCGAGCCAGTAGCGAATCGTCGCGCCGGCGACCGGGTTGCCGTCTGTCGCCACCACCAGAACCTCGATGCGTTGCACGGTCGCGTCAGCCGCGACGCGCACACCGTCCACACCCGACGTGCGTTCGTCCGGACCACCATTGTCAAGTTCAAGCTGCGCGCGCACCGCGCCCGCGGCAGGCGATGTCGCCGTCGGCGGGGTAGTGCTCTCGAAGAGTGCCGCGAACCAACTCATCGCCATGCAGGCGATGAGCAGCAGCAGTCCTGCAGCGACGAACCAACGCAGCTTCACGGGCGCAGGCTACTCGACCCGATGGGCTACGTGTTCTTGGCGACCGCGTCCTTAGCCTTTGGCGAACGGTGCTCGCGCAGCGCGGCTTCGACCGCCGCGTACTTGCGGTCCATGCGCAGCGGTGCGGCGTGCGCTCGTCAGCAGACGTGCGCCTGCGGGCGCCGGGTCGCCTACTTCATCGCGGCATAGACGCGGTGCACGTCATCGTTCTCGTCGAGGCGTTCGAGGAATGCCACGACCCTGGCCCGGTCTTCTGGCTCCAGCTGCATCGGGTCCTTGCCGTGGTAGCCGAGCTCCGCAGTGCCGACGGTCCAACCCGCCTTCTTCAAGGCCGCGACCACGGCATACATGTCCGTGCGATCGGTGAAGAAACGCCCGCCGCTCTCCTCTTCCTTGGTGCCATCGAGCGGCTCGACATTCTGCGCGCCCGCCTCGATCGCCGCTTCGTCGAGGTCTTTGCCCGCCTGTTCGTGCGTCGCTTCGATGATGCCGACGTGGTCGAACAGGAACATGACCTTGCTGCCGAACTGCGCGTCCTTGAAAAGGATGCGAATGTCCGGTGCGGTGCGGTTCCGGTTCTCGGTCAGGCACTCGACGATGACGGGCACGTTGCGCGGCCCCATGCCTTCATAGGTGACAAGCTCGTAGGTGACGGCATCAGCGCCCTGGCCGGAGCCCTTCTTGATGCCGCGGTGGATGACGTCGTTGCTGACGGAGTACTTGCGGGCCGCGTCGACGGCGAGCTGCAGTCGCGGGTTCATGGCCGGATCGGGAACGCCCATCTTGGCGGCGACCATGATCTCGCGGACGAGTTTGGACGTGACCTGCGCCCGGCGATTGGCGGTGATCTCTTTCTTGCTGTGCAGCCACTGGCGACCCATGTGCGTTCGATGCTCCTCGGGGGCCGCGCAGGATGGCCGGGGCGGCATCGGCAGGCAAGGGGTACGCAGCTTGCGAAGCGCGGCGGTCTGCGACCGCGAACGACCTGCGAACAGGACATGACGATTCGTTGTGTCTTGTCGAGTGTGTCGTCCGCAGGTCGTGGGTAGCCTTCCGCTCCCCTCTTCGCCCCTGCCTTGCTCCAGGAGTCTCCCGCGTGACCGACGCCTCTTCCGTGCCCGTCGAGAAGGGCCACCCGCCCGGCCTTTGGATCCTGTTCTTCGCCGAGCTTTGGGAGCGCTTTTGCTTCTATGGAATGCGAGCGCTGCTCGCGGTCTACGTCGCCGACCTCTTCTTGGTGCAGCAGAGTGAGGCGTCGGCGGTCTATGGCGCTTTCACGGCGCTGATCTACGCAACTGGCATCTTCGGTGGCGTCATCGCGGACCGGGTGCTGGGCTTCCGGCGCTCGATCGTGCTCGGTGGCCTAGTGATGGCGGCGGGCTGCTTCCTATTGGTCGTGCGCGACAAGGACATGTTCTTGCTCGGCCTGTCGCTGCTGATCGTCGGCAACGGCTTGTTCAAGCCCAACATCTCAAGCCTTGTCGGCAAGCTGTATGCGCCAGGTGATCCACGCCGCGATGGGGGGTTCACGATCTTCTATATGGGGATCAATATTGGTGCGTTGCTGGCGCCGCTGGCCTGCGCGTCGGTTTCGCGCCTATTCCCCAAACAGGTGCCGTTGGCGGAATTGCCACCAGGCATGGAAGGCAACGAAAACTACGCGCAGTGGGTGCAGGCTGGATTTGCCGAACTGCCTGACTACCGCTGGGGCTTCTTGTTGGCGGGCATCGGCATCCTGCTCGGTGTAGTGACCCTCTGGGTGTTCCGTCGCCTACTGGGGGACCAAGGACACCCACCGAAGGGCAGGGAAGGGTTTGGTTCAACGGCCACCGTGGCGCTTGGCTGCGTACTGCTGACTCCGCTCGTGTACCTGTTGATCGCCAACGACACGATCGCGGGCTACATCCTGTTGGCGCTCGCCGCCACCGTCGTCGCCTACTTGATGCGGTTCGCGATGCAGCGTCTGCGCGACGGCGACAGGGTTGGCAGTCAGCGCATCTTCGCGCTGCTGGCTTTGTTGCTCGCCAACACGGTGTTTTGGTCGGCGTTTGAGCAGGCTGGCAATTCGTTGAACTTCTTTGCGCGCGACTATGTGCACATGGTCACGCTGCCGGGCACCTCCAAGGTCTTCGACTTTGAATGGTTCCAGTCGGTGAACTCGCTGTTCATCATCTTGCTGGGGCCGCTGTTCGCTGTGACCTGGGTGTGGCTCGACCAACGTCGCCGCAACCCGTCGATCCCGGTGAAGTTCGGCATCGGCGTCATTTGCGTTGGCCTCGGCTTTGGCGTGCTGCTGTGGGCGATGAGCGGGGCGGGCATGCAAGGCCGCGTGACCTTCTGGGCGCTGGTGGCCCTCTATCTCGTGCACACGATTGGTGAGTTGTGCATCTCGCCCGTCGGCCTGTCGATGGTTACCAAGCTGGCGCCGGCCAGCATGACCGGGCTCGTGATGGGCGCGTGGTTCTTGTCGATTTCGTATGGGAACTTCCTCGCGGGCAAGATCAGTGCGAGTGCGGCCACGGTGAACGCAGAAGTCGTCGGCGGCGTGCCGATGTCGAACTACTACACCTCGTACACCTTCGTGCTCTGGTACGCGTTGATCGCCGGCGGCATCTGCCTTGTGCTGGCGAAGCCGATCAACAAGTGGATGCACGGCATCAAGTGATGTTCACGGTTGAAACTCTCCCCGCGGCCGTCGCCTGACGGCCGCGTTCGTCTCCGCACCCGCCCATCGCCCATGTTCCCGAACCACCCAAAGGGTCTCGCCCCGCTGTTCTTCATCGAGATGTGGGAGCGACTCTGCTTCTACGTGATCGGTGGCATCCTGCTGCTGTACGCAGGCGACACCGAACGCGGTGGCCTTGGCCTGCCGTCGCTCACCGCCAACGACATCGTCGGCACCTACCTCGCGTTCGTCTACGCGACACCCTTCATCGGCGGCCTGCTGGCGGATCGCTTGTTTGGCTTTCGCCGCAGTGTGCTGGGCGGTGGTTTGTGTATGGCGTGTGGCCTGTTCTCACTGGGCACGCCGGGTCCGACGTTCTTCGTGCTTGGGCTGGTGTTGGTGTGCATCGGCAACGGCTTCTTCAAACCGAACATCTCGGCGATGGTCGGCAACCTCTACGAGAAGGGCGACCCGCGGCGCGACTCGGGTTTCAGCATCTTCTACGTCGGCATCAACATCGGCTCGTTGGTCGCGTTCGTCGCCGCGGCGTGGGTGCGTGAGTACTTTGGTTGGTCCTGGACGTTCTACATGGCGGGCTGCGGCCTCTTGGTCGGCGTCACCCTGCTGATTGTGTTTTGGAAGGGCCTCGCCGTCGCCGATCGCCCGCCGCAGAAGCGACCGGACGACGTCTCCATCGGCCGCATCGTTGCCACCATTCTCGCGCCAGCCTTGGTGGTTGGTTACGTGGGGTACTGGATCGCCAGCACCTACTTCCCAAACTCGCCGGTCACCCCGCAGTTGTGTGGGTTTCTCAGCGGCATGCTGCCGCTGATCGTGTTCTTCGTGCGTCTTGGCACGACGGCGAAGCCGGAGGAGAAGCCAGGTCTGTTGGCGTTGCTGCCCGTCTACGTCGCGGGCGGCACCTTCTTCATGATCTTGCACCTCAACACGACGGCGCTGACCAAGTGGGCGGAAGTCGACACCAATCGCCACAGTGCGAACGCGTTCGACGTCTTCGGCGCCTCGCAGGATGCGCTGCCGAGTTACTTCCGCAATGCATCCGCTGACGTGCCACGGCCGGCCAAGGACACGCTGGTCGTCGTCGAGCCGAAGGTCGCGCGCATGTTCGGCGTGTCGCGGCTCGATCTGGAAGGTGTGCAGGCGCTGCAGCAGTCGCAGCCTGCACTCAAACTGTGGACGACCTCTGGCACGCTCGCGGGGGCGACGGCATCGACCGACGCCGCCGTCGATCGGCGAGCGGCCAACGTCTACGCGGCCGGCACCATCACGGTGAAAGAGGCGCGCGACAGCCACGGCGTGCCGACGGTCGCGGTCGACTTGAAGGAGGGCAGTGAACGCATCGCCCGCATCGGCTTCACGCGCACGATCGGCGGCAAGGACGTGCCGGTGCTGCTCGTCGACCAGAGGGTCTTTGACGACGTCTATCGACAGACGGACGCGTCGACGCCGACGCTGCCACCTGGTGAGTACCTGCGCGTCACCAGCCCCGAAGTGTTCCAGGCGGCGAATGCCGTCGCGGTGATCGCGCTGACGACGCCGTTGGTGCTGTTCTGGGCATTCATGCGCCGGCGGGGGCGGACGGTCGGCACGGCACACAAGATCTTCTACGGGCTGTTGCTGACGATGGCGTCGATGCTGGTGATGGCCCTGGCCGGGTGGCTGACAGCGCACGGCACGATGAAGGTCTCGGCGTTTTGGCTGATCGGTGCGTATGGGGTGGTCACCGTCGGGGAACTGTGTTTGTCGCCAATGGGCCTGTCGCTGGTGACCAAGCTGAGTCCGAAGCGCTACGTCGGTCTGATGATGGGCGGCTGGTTCTGTGCGACCGCGTTCGGCAACAAGCTGTCTGGCTTCTTCGGCGGCGTGCAGAGCTTGATGGAGCCGACGCAGTTCTTCCTCGTGTTGGCGGGGGCCGTGGCGGTGGTCGCCGTCGGCATTCGCTGTCTGTTGCCGTGGCTCGATCGAGTCATGAAGCAGTACGGCGCGTAGGCTCGCTGACGAACCGCCCCGCGACCTCCTTCGCCGCATGCTCCCGAGTCCTGCCCTTGCCGAACCGGCGCGCATCGACGCGCTCGATGGTGTGCGCGGCATCGCCATCCTGCTCGTGGTCCTGATGCATGCCCTGTTCTTCGGCGTGCCGTTGCCCGGTGCGGAGATCATCGATGCCGGCGCGCTCTACCCACGGCTGGCCGCTCTCGGTTGGTGCGGCGTCGATGTGTTCTTTGTGCTCAGCGGGTTCTTGATCACCGGCATCCTGCTGCGCAGCAAGGGCGCGCCTCGTTACTTCCGCAACTTCTACGCCCGCCGATCCCTGCGCATCTTCCCGCTCTACTACGCGGTGATCGTGCTGCTGCTGTTTGTGTTGGAACGGCCGCCGTCGACCTCCTCAGAGAAGGCGTCCTACCTGCTGTACTACCAGAATGTGCGCTACGCGCTTTGGGGCGAGCAAGCCTTCGACCCGGCCCGTGTGATCACGTGGTCGCTCGCGATCGAGGAGCAGTTCTATTTGGTATGGCCGGCCGTGGTGTGGTTTGCATCGCGAGCCTGGTTGGTGCGCATTTGTTGGATGGCCATCGTTGGCGCCATCGCGCTTCGCTTCGTGTTGCTCGCAGGCGGCCTGCACGCAACGCACTTCTTGACGCCGTGTCGCCTCGACACGCTGGCCGCGGGCTCGCTGATGGCGGTGGTCGGCTCGCCAAGCCTCATGGTTGGTCGCTTGCTGGTGGCGGTCGGCGCGGCGTGCTTGCTGGCAACGGCGACGCTGACGGGATCCTCGTTGCCGGAGTCCCCGGCCATGCAGCGATACGGGTTGGTCGGGGCGCTGGCGTTCGCGGTGGGTGTGTTGGTGTGCGCGCGAGGCAGTGGTTGGTTTCCGCGGGTGTGCAGTTGGGGGCTGCTGCGGTCGCTCGGCAAGTACAGCTACTGCATCTATCTGGTGCATTTCCTGGTCATCGACGGCCTCGCGCGCACCAGCTACGGCAGCCTGCCTGCGGGCTTGCAGCAGTGGTTGGTGGCGAACGTTTCGACGACGTGGCTCGTGCTCGCGTTCACCACCAGTTGCCTCGTGCTGAGTTGGGCGGTGGCGTTCACCAGTTGGCACCTGTTCGAGAAGTGGTTCCTCGGGTTGAAACGGCACTTCGCGACGGTGGGCGCACCATCGGAAGCCGGTCTCCGACCCGCTCTCACCACTCACCCGCCCGTCGGATCAAACCCCGCCGAAAACGGCAACGCCGACAGAAACCGCCGCCCATAACCCTTCGTCCGCACCCTCGGATCCAACACCACTACCTTTCCCCGATCCTGACTGCCCCGAATTAGCCGACCAAAGCCCTGACGGAACTTGAGGATCGCCTCCGGCAGCGAGTGATCGGCGAACGGATCGCGCCCCTGGGCCTTCATCATCGCCATGCGTGCCTGCGTCAATGGATGTCCCGGACTCTGGAACGGCAACCGCGTGATCACCAACAGCGTCAGCGCGTCCCCGCGCAGGTCGATGCCCTCCCACAGACTGTCCGTGCCAATCAACACCGACGTCGGCACCGTTCGCTTCTGCTCCAACAACCGCACCATCGGTGCTTCCCCCTGCACCAACAACTCGATGCCCGCCGCCGCCAACGAGGGCCGCAGCCCAGCCGCCACCGAGCGAACGAAATCCCACGACGTACACAGAATGAGCGCCCGCCCGCCGTTCTCAACCACGTGCCGCAAACACTGCTGCACGACTTCGGCGCGAAAGGCCGCACTGTCGCTGGACGGATCCGGCAACGCCTCGGGCAGCACCATCTGCACCGCGCGGTCGTAGTCGAAGGGAGAACCCACCCGCAGCGTGTCCGCTTCGTCGAGTCCGAGCTGCCGCCGCAGCCACCCGAAGTTCGCATCGTCGCCGGTGCCGAGAGTCGCCGAAGTCAGGATCGTCGTCGGGCCTTTGGTGAACAGATGCTGCCGCAGCGCCTGGCTGACATCGAGCGGGGCTCCACACAATTGCGCGCCGTGGCGGGACGGTTCGATCCAGCGCACCAACGGCGTCTCGGCAGCGGGATTGGGCACACACAATGCGCGCAGCGTGGCACACAGCGCATCGAGCCCATTGGCTCGTGACTGCAGTTCCATTTGCGCATCGATCTCGGTGACGCGAACGGCGGCGCTGGCGAGCTCGGTGCTGAGCGCACGCAGCACCGGCGTCAGCGGCTCGTCAACCGGTTCGTCGTGCAGCGCATGCCCGTCACTCTTGCCGCTGGCGAGCAAGCGGTCGTTGATGTCGGCGAAGAACGCTTCGTTGTGTTGGTGGGCTTCTTCCCACAAGACGCGCGCCACCGGCGAGCCATGCTGGCTCAGCAGGCTCTTGTCGCTGCGCCGCCCGTGCAGGCGACGCAGATGCCAACCGACGGTCGAACGGCCGATCCGCAGCCCGAGGCTTTCGGTGGCGACCCGTTCGAGATGGTGCGCCTCGTCGAAGATCACGACGCGGTGCGCAGGCAGGTAGGAGGCGCCGGCGATGCGCAGGGCCAGGTCCGCGAAATAGAGCGCGTGGTTGACGACCAGCACCTGGGCCGTCTGCATGCGTCGCCGGGCGCGCTGCCAGTGGCATTGGTTGTAGTGCTTGCACGCGCGCTGCAGGCAGTTGCCGTGCTCGGCCTGCACTTCCTCCCACACTTCGGGCATCGGCGGGAACGCCAGGTCCTGCTTGGTGCCGTCCTTGGTCGTCATCGACCAATCGACGATCTTGCGCAGCTGGCTGTGCCGTTCTGGATCCTCGAACAGGTGCTGCTCGCGTTCGGCGAGATGCATGCGCCGCAGGCAGAGGTAGTTGTTGCGGCCGATCGCGGTCACGGACGACCACTCGAACGGCAGCACGGCGTGCAAGAACGGCAGGTCTTTGTGTTCGAGCTGTTCTTGCAGCGCGATGGTGCGCGTCGAGATGATGACGGGGCCTTCGCCGACGTGGCGATCGGCGTAGACGGCCGCCGGCAAGAGATAGGCAAACGACTTACCCGTCCCGGTGCCGGCTTCTGCGATCAGGTGGCGCTTGCTGCTGAGTGCCTGTTCGACCGCGTGCGCCATTTGCATCTGCTGCGGCCGCGGCTCGAAGTCCGGCAGTCGACGTGCAACCGGCCCATCGGGGGCGAGCAAGCCATTCACCGTCAAGGCGTCGGTCACGACAGCCTGTCAGCGGCTGGGGGCGCTACCGCGGGCTGCGGCAGGAAGTCCTGCGGCAGCACCATGCGGTTCCATTGGGGCAGGCGTCGATCGTGCAGCACAGGCATCTCTTCGTAATGGTTCTGCTGCATCTGCTGCAACAGCCGCGCGCCGAGTTCGCCGTGCACGCGCACCCAATGGTGGTTGTGTCGCACCTTCGCGCGATGGTCGCGAAACGTGTAGTCGACGCGCAGCATCTCGGGCAGCACGAACGGCACCCGCAGCACGCGGTGCACGACACCCGTCGACGCGTCGCCATGCACAAGCACGTGGCGCAGTTGCACAACGCCGGCCAGCCAAGCCAGCAGCAAGAGCACGCCGGGCACGGCCATGCCGGTGATCCAGAACTGGGCACGTAGCCAGTCGCGTTCGACGTGCAGGATGCCGCCCGGAATGCGGTTGATGTTGGGGTCGCTGAGCAGCACGTCGACTGGCACTTCGTCGCCGACCTTCCAGCTACTGGCCGCGACCGAGCAAGAGCCAAAGCCGTTGGCCATCTGGTTGTTGACCTGCACCCGAAACTCGTAGACCACGTCCTGGCGGCCGTCGGTGAGCCGCGGCGGCGCCACCTTCCTCAGCGTGCCGGTGACGCGCGTGCTCGGGCCTTGGTCCAGGCGCGGTCCTCGCGACATGACCCCGCCCGATTGCAAAAACATCAGCCACGCCGCGAGGCCGCCGATGACAACGAACGCCGCGCCCAAGCCAAACAGCAGCCAGCGGTGCGCAAACAGCGGCCGCAGGCGCAGGCGCCGTGGGGCTGGTGGGATGCTGCGCACTTCATGCTTCATGAACCGCTGGGCATCAGACGGCATGGGTGCGCGCCGGTCGAGGCGTTGTCGGCGGGCTTCTGCACAACCGCAACCAACGAGACTGTTGGTGAAGAGAAGCGGCCTGCGCTCAGTTCGCCGCGGCTCCGTGCTCCGCCAACAACCAGGTGCGGAAGGCCTGCAGGGCCGGCAAGCTGGCGCGGCGTTCGGGATAGACGAACCAGTAGCCCTTGCCGGTGCGCACGCGCGTGTCGGCGAACACTTCCACCACTCGTCGCGTCGTCAGCTCCTCGACGCAGAGAAACGTCGGCAGCACCGCGACGCCGAGACCCGCCAGCGCCGCCTGCAGCACCATTTGATGGTGTTCGAAGCGCGGCCCACGGCGGCCGTCGACACCGGTGACGCCCTTTGCCGCAAACCAATCGTCGAACGCGTGCGGCCGCGTCGACATCTGCAGCAGCGTCGCCCCGCGCAAGTCGGCGGGCACCTTCAGTCCGTGCTTCTTCTTGTAGGCCGGACTGCACACTAGCACGACGTCTTCGTCCATCAGCGCATCGACGCGCGCACCGGGCCAATGGGGTTCGCCGTAGTGGATCGCGGCGTCGAGGTCTTCGCCGGCGAAATCGAACGGTTGCAGCTTGGTGGTGAAGTGCACCTGCACGTCAGGGTGGGCTTGCACGAACGACGGGAACCGCGGGATCAGCCACTTGGTGCCGTAGGTGGGCAGGATCGCGAGCTGCAGGACGCCGCCGCCGCGACGCAGCGTGCGCAGTTCGAGCGCGGCCGCTTCGAGTCGATCGAACGCCGAGCGCACGTGTTGTAGGTAGTGCTCACCGGGCGCCGTCAGCCGAATGCGCTGCCGTTCGCGCAAGAACAGATCGACGCCGAGGTGCTCTTCGAGAGCTTGGATTTGCCGACTGATGGCACCTTGGGTCAGGTGCAGTTCGCGTGCCGCGGCGGTGATGCTGCCGTGGTAGGCGGCGGACTCGAACGCTTGCAGGGCGGCGGTGCTAGGGAGGGATCGAGCCACATCATGAGTCTATTGCATGAACTCATGAAGAGAAGTCGGGCCGCAGAACGACCCTTCCAGCGGCGATGGTGCTACCTTCCTGGGGAAGCAGCCCGAATTGACGAGCCAACTGCCAACCGCGACCCCTGACACCGAGCCTGAGCCATGCAGAATCTTCATGAGACGACCCTGTGGGCCCTGCTCGACCGAGTTGTTGGCACGGCGCGCACCACGCGCTTGTTCGGGGCCTTGGTGGTGCATGCGACGCTGCTGAACGCGCGCAGCGAGCGAGTGAGCCGCGCGGAGTTGGCGCAAGCGCTCAACATGCTGTTGTTTGAAGACGTCACGCGGCGCGTGCCGATGGCGGCGGCCTACGTTGGCGACGCCGTGCGCAAGACGCAGAAGCTGGTGTTCGATCATGGGGCGCTGCGAACGGTCGCGGGCGACAACGGGGCCCTGCCACGCGGCGAAGAGGCCTTCCGGCGCTTGCTCGAGCCGCTCGGCTTTCTGTGCCACGGCATCTACCCGCTCGATCGACTTGGCATGACTGGGCGCGCCTACACGCACCAAGACTTGCCCGAGCACATCGCGCAGTTCTTCGTCAGCGAACTGCATCCCGAGCGCTTCAGCCCGACGTTCCAAGAGGCCGTCGCCCGCGTCGTTGGCAATTCGCGCGATCCATTGCCACTGCCGGCGAAGGCGATGCTGGCAGACTTGGCGCACCAAGGCTCCCTCTTCTTCGAAGACGCAACCCAGCTGTTGCCCAACCTCGTCTGCTGCTTCGATCGCCAGCACCAAGAGCCGCGTTGGCGCGACTACGAAGTGTTGCTCGCCGAGTCGAAGGAGATGGCGTGGATCGCGACGGAAGGCAACGCCTTCAACCACGCGACCGACCGCGTGCAGGACGTCGTCGAGGTCGCCGACCAGCAACGCAAGCTCGGGCGGCCGGTGAAGCCGGAAGTGGAAGTGTCGAAGAGCGGGCGCGTTCGCCAAACGGCGTTCCGGGCAACGATGGTGGAGCGGCTGTTCGTCGGCGACGACGGTTCGCTGATCACCGCCATGGTCCCAGGCAGTTTCCATGAGTTCATCACGCGCAGTGAAGAGGCGCCGGGGCGGCTCGACCTGCGCTTCGACAGCGGCAACGCGACGGCGATCTTCAAGATGACGTCGAAGTCGTGAGTGGGCGGCAGGCGGCGGGGGCGAATCTGTAGAGCTTGCGCGCTCTGAGTTTCTGACAATTGTTGCGTCTGCCGATGGCGCAGCGGGCATTCCAAGGCAGCGATGACTGCGGAACCTCCCCTTCCTCTAGAGAGATTGCTCGCCCAGACTGACTGGGTCACGGATCTTGCCCGCGCGTTGGTCGTCGACCTAGCGACCGCGGACGATGTCGCCCAGGCGACCTGGGTCGACGTGCTGCGTGCCCCTCCGCGCCAGTCGGTCAAGCTGCGCGAATGGCTTGCTGCGATCGTTCGGCGCAAGGTGCAGCGCGTTGCCCGAACCAATACGCGTCGTTGGCGCCGTGAACAGATCGTGGCGGTGGCGCGCCAGGCTGAGGTTTCACCTTCGGCGGCTGAGCTTGCGGCCAAGGTCGCCACCCACCGCGAACTCGTCGATGCCGTGTTGGCGCTCGACGAACCGTACCGTGAGACCGTGGTGCTTCGGTTCTTCGAGAACCTTGACCTCAAGGTGATCAGCGAACGAACGCAAGCGAAGCACAACACCGTGCGTTCGCGGTTGCAGCGCGGGTTGCAGCAACTGCGCCAGCGCCTCGACGGTGCTCCCGGTGGTCGCGAACGCTGGTTGCCAGGGGTGCTTGCATTGAGTTGGCGTCATTCGACGAGAGGCTCAGTAGCGGGGGTGGGAGGCGTAGCCGCAGGCATCGCGTTGGCTACAACCATGAAGAAACTGCTGTTCTCTGTCGCGGCGCTCGCTGCGGGTTTCCTGTTCGCTCTGCCTTGGTTGCAGTCGCATCCGGCGGACACCATCCCAGCGTCCCCTGTGGATGCGGCCGCCGCCATCGGCGTGACCGCCGACAGCGACGCGAAGCAGTCGCTCATGAACGGCATGGGGCCGGCTTTGCAGCGCACCATGGCCACCTCTGCGGCCAAGGACACCGAGCCGTCGAAGCGGCGATTGGTTGACCGCGAAGGCAAGGCACTCGCGAAGGTGATCATGCGGGCCGAGTCATCGCTTGCTGTGCGGTGGCAAGGCGGAGACCGCGGTTGGATCAGCGGCCCCGCTCGCAGTTTGCGCATTCTGCCCGCGGACGAAGAGCGACTGCGCACCGACCTCGCCTACAGCCAAGAGTTCTTCGCCGGGTTCGAGCATCCGGAGGAATGGCGCGCGACGGTGCTCGGCACGTCCTTGCCCGCTCGGGAAACCACGACCGACGACGATGGTGGATTCACCTTCAACGTGGAACTCGGCGTTGTCGACCGAAGCCTCATCGTCGGTGATCCGAGCTACGTGTTGGTGGCGGCGGGCGAGACCGGCAAGCGGCCCTGGATCGCGAGTGCAACTGCGCGGGTCACGGGCATCGTTCGTGATCGAGAAGGCAACGGTCTCCCGGATACGTTCGTCCTGCCGATCTGCCCTACCGCCGAAGGGGCGATCGAGCTAGCCAATCAGCTCGAAGTGCGCACCGATGACGACGGCGCGTTCCTGGTGAGGAAAGCGGCCGCAAACGGCTTGCTGCGTGTTGGCCACGCAGGCTACGAGACGGCGTTCGTTCCGGTGGGTGAGCAGGTTGCGCAACATCTCGACATCGTGTTGCGTCGCCGTGACGAAGGCGCCGTGCGTCGACTGGAGGGACTTGTCGTCGATGGTAGTGGCATGCCAATCGCTGACGCGTCCGTGTGGTTTGGTCGGCAACACAGTACCACCGGGTCGGATGGACGCTTCGCCCTTCCGGCCGACGGGCCACAGCCCCAGTACGCATTGACGATCGTCGCGAAGAGTTACGCGCTGTTCCAGCAAGACCGCTTCGGGGCGAGGCTCGACGACGCCAAGGCGCCTCTCCGAGACCTGTTGTTCGTGCTCACGAAGAAGCCTTTAGTTGCGTGTGGTCTGGTGATCGGCAGCAACGGAGTGCCGCTCCCCGGTGCGCTGGTCGGGTTGCTGGATCCGACGCTGCTTGACATCTCGTTCGAGGGGGTTGAGGCCCTCGTTGGGGGTTGGAACGGCGGCGTGACCACGGCCGCGGATGGCACGTTCGCTCTGACGGGACTCAGCGATCGGTCGTACCGTCTCCGCGCGATCGATCCAGCGACCGGTGCGGTCGCGACGTCGTCACCAGTGCGGCCGGAGACAGGAGATGTGGTGTTGCGGCTGCCCACGGACCTTCGCCGCAACGTGCGTGGCACGGTCCTCGGTGCCGGCGAGCCGTTGGTCGGCGCCACGGTCGAGATCGGATTTTGCACGCACATCACGAAGGGCGGTGGCACGCAGTTCGATGGTGCACCGGCGATCGCGTGTGATTCTGCAGGCAACTTCATAGTGCCGGTGCTGCCGCGGGCGAGTGCTTGGCTGTGCGTGCGAGTCGGCGGTTTGCTGCGACATGCCGTGCCGGTCGAAGCGCTGCCGGCGGCAGGCGACATCGCTCTCGCCGTGGACGGCCATCGTTGGCTGCAACTGGTCGGCAGTGCGTCTGCCGCGGCTCGCACGATCCACTTCGAGTCCCCGGCCGGTGGGTTGGTCCTGACGAGTGCCGTGTTGGCTGAGAACGGGGATGCGCCCTTGCTGCCGATTCCCGCAGAAGCGGTCGCGGTTGTGATCGACCACGGTCGGCTGCACTCGCGCCGCCTTGTCCTCACCGATGACTGCGCGGTGCTGCTGCGTGTTCCGTAGCTGCTCGAGTTGTCGTGAACGAGGCCAACCGCGCGAATAGCGGGCCACGTTTCTGTTCTCGGCCCGGGCCTCTTGCGGGAACGGTTGGTGTCCGGTGGCGATCGATGCAGACCAACGGGTAGAAGGAAGCCATGGTTGCCGATCCTGTTGTCGACGCGCTCGTCCGGTCGTTGGGGGAGCGTAGTGTGCTGACAAGTGAGGTCGACCGCGCCCGCTTTGAGACCGGCTGGCGCTACGGCAAGGGCACGGCGCGCTGCATCGTTCGCCCAGCGTCGACAGCGGAGGTCGCGACCGCGCTGCGCGTGTGCGGCGAGCACGGCGTGCGCGTGGTGCCGCAGGGCGCCAACACGGGGCTCGTTGCTTCGTCGACACCGGATGCGTCCGGCACCATGGTCGTGCTGAGTCTCGAACGCTTGAACAAGACGATCGAACTTGATCGCGCGGGCCGCACGGTGCTGGTCGACGGCGGTGTGCTGCTGAGCCAACTGAACGAAGCGCTGGCGAAGGAGGGGTTCTGGTTTCCGGTCGATCTCGGCGCCGACCCGCAAATCGGCGGCATGGTGGCGACCAACACCGGCGGCACGCGGTTGCTGAAGTACGGCGACGTGCGTCACAACTTGCTGGGCGTCGAAGTCGTGCTTGGTGATGGGCGCGTGCTCACCCAACTCAATCGGCTGCGCAAGAACAACACCGGCCTCGATGCCAAGCACCTGTTCGTCGGCACCACGGGTGTGTTCGGCGTGATCACGCGGGCCGTGCTGCAAGTGGCGCCGTTGCCAAAGCAGCGGGCTGTGGCACTGGTCGGTTGCCGCGATGGCGATGCCGTCTTGGCGTTGCTCGGCGCGCTCGAAGCCGATCTCGGCGACGTGCTGAGTGCGTTCGAAGTGATGAGTGCGAATGCGTTGACGGCGGTGTTTTCCCACCAGCCCAACCTGCGCAAGCCGTTCACCGAGTTGCCGCGCTACGCGACGTTGGTCGAACTGTCGTCGACGCTGCCGGCGGAGTCGTTGGCGTTGGAAGCGGTGCTGGAAGCGCGACTCGGTGCTTTCCTCGAGCAGGCTGGTGACGCGGTCGTCGACGTCTTGGTCGGCAAGGGCGACGAGTTCTGGCAGATGCGTCACCACATCAGCGAGAGCTTGCGCAGCGCCGGCAAGATGCTGGCCTTCGACATCAGCGTGCCGCGTTCGCAGTTGCCGAAGTTCACCGCCGATGTCGAACGGCTGCTCGCGGCCGAGTGGCCGCTGGTCCGCTTGTGTGACTATGGGCATTGGGGCGACGGCGGCACGCACCTC
>CANEYR010000079.1 GCA_947444055.1 Planctomycetota bacterium
ACCTGCAAGAACTTGATCGCGTAGTCCTTGCCAATCGACATGCGCCGCGCGCGGAACACCAACCCGAACATGCCGCCGCCCAACTTCGTCGTGATCTCGAAGCCAGCGACGTATCCCGGCTTGCGGTAGTCGCGATAGAACGCTTCCCAATCCGGCAGACGTTCTTCAGGGGCTTGGTTCACCATGGCGGCGCAGAGTCTAGCAGCGGTCGTCGAGGACAGGGCCGCGGCGACCAGACTCTGAGCGAGGCAAAGTGCCGCAGGCCCGGCGGCGACGGCAGGCTGGCGAAAGCCGCGGCGGCGGCGATCGTGGCGAGATGGTGAGCCAGGATCTTCTCGTGCGCACCGCCCTCGCCGAGCTGCTCGCCGCGCGCGGCATTCCCGCTGACAGCGGTGTGTCGCTGCGCTGGGTTCGAGTGCGCATGTTTGGCGTGCCGATCGTGTTCCCCAACTTCGCTGCGCGCCGCGCGATCCTGTTCATGCACGACGTGCACCATCTGTTGACCGGCTACGAGACCACGTGGCGCGGCGAAGCGGAGATCGGCGCCTATGAAATCGCGACCGGCTGCAAGCGCTATTGGGCGGCGTGGTTCTTCAACATCGGCGGCTTCCTGTTTGGGCTCGTGATCGCGCCCCGCCGCATGTTTCGCGCGTTCGTGCGCGCGCGCGATTGCACGAACTTCTACGGGGTGCCCGCCGAACGCGTTGGCGCGATGACTCTCGCGGCGGCCCGCGCCGAGCTTGGCCTCAACCAACCACTGCGCGCGGCGACGCGCCGTGACTGGCCCGCCTTCCTGCTCTGGACGTTGCTCTTCGTCGCGGCCTACGTCTTGGTGCCGATCACCGCGCTGGTGTTGCTCTGGCACTGGCTCTGCGGCTGACCCACGACCGGGTCGAATGCCAAGCACGAGCCGCCACAGCTTTGTGATACAAAGCTGTGGACCATCCAGCACCCAAGGAACCGCTCCCAATGCGACACTTGCTAGACCGCGTTCACGCCACAGCCCGTCGCAACCCTGCCCTCAGCAGGCTGGCGATCTTGTCGCGCATCCTGCTCGCCGTGGCGTTCATCCCCACGGGTTTGGTCAAGCTGCTCGGCCACCGCTTCACGACTATTGGCACCGACAGCCCGGTCGGCAGCTTCTTCGAAGCGATGTACCAGACGGGCTGCTACTGGAACTTTCTCGGGCTCGGTCAAGTGAGTGCCGGCGTCCTGCTTCTGCTGCCCGCGACCTGCACGCTGGGCGCAGTGATGTTCTTGCCGATCATCCTGAACATCACCGTGGTTACGTGGTCGATTGGCTTCACGGGCACGATCTACGTCACGCCGCTGATGCTGCTGGCCAACGTGTTCTTGCTTTGCTGGGACTACGACCGGTTGCGGCACGTGCTGTTTGCCCCGTCGGTGCGAGCAGCCAGCGCTCCCTCGATGCCGGTCCCGCGGCTTGAGCGGCTTGGCTACTTGGTTCTGGTCGTCGTCGGCTTGGTGACGCTGCTGGCCATGCGCGGCTTGCTGCCAATGTCGGTGGTGAAGTGGATGCTGCTGCTGGGATGCGGGGCCGTGATGCTGGTGTTCGCGGGCTGGATCCAGGCCTGTCGAACTGCCGCAGGTCGTGAGCAATCCTGATTCCTTGCCTTCGCTACCGCGGCGCCGACGGCCCCGCGTCTGCGGTGTTGGCCAACCCAGTGGCGTGCTGCCATGCCAACAACACGACGGCGACAACTTGCGCCGGCGTCGCCTGCAAACCATCGATCGGCACCGCCAAGTCCACGGCCTTCGCTGGGCGACCCAACGCACGCAGCACCGCGCTGGTTCGTCGCTGCCGCTGCGCCGCGGCCGTCCGTTCCACCAACAAGAACGTGCGCCTGCCGACCGCCACCGCGTGCACGCGTTCGATCTCGGCCCAGGCGACGACACCAAACCCCGGCAACCGCGCGCGCAGCCCCGCATCGTCGAACCACAGCACCGGCGAACGTCGCCACAGCGGTGAGCCAAACCAGGCCATCCACACGAACCCACAGCCAAGGCACGACCACCACACGTTCGCGGCCTCGCCACGTTCGCGCAGGAACACACCCGCACCGACGAGCACGGCGCCAAGGCCCACCGCCGGCAGCGTGCGCGACCCACGCAGGCAAAACGATTGGGCAGGAACGGCAGCCACGCCCCCACTCTGGCGCGCTGGCGAGCCGACGACAAGCGCGCCGTAGACTGCGAGCCATGCCGCGCCCGCACCAAGCCCCATGGACCTGAGCACGTGGCTGTTGTTCGTCGGCACCGAAGTCGTGCTGAGCTTGGTGCCAGGCCCCGCGGTGTGCTTCGTGGTGGCCCAAGGTCTGCGCGCGGGGGTGCGACCGGCGATGGCGGCAAGCCTCGGCATCCTGCTCGCGAACGCCGTCTACTTCCTGCTGTCGGCCCTGGGGCTCGGGGCAGTGCTGGTCGCCATGCCAAACCTGCTGAACGCGCTGCGCTGGCTCGGCATCGGCTACCTCGTGTGGCTTGGCCTGCACGCCCTGTGGCCGCGCGGGACCGCCACCGCCAGCTCGCCGCCAGCGCCCGCGGCCACGGGCTCGCCGCTGCGTCTGGGCTTCTGGCTGCAGATGGCAAACCCCAAGGCCCTGCTCTTCTTCGTGTCGATCTTGCCGGGCTTCGTCGCGCTCGAACGCGCCGACGCCTGGCCAGCCTGGCTGCAAATCACCGTGTTTGGCGTGACCTCGGTCGCCGCCGAGATCTGGGTGTTGTTCGGCTATGGCGCCCTCGCCGCCGCCGCCAGCAGGCACCTGCGCGACGGCCAATTCGCACGGTGGCTGGATCGCGGCGCTGGCGTCGTCTTGCTCGCCGTCGCCGCATGGATGCTGCTGCACTCGTGAAAGGCACGCCGAGCTCGCCTAGCATGCGCCGCTTGACATCCCTCATCGACACTCCGCTGCACTGCCAGCACTTCGGCAAATGCGGCGGCTGCTCCTTGCTCGACATGCGCATCGCCGAGCAGATCGCGAACAAGCGCACCCGCGCGCGCGAACTGCTGGCCGCCTTCCTCGGCGACGTGGAAATCCAAACCTCGCTGCCGCCGCGCACGCCGCGCCACGATCGCACCGCGATCCTCTACCCGGCCCGGCTGCATCTGCGCGAACTGCAACTCGGCATCTACCGCACCGGCACCCACGACATCGAGCCGATCAGCGACTGCCGCATCCAGCACAAGGCGCTGACGAAGCTGGCGCTGCGCGCGGCCGACGTGATGCGCGGGCTGCACTTGCCGGTCTATCTCGAAGAGACCGGCAAAGGTCTCGTGCGCGGCCTGCGCGCGCGCGTCATGGCGGGCAGCAATGAACTGATGGTCGGCGTCATCGTGTTGCGCGCCGAGTTCTCCGAACGGGAGAAGCTGGCGAAGCAACTGCACGAAGCCTGCAGCGACCTGAAAGATGAACAAGGTCGCCCACTCAACTTGGTCGGCACCGTGCTCAACATCAACGAGCGCCCCGGCAACGTGCTGCTCGGGCCGGTCACGCAGTCGCTGCGTGGGCAGACGTTCCAAACGGACACGGTGGCGGGGCTGCGCTTTCGCGTGTCGTTCACGAGCTTCTACCAACTCAATCGCCACGCCGAAGTCATCCTGTTCAAGCCAGCCCTGGCGATGCTCGGCGACCTCAAGGGCCTGCGCATCGTCGACGGCTACGGCGGCGTTGGCACCTTCGCCCTGCGCCTGCTGAAGGCGGGTGCTTCGCACGTGACGCTGATTGAGAACTCCGCCAGTGCGTGCGCCGACGCGCGCTGCAACTTCACCCAGAACGGCATGGCGAACGGCGAAGTGCGCGAAGAGGCGTTCGGGGCGAGCCCGCTGCCAGCGTGCGATCTGTTGGTTGCCGACCCGCCCCGCGCAGGCCTGCTCGAGACCGGCGCCGCCGCGATCGTCGCCGCCGCCCCACCGCGAGTGCTGCTGGTGTCGTGCTCGCTGGAGTCACTGGCGCGCGACCTGGCTGCGTTGACGCCGCACTACCGAGTCACGGCGTCGCGCCTGTGCGATCTCTTCCCGCACACCGAGCACATCGAGGCGCTGACGTTGCTTGAGCGGCGCTGAGTTGGCAGAGGTTCGGCATGCGCATCACGGCCAAAGGCCAAGTCACCATTCCCCAAACGATCCGCCAGCAACTCAGCTTGCTGCCGGGTCGGCGACGCTCGAAGATCTTGCGGGACTTGACTGGGCCACGATCTACGCCAACACCTGGAAAGAGACCCTCGAGGATCCCGAGCGACAGAACCGCAAGCAGGCCGAGTTCTTGGTGCACGGACATGTGCCATTGAGACTCTTCCACGAGATCGCGGTCGTGAACCCAACCGCCGAAGCCAGGGTCCGAGCCCTTCTCGCCAAGTACCTCGACCGGAATCACCTCGCAGTAGCCGTGCGACCTGCATGGTATTACTGAGCCACTCGTGATCACCCTGGCCCGCGGCAACCTGCTCGACGCCGACGTCGACGCCCTCGTCAACACCGTCAACTGCGTTGGCGTGATGGGCAAGGGCATCGCGCTGCAGTTCAAGAAGGCGTTCCCCGAGAGCTTCAAGGCCTACGAGAAGGCGTGCCGCCGCGGCGAGGTGCAACTCGGCCGCATGTTCGTGTTCCCAACCAACACCCTGACGAACCCGCGCTTCCTCATCAACTTCCCCACCAAGCAGGACTGGCGCAACAAGTCGCGACTCGAGGACATCCGCTCCGGCATGACCGCCTTGGTCGACGAAGTGCGTGCTCGCAGCATCCGTTCGATCGCGATTCCACCGCTGGGGTGCGGGAACGGTGGCCTTCAGTGGGAGCAAGTGCGACCCGTGATCGAGGAGGCACTGCGCCAATTGCCCGAGCTGAAGGTGCTCCTCTTCGCGCCTGGCGAGACGCCCGAGATCGCCGCGCAACCGGTGGGAACGCCGCTGCCGAAGATGACGCCGAGCCGCGCACTGATCCTGCAACTGATGTCCCGCTACGCGACCTTGGACTACCGCTGCACACAGCTCGAGATCCAGAAGCTCGCCTACTTCCTGCAAGAAGCTGGTGAGCCGCTGCGGTTGCGATTCCAGGCCGCCGCCTACGGGCCGTTCGCCGACAACCTGCACAAGGTCCTGGAGGTGATGGAGGGCCACTTCACCCGTGGCTTCCAGGGCGACCGCAGCCCGACCACCGAGATCGAAGTGCTGCCCGGCGGTCTCGCCTCATCCGAACGAGAACTGGCTCAGCACCCGGCCTCCAAGGCACGGCTCGAGCGTGTCGCGCGACTCATCGAGGGCTTCGAGACGCCCTACGGCATGGAGCTGCTCGCCACGGTCCACTGGCTCGCGACTCACAATCCGCCGGAGCAACGAGACCTGAGCGGGATCCTCGAAGGAGTCCGGAAGTGGAACAGGCGCAAGGGTGACCTGTTCACCGAGCATCACGTTGCGGTTGCACTGGCTCGACTCGGCGAAGAGAACTGGTTGTCGGTATAGAGTCTGCGCGTGCGCTCCGATCCGCAGATGCTCTTCGTCGCCTGGCGCGAGCCGCAATGCGGTGCGACCTTCCCCATCGCGCGCCTGGTCCGCCGCGAGGCCGGGCCGCGGTACGAGTTCACGTACGTGCACGGCGTAGCCGACGCGCACCGACATGGGTTCTTCCCGTTCCGCGAACTCTCGGACGTGCAGCGACTGTACTTGTTCGACCATCTGCCGCCGCTGTTCACCAACCGCGTGATGTCGAGCCGACGCCCCGACTTCGCCGAGCACGTTGCGCGACTCGATCTCCATGGCGTGCCGTCGCCGGAACTGCTGCTCGTGCGCAGCGAGGCGCGCAAGGTCACGGACAAGCTGGAGGTGACGGCGCCTCCCGAGTTCGATGCGAAGACTCGCACCTGGATCTACCACTGCTTCGCGCGGGGTATCTGGCACATCGATGGGGCGGACGATTTGATTTGCGCCGTGCAACCTGGGGATCGGCTACGCATCGAAGGCGACCAACTAAATGCCTCGGCTATTCGACTTCGCATCGTGCGTGCGGACGGTGCGGCGTTGGGGTTCGTGCCGCAGATCCTGACCGAGGACCTGGATTTGTTGCGTGAACGTGGTGCCAACCTTGAGGCCCGGGCCATGAGGGTCAATCTGCAGCCAGCTCCAGTATCACATCGACTGCTCGTGGTGATCCGGGCAGCACATCCAAGCGGCTTTGCGCCGATGGCGACGAACCGATTCGAGCCGCTGGCCGAGTGCGCGACGAAGATCGACACCGGATGTATCGCGCGGTGCGACCTGCCTACAAGCCCGGGCGACGTCACCGACCACTACGGTGGCTTCTGGGACAGCCTCAGCATCGACGAGCTTGCTCGCCGCCAGGGGGTGAAGCCTGTGAAGGCTATCGATCAACTCCGCAGTGACTGGCTGGATGGTGAATCGGTCGACGAGTTCCTGGCGATGGTCCAGGCGACTCGTGGCAGGTCACGTCCCGAGGCTGAGGCCTGAGAGCGATGATGCGGCGGCGCATCCGTGCCCCCGTGAACCCAGAGTTGGTCCGATGGGCGCGCGAGTCCATCGGCATGGCCACGGGCGTCGCCGCCGCACGGCTCCGAAGGACCACGCGGACGTCGTGCTGACGAACCCGCCGTTCGGCATGAAGTCGAGCATCACCGTGCAGCACGTGAAGTCGCTGCTCAAGATCCAGGGCCGCGCTGCCGTCGTCGTGCCCGACAACGTGCTGTTCGAAGGCGGTGCCGGCGAGGTCGTGCGCAGGAAGTTGCTGCACGAGTGCGACGTGCACACCTTGCTGCGGTTGCCGACCGGCATCTTCAATGCGCAGGGCGTGAAGGCGAACGTGCTGTTCTTCGACCGCAAGCCCGGCAGCGAGAAGCCGTGGACCAAGACCGTCTGGGTCTACGACCTGCGCACCAACATGCACTTCACGCTGAAGACGAAGCGCATGGTGCGGAGCGACCTCGACGAGTTCGTCGCGTGCTACCAGCCGCAGAACCGCGCCAAGCGCAAGGCGACGTGGACCGACACGAACCCCGCAGGCCGCTGGCGACCGTACGCCGTCGACGAGATCTTTGCCCGCGACAAGGTCAGCCTCGACCTGTTCTGGTTGCGCGACGAGAGCCTCGAAGACTCGGCGAACCTGCCCGACCCGCACGTGTTGGCGGCGGAGATCGCCGACGACCTGCGGTCAGCCCTTGAGCAGATCGAGAGTGTGCTTGTCGACCTGCAAGCGAGAGCCAAGTAGGCCGACGCGCCACCGAGACTGGACTACTTGCTGGCGAGCCGCTTCGCGATGCGGCCGCGGAACGTCGTCATGATCGCCTTCGCCAGATCACACGCGCTGGCGATCCACTCCGCATTGCGCAGCGCGCGCGGGCTGGTCGCGGCGCGGATCGCCGCCAGGTACGGCTCGACGCGGGCGAACAGCAGCAGCCCTTCGCCGTTGCTCTCCAACAAGAACTCCGTGTGCACGACGCCGTTCTTGGCCATGCCGAAGACCATCTCCCAGTACGTCGACGTCTGCCGGTAGGCTCGATTGAGCGGATGCTCGGGCTGCAGGATCGCGAGCGCTTCCTTCTCGTCCTTTGGCCAGTAGTCGCGATTGATGGCGTCGCGCGATTCGCGCATGACCGCCTCGCGGCGCAGGTCGTAGAGCTTGAGGATGAGTTCGGCGTCGTGATGGTCAGGTGCGGACTTGCTCATGGCACCGAGCGTCGCGCGGCGCACCGGCAGTTCCTCGATCTTTTTGCGTGAAGTTGTGCGACCGGACGCGAGCGACTTGGCATCGTCCTGCCACAGCACCTGCACCCGGCCCATGACCCGATCGGTTTCGACCTCACTTCTGCTGCTGCTTGCCCTGCTCGGCACCGCGGTCGCCCAGCAAAAGCCTGAGGTCGACAAAGATCCGGCGCGCACGTTCTTCCAAAAGGGCGCCATCGTTCGTGTGCACATCAAGCTGGAGCCAGCCGAGCGCCAGAAGCTGCGCGAGAAGGCGCGTGTGTATGCCGCCGCCAGCCTGCAACTCGACGGCGACGACATGGGCAAAGTCGCCATCAAATTGAAAGGCGCGGCTGGCAGCTTTCGCGAGATCGATGATCGCCCGGGCTTCACGGTGCATCTCGGCAAGTTGGGCGGCGAGCACCGACTGCATGGCTTGCAGCGCTTCCACCTCAACAACGGCGCGCAAGACGAGTCGCGGCTGTGCGAGTGGCTCGGCCATGAAGTGTTCGCCGCGGCGCAGTATCCAGCGCCGCGCGTCGCCCACGCGCACGTGTGGCTCGATGGCCAAGACCTCGGCGTCTACGTGCTGCGCGAGTCGTTTGACAAGCAGTTCTTGCTGCGCGCGTTCGGCAGCAGCGCTGGCAACCTCTACGACGGCGGCTTCTGCCAAGACATCGACCAGAACCTCGAGAAGGACAGTGGCGATGGGCCTGACGACCACGCCGACTTGAAGGCACTGCGCGAACTGTGCGCCGACGTCGACGGCAAGCGCGAGGACCCGCTGGCGGCGGCGATCGACATTGTGGCGTTCGTCGACTTCGCGGCGCTCGAGTCGATGCTGCAGCACTGGGATGGCTACACGCGCAACGCCAACAACTTTCGCCTGTGGATGCCGACCGGCGGCAAGCTGTCGTTCTTGCCGCATGGCATGGATCAGCTGTTTGGCGACAGCGATGCCTCGGTGCTCGACCATCCGCCGACGATCGTCGCCAGCGCGGTGATGCAGCAACCCACCTTCCGCAAGCGCTACCGCGAACGGCTGCGCGCGCTGCTGCCGATGTTCGCACCGGCGCGTTGGCAACCGCGGCTGGAGGCGATGGCGGACAAGCTGCAGAAAGAACTGCGCACGATCAGTGCCGACGCGGTGCGTTCGCATGCAGATGCAGTGCGCGATCTAGAAGCGCGTCTGATGGCGCGCTACCAGAGTCTGGAACGCCAAGTGAAGGCGCCCGAGCCCAAGCCGCTGCCGCTCGCCATCGGCAAGTCGGTGCCGCTGAAGGCGTGGAACCCGGCCGCGGAGACCGATCGTGTCGAGTTGGCGAAGAAGAGCTTTCAAGGCGTCACCGCGCTGCACGTGCATTGCCTCGATCGCGGCGACGAACCGCGGCGCGGCATCTGGCGCACGCACGTGTTGCTCGGCAAGGGCCGCTACCAGTTGCGCGGCATCGCGCGTTGCGAAGGCATCGTGCCGCCAGCCAAGGACGGCGATGGCAACGAGCATGGCGGTGCCGTGCTGCGCGTCGATGGCAGTACGAGTGAACGGCTGCACGGGGACCGCAACTGGCAAGCGCTGGTGTGCGACTTCGAAGTCGGCGAGTTCCAACGCAGCGTCGAGCTAGCGTGCGATGTGCAGGCGTTCCTCGGCCGCGCCTGGTTTCGCTTCGACTCGCTGCAGTTGGCGCGTCTGCCCGACTAACGCTGCGTGGCTGGCGCCGCCGTCAGCTCGCACCCATCGGCCGCAACTCGATGGCGCCGAACGACAGCGCGCCAGGTGACGACCAACGGAAGATGTGGCCGGAGTGGCCAGTTTCCTGCAGCAACGCCTTCTTGATGCGCAGGGCCTCGTACCAGACCTTGCCGCGCTCCCCGAGCAGCAGCACCGAGCCACCGCCGCCGCGACCGGTGGCTTTGGCGCCGAGCACCGCGCCACCGGCCGCGCGTCGCTTCTTCGCCTGCTCCACCACGAAATCGGTGGCGTGTTCGCTGCGTCCCGCGGCGACGTAGCCAGCGTGGGCGTCGAACAGCATCTCGCCGAGTTGTTGTCGATGCGCCGCCGACGGCTCGGCCGCGAGCAACGCCAGGAAGCGATCGACGTCGCCATCGCCCCCCGCATCGACGACTTCTTGAGCAGCGCGAACGCCGCTGCTGAGCGCCACGAACTCGAGGTCGCTCGGCACCTGCACACGACCGGCGACCGCGTCACCGCGCAGCACAAGCAGTTCGCCGCTTTGCGCGCTCGCAATCGTCGCCGCGTCGCGGTGCCGACTTGGCGACTGCACGATGCGCTGCTCGACCAGCTGACAGGCGTTGGCAAGCTCGGTCGCTGACAACTCGACCCCGTAGGCCTTGCCGAAGGCGCGCAACGCCGCGACTGTGATCGCCGACGAGGACGCCACCCCGCAACCCTCGGGAATGTCGCTGTGCATCAGCAGTTCGACGCCGTGGCGCGGCTTGAGGCCGTGTTCGCGGGCGAGCACCAGCAGCGCCCCGAGCAAGTAGCCGGCCCACACATCCCGCGGATCGGCACACAACAAGGCCCGCGCTTCGCTGTAGTCGATCGGCGCGCTGGGCAACCCGAGATCCGGCAGCCGCATCGACAGCAACTGGGTGCGCGAACCGTCGCGGCATGGCGACCACAGCCGCACCAGATCGTCGTCGCGGGCTTGCACCGCCGCACACGCGCCCTCGGCGATCGGCAGCTGCAGGGCGGCGGCGGCGTTCGCGGCGAGCCCTCCCAGCACGCAGAGCCGCCCTGGTGCGCGCACGACCTGCACGGCGCGATCGGGCTGGAAGAACGCCGGCACCGCCTCCTCGATCAGGCGGAACAACACCAACACGCCAAGCCCTTCGGCAGGATCGATGGATGGCTGGAAGAACCTCACGGACACGACCTCATCACGGCCGCGCAGCATACGAAGGCATTCCGTGTGGTGGCGAACTGGACTACGGCTCATCGCGCCGTATCGTCTGCGGCCCGTCGTCCGAGCCCAGGCCATGGCAAGATCCAAGTCGCTCCCCCTCCTTCGTTCCACCCTGCTGGTGTCGCTGCTCGCTGCTACAGCGTGCAGTGGATCTGGCTACACCCGTGTGTTGTCGGTCAATCCGCCGGATGCGTCGGTGTTCATCAACGGCGACAAGGTCGGTCAAGGCAGCAGCCGCCCGTACACGTTCGACTTCACCAACAACGAACGTATCTACGTGCAGGCGACGCACCCCGACTACCAACCCGAGATCGAGTGGTTTGACCGCGCCCGCATCGAGCAGATGATCGCCGCGAACCTCGACGTCAAGATCACCTTGCGGCCTCGGTAACCCGCCCCGTCTCATGAGCCCCACCCGCCGCCTCCTGTCCTTGTCGTTGCTGGGCGCCACTGCGGCGTGCGGCAGCATCCCGACCAAGAGCTTCGAATTCGACGCCATCGACGCCGGCGAGAGCCCCCGCCCGTGCCTGATCGTCGTCAACGACGACTGGGTCACCGCCGCCGAGAAGAATCACTTCGTCAACGTCGATGACGACAACGCCCTGGTGATTGAGATGCCGTTCCCAACGGCCGAAGTCGAAGTGACCTTGGCCCCGGTGCTGGTCGAGAGCGGCAAGGTGACGCGCGTGCCGAAGTCGCGCAAAGAAGCTCGCGACTACTCGGGCTTCTCGGATGACACGCGGCGCCTGCGTCTGACCGATCCGCGCCGCCAACTGTTCATCGTGCAGCGCAAGTCCGGCGGTAGCTGAGCCGCCGACTAGTAACCCTTCGCACTAGTAACCCGCCGCGCTATCGCGGCCACTCCAGACCTGGGAACGTGCGCGGCCGCAGCACGGTGCGGAAGCCGAAGCCTCGCCGCGCGTCCGTCTTGTCGGACTCCAGCAACTTGCCGGCGGCCTGTTCGCGCATGCTGCGGTCGCTGTCGGTGTAGCGCCCACCCGCCAACGATGCTTGGCGGGCGCCGGCGTCGGCGGCCAACCACTCGGCGACATTGCCGGCGAGATGGTGCAAGCGCGCGCCTTCCGCGGCCCGCCACGACAGACCGCCGGCGTCGACATCGACCAGCTTCTGGTTGCTCGGGTTGCGTTGTTGCGGGTCATTGCTCCAGCCATTGCCCCACGGGAACTCGACCTTGCCGCCTTCGCCAAAGGCCGCGAGCGACCATTCCTCTGCGGTCGGCAAGGCTCGCCCGCTCCACACGGCGCAAGCGGCGGCCGCATGCCAGGGGATGTTGTCGATCGGCAGCCGCTCGTCGCGCCCTTCGCGTTCGAGCAGTTCGCGCAGGCGGTCAGGGGTCATGGCGATGCCAGGCAGCCTCTCCGCGACCGCATCGAAACGCTGCTGCGCGTCGGTGAGGCCGGCGACCGCCGCCCGCAGGTCCGTCAAAAACTGCGCGAACTCGCCGCGGCTGCATTCGGTCGCCGCCATGAAGAAGGAACCGGTGGCTGTGGCAGCACCCTTCGGTCGACCGCCGGGAATGGCGACCATGCCACTGGCTGCCGTGCGCAACCGCGTGATCGCCGCCAGCCACGCCTCGATGCGCTGCTCGCCGAGCGGCAGACAGCGGGACTGCCGCGCTTGTTCACGAGCGCTCGCCAGCGACGTCTCTGCCGCTTCCACCGCCAGAGTCTTCTCCAAGCCTTCGAACGCGGTGACACAGGCCAGCACGGCTTCGCCCGCCGCGGCGAACTCAACCCGGCCTTCGTTGCTATTCGCAGCGCCGCGCGCCAGATCACCGGCCGCCTTCAGCTCACCAGCCGCCAACCGCTTGTCGATCTCCGCCAAGCGAAGCACCGCCGCGGTCCATCGCCCTTCGACCATCGCCAAGCGCTGCAGTGCTGCCGTGACTTCGGCATCGCTAGCGAACGCACTCGCGGCCGCGCGCAACGTCGTGGTGCTGGCGGCAACCTGTGCAGCGACCCCGTTCCAATCGGCCAAGGTGGCGACCCCGAGCAGCAACTTGCTCACGCGCTCTTGGTCGACGAACCACTGTTGCCGCTGGCCAGCGACCGCAACTTCTGCCGTCGCCGCCACCAACGCGGACGCCGGGACTGCCTGCTCGAGGGCGGCGGCAGCAGCGGGGAACAGTTCCAGTGCCCGCGCCGTCGCCGCGCGCACCAAAGCCAGCTCCGCGACCACCGCCGGATCCGTACGCGGTCGTTGCTGCCACCGCACAAACAGCGTGGCGCAGGTGCCGACCACAGCCGACTGCAAAGCGGGTTCGGCCCGCAGCTCGCCGCGCAACTGCAGAGCCCATGGCGGCAGCGATGCATCGACGGCCCGCAGCGATTGCAGGGCGCGATCGAGCGACCGCCAGTACTCGACCACGTCGTCGAACGGGGCCACCGGCGACTCGGGATACGCCGACGTCTTGCAAGCCATGGCCTGCTCGCGCGCCAGCCGCGCCACTTCCAATTCGTTGAGCAGCTGACCTCGCGCTGCGATCTGTTCTGTCCGCGTGGGCTGCAGGTTGCTGGCACGATCGCGCAGTTCCTCGACCGGTCCTCTGGTCATGAACTGCTCGCGCACCTCCTGCAACACACTGGCAACATCGGTGTCGACCGGTGCGACGTCCGACGTCACCAGGCGACGACGAGCGTCGTCCAACGGTTCGCTCGGCAGCCCGAGCTGCACCGTCTCGCGCATGGACGGCACTAGGTCCACCAACAGGCGCCGCCCGGCCTCGATGCCATCCAACCGCCCCGCCAGCTCGCTTAGGCGCGCCGCATCGCCGCCCGCTTGCCCACGATCGGTTTGCCACTGCGCCCAGGTGCTCGTCAGCGTCGCGAACGCTAGTGGCCCGAGTGCGTCTTCCGCGCGCGCCGCCGCGATGGTGCGCGAACGCCACGCCGCCAACTCGGCGGCGTCGACACCATTGGCCTTGGTCGCCGCCTCGACCGCTGCGAAGTGCGCGCGCAAGTCATCAAACGGCAACTGCAACGTGGTCGGCCTTGGCACGCGAGCGAGCGCCGTCGCCAACGCCAAACCCGCTTCGACATCGGCCAATAGCCGGTTGCGGTCGGACTCCTGCTCCGGCCGCGTGACGACGGCCCCGATCTCGGCGCGCAGCGAAGCACTCGGTCCGTTTTCCGCCAAGCGTGCGCGCAATGCCTTCAACTGCTCGGCGGCGCGCTTGCCGACGTCGACGGCCGTCGAGTTGCCATTCGGTATCGACCCTGGCCGCGACTGGTACCACGCGTAGCCACCACCACCCGCCGCCAGCAACAACAGGATCGCCGCGAGCGCCGCACCGCGCCCCGACTTCTGCTTGCCGCGCCGCTTGCCAGCACCGCCGCTGGGCTTGGGCACATGCACAGTCTGGCCTTGCTCAACCAACAGCAGGTCGTTGACCAGATCCTCGTAGCTGCCGTAGCGATCGTCGCGGTCGAGCGCCGTCATGCGCTCGATGACGCGCGACAGCGGGTTGTTCTCGTCGAGGCCGGGCAGGGCCTTCCACAAGCACAGACTCGCCATCTTGGTCTTCGTCTGAATCAGTTCGTAGACCGAGCTAGCGCGAATCGGCGGCTCGCCCGTGAGCAAGTAGTAGAAGGTGGCGCCGAGCGAGTACATGTCGCTGCGGAAGTCGACATCCGCTTCGCCCTGGCACTGCTCCGGACTCATGTAGAGCGGCGTGCCAACCAACTCGGACGTCAGCGTCATGCTGAAGTCTTCCTGCAGTCGCTTGGCGATGCCGAAGTCGGCGATCTTCAGCAGGCCGCGATCCGTCAGCATCAAGTTGTCGGGCTTGATGTCGCGATGCACGATCGACAGCCGTTGCGCTTCTTCGAGGCCCTTGATCGCTTGCCGCAACAACGGCAACGCCTCGCCCGCTGGCAACCGACCACCGGCGAGCAAGCGAACGTGGTCGCGCAGGTTCTTGCCCTGCACGAACTCCATCACTAGGTAGTGCACGCCAAGCTCGAAGCCGACGTCGTGCACCATCACCACGTTGGCGCTGTTGAACCTGCCGACCGTGCGCGCCTCGACTTCGAAGCGCATCAGCATGCGCTGGTCCTGCATCATCTCCGGACGAATGATCTTCACGGCGACGTCGCGATCGAGCTTGGTTTGGCGCGCCTTGTAGACCGCCCCCATGGCGCCGCGGCCGAGCAGTTTGTCGATGCGGCAGCCGCCGAGTTCTTTGCCGAACAGCGGATCGTTGGCCGCTGCACCCGCGACGGCCTTCGGTGCAGGTGCTGGCGCTGGCCGCGGCGGCGGCGACGTGGGCTTCTTCACCTCAAAAGCGGGCACCGTGGGATCGTCGGGGCGCGCAGGCTGCTGCCCGCCGTGCCGCGTCGGAGTGTCGTCTGGGTCGGTAGCGCTCATGACAGGCAGCCGGGCAAAGCCTCGGCGAACGCAGCCTTGTAGCGGTCGGGCCGGGCTGCCGCAGCAATCCGCAGGTTCGCTGTCGCAGAACTTCGCCGTCGATCGTCTGGATGCTGTCCACACCAGCGCGGACATTTCGCCTCTCCCCTAACCCAAGCCATCCAACATGAAACTGCGCACCACCGTCGCGTTCCTGCTCGCCTGCCTCACCGCCCCGCTCTTTGCCCAGGAGATGCCCAAGCCAGGGCCTGAACACCAAAAACTGGCCAACCACGCGGGCGTCTGGGAAGCGGCGATTGAAATGATCGGCCAAGACGGCCAACCGGCGATGTCCAAGGGCGTCTCCAAGATCGAGATGGGCCTCGGCGGCTTCTGGCTGCTCGACTCCTTCAGCGCCGAGATGATGGGCACGAAGTTCGAAGGCCGCGGCGTCACCGGCTTCGACCCCGGGAAGGGCAAGTACGTCGGCACCTGGATCGACTCGTGGTCGACGAGCGTGATGGTGCTCGAAGGCGGTTACGACAAGGACGGCAAGGTCCTGACGATGACCGGCACCGGAACTGGCATGGACGGCAAGCCCACGGTGCATCGTCTGGTGACCACCGAGAAGGACGCCAACACGTCGGTGTTCGAGATGTTCGTGCCCGGCCCCGATGGCAAGGAGATGAAGGTGATGACGATCACCTACACGCGCAAGGGCGCGAAAAACGAGAAGGACCGCAAGTGATCACTCGCAGGTGATCGCCTCGGCGATGGCGCGCCGCCAGCTAGGGCGCCCCTGCCCCATGAAGCGACGGCGCCACCTTGGTGCCGGCTCGGCCAAACAGTGCCTCACGAACATCGGCGATCTGGAACGGCTTGCAGACCACGGCATCCGCCTTCACTTCGCTAGCCCCAATTGCACGCCCAGAGGCTGCTCGTGGTTCTGGTCACCCACCGCACCCGTGTCGTCTGTGTGGGAGACGCGTGCGTGGGAGACGCGTGTGTGAGAGACGCGGATCGTCACGGTGTGCGCATGCGCCTCGCGTGAGTTCTGCACGAGGTTCAGCAGGATCTGCTCGATCTGACCGCGGTCGACCATCGCCACCGCCGACACCGAGTCCAAGGCCAGCCGCACCGACATCTCGGTTCCTGCGGAGGCACACAACGTCGGCAACAACTCGCGCGCAATGGCGCCCACGTCGGCGACACCCCAATCAATCTCTAGCCACGGCGTCAGGCAACTCACATCAACCAACTCACATCAGGCTGCTCGGATCGACATCGAGAGTGATGCGGCAGGTGCGCGTCGCCAGATCCTCGACGGTGCCGACTGCCGCCATCGCCGCCGCGAACGAACTCGGCTGAAAGCACTTCACCAACATGTGCCACCGCCATTGCTCTTTGACCTTCGCAATCACCGCCGGCGCCGGCCCCAACACTTCGATGTCGGCAAGCCCGCGCAGTGGCGCCACCGCCTTCTGCAACAACTGCTGCGCTTCCTGTTCATTGCGCGCTTCGGCGAGCACGCGCAGCAAGCGCGAGAACGGCGGGTAGCCCGTGATCTTGCGGAACACCAACTCCTGCTGCACGAACGAGTCGTAGTCGTTCTTCGCCGCCGCTTCGACCGCGTAGTTGTCGGGACAGAACGTCTGGATGACGACGGTGCCGGCCTTCTCGCCGCGACCGGCGCGCCCGGCGACCTGATGCAACAACTGGAAGGTGCGCTCGGCAGCGCGGTAGTCCGGCACGAACAGCCCGGTGTCCGCCGAGACCACGCCGACCAACGTCACGTCGGGAAAGTCGAGGCCCTTGGCGATCATCTGCGTGCCGATCAGCACGTCGATGTGCTTCTTGCGGAAGGCTGAGAGTACGCGTTCGTGGGCGCCGCGTTCAGCCATGGTGTCGGCGTCCATGCGGGCGACGATCGCCTGCGGGAAGCGCTGCTTCACCGCGGCTTCGAGTCGTTCGGTGCCGATCCCGAGCTCATGCATGCCAGCGTGTTGGCAGGTGGGACACATCTCCGGCCGCCGCTTCTCGTGACTGCACCAATGACAAACCAGTCGCCCAACTCGGGCATGCCACGTCATCGACACCGAGCACGCATCGCACTTGATCGCCTCGCCGCAGCCAGGACACAGCAGCACCGGGGAGTAGCCGCGACGATTCAAGAAGAGCAGCACTTGGTCCTTCGACTTCAAGCGCTCTTCCATCATCACCAACAACGTGCGTGACAGCACCACACCGGCACGCCGCAGTTCCTTCGGTTCACCGCGCAGATCCTGCACCACGATCTTCGGCAAGCGGCCTGCCCCCGCACGCTCCGGCAAGGTCAACAACTCGTAGATGCCGCGCCGCGCCTTGCCGATCGACTCCAACGTCGGCGTCGCCGAGCCGAGCACGACCACGGCCTTCTCGATCTGGCCGCGCACGATCGCCATTTCGCGGGCGTGGTAGCGCGGCGTGCTGTCCTGCTTGAATGACGTCTCGTGCTCTTCGTCGACGACGATCAACCCGAGATCCTGCACGGGCGCAAACAACGCCGACCGCGCGCCGACCGCGATCTTCGCCTTGCCCTGCAACAACCGCTGCCATTGCCGCCCACGCTCGGCATCAGTGAGTCCACTGTGCAACACCGCGACGTCGGGAAAGCGCGACGCGAAGCGACCCACGGTCTGCGGCGTCAGTGAGATCTCGGGCACCAACACGATGGCGCTGCGGCCGAGTGCGCGCACTTCTTCGAGAATGCGCAGGTAGACCTCGGTCTTGCCGCTGCCAGTCACCCCATGCAGCAAGAACGTGCGCGGCTCGCGCACCCGCACCTTGCCGACCACATTGTCGACCGCGCGCTGTTGGTGTTCGTTCAAGTCGTGACGGAACGCCGCTTCGTCCGCGGCGGGCACCAGTTCTTCCAACGCTTCCGCCAGCATCACTTTCCTGAGCAAGCCGTGCTTGCACAGCGTCTGCCATGGGCTGTCGCTCGTATTGGTGCGGCGACGCACATCGAACAGCGGCATCGGCCCACCAAACTCGAGCACCGTGCGCAACACCCGCGACTGCGCCTGATGCTTCTCTTCCAACTCGACGACCGCGGCCAGCGCGAGATCGCGCGGCGCCTTCAGTTCGAGGTGCGGCAGGCGGCGCTGGCCGCGGCGCTTGGCGACCGACGGCAACATGGCGTCGAGCGCTTCGCCCAACGAGCAGCCATAGGTCGCCGCCATCGCCCGCGCGAGTTCGAGCAGCGACGGAGGAATCGTCACTTCGTCGTCGAGCACCGACTCGATCGACTTCACCTTGGCCAGCGGCAAGTCGGTGGTGTCACTGACCGCGGTGACGATGCCGCCGAGCGCCCGGCCGTGAAAGTTGACCCGCACGCGATTGCCCGGCTTGGCGTCGATGCCCGTCGGCAACGCATAGGTGAACTCGCGCCGCAGCGGCAAGTTGAGCGCCACCTGCACATACGCGGTCACCGGCGCTGGCGGGGTCGTCGAAGTGAGTTCGGTCATCGCGAGGCACTGAGTGAAGCGAGCCCCGCCGCGAACGCAACCCGCGCCTACTTCGCGCGGTGGATCGGATCAGGATCGCCAGGGCTAGCTTGACGCCGCGATCTCGGCCAGCATGGGCGTGGGAAACAGAATCGATACGCCATCCGCCGGGTGCACCATTGTCGGCGCCCGCCTTGCTGCCGACACTCGCCGCCTCCCGGATTAGAGCCATGCTGCATCGACCAACCCTCGCCGCTCTCTCGTTCACGCTGACAGCCACGTTGCTCGCGCAAGCAACACCGCCCGCGCGCGTCGTTCCGTATCCCATCGATCTGCCCGACGCGTTCCAGGCCGCGATCGCGAACGGCACGCGCACCACCACCGGTCGTCCCGGTGACAAGCACTGGACCAACTACGCGCGCTATCGCATCGAAGCCGAGCTCGACCCGCAGCAGGCTCGCCTCACCGGCACGGCTGTGATGACCTACATCAATCGTTCGCCCAACGAGCTGTCGCAGCTGCTGGTGCACTGCTACCAGGATCTGATGAAGGCAGGCGCGCCGCGCACGCGCACCGTCACCGCCACCAACGGTCTCGAGCTCGGCGCCATCACCGTCGCTGGCAAGAGTGTGAACAGCAAGCCGCGCGACACCCGCTTGACGCTGCGGCTCGATCCGCCTCTCGCCGCGGGCGGCGAAGTGACCATCACGATCGCCTTCGCGTTCGACGTGCCGGTCGCCGGCACCGCCCCGCGCATGGGCCACGAGACCGACAAGGTCTTCTATCTCGGCTACTGGTATCCGCAGTTCGCGGTCTACGACGATGTCGAGGGCTGGGTCGCCGATCCGCACCGCGGCAATGGCGAGTTCTACATGCCGTACGCCGACTACGACCTCGCGATCACCGCACCTGTCGGCTACCTGATGCGCGCCACCGGCGAACTGCAGAACGCCGACGAAGTGCTGACCGAGCGCGCGCGCAATGCGCTGGCACTCGCCAGCACGCAGCGCCAGGTCGTGCACGTCATCGACGCCGACGACCACGAGGCCGAGAAGGTCACTGCCAGTTCGCCGACCGGCAAGCTGACCTGGAAGTTCCGCGCCGAGAATGTGCGCGACACTGCCGTCAGCATCGCGCGCACGTATCTGTGGGACGCGACCCACGCCGTGGTGAAGGACAAGCACGGTCCCGGCAAGGACGGCACCTGCATGATCCACGCCGTCTACGAGCCGAACTCCGGCGACTGGGTGCGCGGCGCCGAGTATGCGCGCCACACCATCGAGTACATGTCGGCGCACGTTCACCCGTATCCGTGGCCGCACATGACGGCGTGTGAAGGCATCATCGGCGGCGGCATGGAGTACCCGATGATGACGATCGTCGGCGGGCGGCAACCCGCGGGCACCATCGCGCACGAACTCATCCACATGTGGTTCCCGATGCTGATCGGCAGCAACGAGAAGCGCTGCGCGTGGCAAGACGAAGGCTTCACGTCGTTTTGGACAACGCTGTGCCGCGACGACTTCGCCAAGCAGACGAATGGCCCGCGGCGCGACATTCTCTCGTATGCAAACACCGTCAGCCGCGGTGGCGACGTCGTCTGCATGCGCCACGCCGATGCCTATGGCAGCGACAACTTCGGCTTCGCCAGCTACAGCAAGCCGGCGGCGGTGCTGCACCAGTTGCGGGCGCTGCTCGGCGACGAGGTGTTCTTCGCGGCCTTCCGCCGCTACGCCACCGACTGGGCCTTCAAACACCCGTATCCCTACGACTTCTTCCGCACCTTCGCCGAGGTGTCGCAGGTGGAATTGGAGCCGTACTTTCGCACGTGGATGTTCGAGGCCTGGAAGCTCGACCACGCCGTCGGCGGCGTCGAGAGCAAGCATGGCGAGACCTGGGTCACGATCGAAGACCGCGGCCGCGCCGTGCATCCGTGCGTCGTCGAGGCGACGTTGGCGGATGGCAAGAAGGAGCGGCAGACGATTGCGGCGAGCGCATGGGCGAGCACAATGCGCGCGACCGTGACGTTCCGGGGTGAGGTCGTGGCAGTGCAACTCGACCCGGACGTGACCACGCTGGACTGTCAGCGCACCAACAACCAATGGAAGAAGGGCACCTGAAGCGACGGCGCAGGCTCTCGCCCGACTCAGCGGCGGTGCATCAAACTCAGGAAGGTCGCCCACGTGCGCTCGGTGTGCCCGAACTCGTTGACGAACCACAGCCAGAGGGCGCCTAGGTTCTTGTTGGCCTTCGCCAGGTCCGCAAGCTCTGCCCCTTCTTCGCCGCGCAAGGGCAGGTCCTGACAGTTCGTCGCTTCCACCAGAACGTGCTGCAGCCGTCGAGCGCGTTCATAGTCACCCTCTTGCCGCCATTGCAGCTTGGCCAGCTGCTCCGCTACCACCACCAACGAACGCGGCGCGTCGGCGATGAGCTGCTCGACCTGATCGGTGTCCATCACGTCCTCGCGGAGCAGTTGCTCGACCTCACGCTCAAGGTCAGCCAACTCGCGCCGCTGCCCCGCCGCCATGCGAAACTCGGGCAGTCGCTTGGCAGTGGTTCGCACTTCCGCCCGCAGCGGCGCCGCCTGGCGCAGGCGCTCGATATGCGCCAACAGTTCCGCCCGCGCGGCATCCGGATCGCGGCTCGCCATGTCGACCCACATGGGCTCGGAGGTCGACACGACTCCCAAGTAGTTCCCGAACTGAAACGAGGAGAAGGTCTGGCGACGATCGGATGGCGACGCAAGGTCTTCTGGAGCTATGCCCTTGGCGATGTCGCGGGATGTCGGCGAGCCAGACGACACCATGGCGAACAGCGCCCCGAGCCCGAGCAAGCCGACCATGATGCCAGCGACGAGCCCCAGCCAGCCGCGTCGCACCTTTGGCATGAACGGGCCAGCGGCGACGGCTTGGGCCACTTCCATCACCTGTTCACGACGGTCTTCTTTCGCATGGAGCTTGCGCAGGCGCCGCATCGCAAACAGACGCCGAAGACCGTGAGTGCGGCTGCGTTCCACAGCGTCGCGCACAACGCGGTGCGCATTCGCCGACGCGCTCTTCACGACCTTCGCCGCCTCCTTGGCGGCCTTCTGCGCGAGCGTGTTGACGTGCCGCATGGCCTCGCGTGAAGCCCGACCCAAGCCCGCCACGGGATCTTCGGTACCGGCCTTCGCCGAAGCATTCGCCGCACCTGGCAGCGGCGGCGGCGAACGCAGCGCCGCACCACTGCGCACGTCGGTCCACGCGGCCGCACCGACACTGGCGGGCGCGCCGAACGCCGCGATCAGATCGTGCACACTCTGAAAGCGCGCGGCCGGATCCTTCTGCATGCAGCGCTGCAGCACGGCGACTTCGCGACTCGTCAGATGCGGCGGCAATTCGGGTGCTGTGGTCTCGTGCTTGCGCAGCACTTCCCATTCGCTGTCGCCGGTGAACGGCACCTTGCCGCACAGCAACTCGTAGAGCATGACGCCGAGCGAATAGATGTCACTGCGTTGGTCGCCGCGTCGCTGCAGCATCTCGGGCGCCATGTAGTACGGCGTGCCGCGCCCCATCGACAAGCTGCCGCGGCTGTGCGTCACCAACTTGCTCAGCCCGTAGTCACCAAGGCGCGCGACGCCGCCCTTCAAGAACACGTTGGCCGGCTTGATGTCGAAGTGCACCAGCGAGCGTTCGTGCAGCGCGGCGAGGCCGCGACAGCACTGCAGGAAGTAGCGCAGCAGTTCGTCCTTGTCGGCCGCCGTCGGCACCATGCCCGCCGGCATCTTGTCGCGCAGCGTCTCAGTGCCGGCGAACGCCATCACCAGGAACGGAATGCCATCGACTTCGCCGCGGTCCTCGATCGACACCAGGTTTGGGTGGTCGATCTGCGCGAAGTACTTCACCTGCTCCAGCTCACTTAGCACCGCCTTGCGCACCGTCTCGTCGTCGACCTGCAAGAACTTGATCGCGTAGTCCTTGCCAATCGACATGCGCCGCGCGCGGAACACCAACCCGAACATGCCGCCGCCCAACTTCGTCGTGATCTCGAAGCCAGCGACGTATCCCGGCTTGCGGTAGTC
>CANEYR010000080.1 GCA_947444055.1 Planctomycetota bacterium
CACCAGCACCAGCGACAGCAGGCCGAGCGGCGCCAGTGACGCCAACGACGTCACGGTCATCAGCCGCATGCGCAGGTTGGTGGCCGCGGCCAGCAGCTCACTGAGCAAGACGAGCAAGAACGGCGCACTGCCCAAACACAGCGCCAGGGCCCAGCGACTGCTTGATCGCGACTCTTCCGTCCAGTCCGCATCGGAGCAGGCGACGCCAAGCACCGCACCATCCCAGCCATCGCCGCGCAACGGGGCAAACGCCGTCACGCGCCGCCCGCCATCCGACGACACGACTTCGGTCACCGCCGATTCGGCGGCAGCCGCGCGCGGCAACGCCATGATCGCTTCGTGATCTTCCGCGCGCACCGTCGACGCGCTGAGTCGGCCATCGCGGTAAATCGAAACCTGCGCGTCGCGCAGAGCCGGAACCGCATCCGACGGCAGAACCATGCCGTTGGCCGTGCGCACCAGCGGCGAATCCGGCGGGTCCTGTGGTGCAGCGGCGCGTTCGTTGACGAACACCACCGACCGGAAGTTCATCCGGTACTCAGCCACATTGCGAAACTCGATGGCCTCGAGCGGCGCCTCGGTTGAGAGGTCGTTGACGGCGTAGCCGAGGTTGACATGCCGTTCCTTGCTCTCGTCGACCCACGTCAGGGCGATCGACGCCGGCGAGTCTTCAGGTGGATCGTCGCGCGTATTGCGGAAGGCCAGCTCGTAGAACACGCTGACTTGGTGCTCGAGCACGATCGTGCGCTTCTTGCGATCGGTGAAGTGCAGCACGATCTCGGCGACCTTGGCGCCGGGGATCGCCGTCGGCACACCTGGGTAGATGGCGCGATAGAAGAACCACAGTCGCTGCGGCGATTCTTCGTGGCGAGGGATGGCGACCTTGGCGGCGGCGCCCGGTGCGAGTTCGATGCCCGCGTCGACGGGATACGGACCACGCAAGTCCGTGAGCACGCCGCTGCGCGATGGCGTTCCCAGCATCACCGGCTCGATGCGTCCAGGCTGCGAGCCTTCGAGCGAGATGCCGACCAACCGGAAGTCGACGCCGCGCTGCACCGCGACGCTCAACGCCCGCAGGTCGCGATCGAGCACGATCGGCACCACGCAGACTTCCCAGTGCGCGCGGCCCAACGCCGAGCCATCGGCAAACGGACGATCGAGATCGATCTCGATCGAGCGCGCACTGCCGCTGCCGTAGTCGAGTTCGAGTTCGAGCCGCGGCACACCAGCGGCGCGCGGCGCAAACGTGAACGCCGGGGCGAAGGGGCGGCCGACGACGACGTGGATCTTGCTGCCGCGCAACGGCGGGTCGAACTGGAAGGTCTCCGGCTGGTCGCTGGCCATCGGCAACCAATAGGGACGAATGGGCAGGTCGTCGAAATGCCGGAAGGCCGGGCCAAACTGATCCGGCACGATCTGGGCTAGCGGGCGGTAGCTGGTGTAGCGCTGGCGCGCGATCGGTTCCCCGTCCAGCAACTGGACCAAGGCGCGATCGCGACTGGCACCCCGGTAGCTGGCCAGCGTGCCCGCTTCGAGTTTGGCCAGCGTCGAACCCATGCGCTCGACGGCGGCGTCCACGCGTTGGCGCTGGGCATCGGCTCGCCAGCGCGCGCAAAGGCTCGGCCAAAACAGCCCGAGCAAGAATGCCACCACGCCAAGGCCAATGAGCGTCGGCCGCAACCATGGCGCCCGCTGACGGATGGCTGGCCAGATGCGCAGTAGCAGCACCAACAGCAACACGCTGGCGAGGGGAACCAGCAGGTACGGCAGGTCGGCGAGCAGCTCGTTCGACAACAACGGCGACTCGTCAGGCGTGCCAACCAATGGACCAGGCGCCGCAAACCGCAGCAGGCCGAGACACTGCACGCTGGCGGGATCGCGACCGTTCCACGACAGGGTCGTGACGTTGGCGGTAGCGGCCACCGGGACGTCCACATCGCGCAGAACTAGGTTGAAGCCGAGGCTATCGGCGCCTCGGCGCAATGCCGGGAAGTGATGGAACGGGATCGCCGCTTCAAACGTGTACGACGTCGTCGACAACCGCCGCATGGCCACCCGAATGCCAGCCAGCTGCGAGGTCGATTGGCGCGCTACCGACTTGGTGTCCGACCACAGCCACGGGCGACCTTCCTGCAGCGGCATCAACAGCAGCACACTGTCTTCGAGTTGCTTCGAAGCAAGGGCTCCTTCCACCGCGAAGCCAAAGTGCAACTCGATCCGGTCACAGCGATCCAAGGTGAGATCGTGCAACTCGTGGTCATCATCGATCTGGCCAGCCACATAGAGGTGCGTGCTGTCGAAGCTGGCCAAAAACACCGCCGAACAATCGGCCACCCCCGACCAAAACGACTCTCCATCCAAGACTTGCGACTGATCACGAATGGCACTGCGGGTCTCGCCTGACCAATCCGCCAAGTCCCCATCCACCGAGGGAGTCAGGGCACGAATGACCAATTCATTGGCTGGCAGCTGTTGAGCTGGGAGGGCGCCGATGGTCAGCGCCGCTAGCACGAGACCAGTGAGGGCGCGCATGCAGAACTGCGGATGCTAGCCCTGCCGCGGCGGGCAGGGCAACCCTCGATCCAGCGCGGCACGCCGCATTCGGCGCGTCGCCGCGCCCCGGAGGCGCGGCCTACGCAGTCTGGATACCTGGCTTAGTCGCGACGACGGCGAGGGGCGGGCCGACGACCACTTGGGCCGCGCGGCTCATCACCCAGGACGCTGTCGAGCGATTCGAGTTGTCCGACTTCCTCGGTCGGCGCCGCGGGCCGCGGCGGCGGCGTGTCCTCAAACTCGGCCATCGGCATGCCTGAACGCGGCGCCCGATCGTCGCGATCACGGCCGCGGCTCGGACGGTCACTACGGTCAGGAACGGCTTCATCGGGGTGAGCTGGGCGCTCGCTGCGCTCAGGACGCGCGGGACGATCGCTTGGCTCGGGCCGAGCGCTGCGCACCGGGCGATCGATCCGCTCAGGGCGGGCTTCGCGTTCAGGGCGGGCTTCGCGTTCAGGGCGGGCTTCGCGTTCTGGGCGGGCGGGACGATCTGGACGATCGACTGCATCAGGCCGGTCGCTGCGAACCGGACGCTCGCTGCGTTCGGCACGATCACTGCGAACCGGGCGATCGCTCGGCTCCGGACGGTCGCTGCGCACGGGGCGGTCACTTCGCACGGGGCGGTCACTTCGCACAGGGCGGTCGCTTGGCTCGGGCCGGTCGCTGCGCACGGGGCGGTCGCTTGGCTCGGGCCGGTCGCTGCGCACGGGGCGGTCGCTTCGTTCGGGACGGTCACTGCGCTCGGGGCGTCCAAAGCCCGGTGCGGGCTCGCGCGGAGGGGCCGCAGCATCGCGCGCCGGACGACGTTCGCCGCCACGGTCACCAGCTGGCGCTTCGTCGCGACGAGTCCGCCAAGCATCGCCCGGATTGCGATCCACGCCCTCGTCTGCACGAGGGCCACGATCACCGCGGCCAGCTGGGGCTGGACGGTCACCGCGATCAAAACGGTCACCACGAACGGGCTCGCCGCGCATCGGGCGATCTTCACGTTCCGTCATGGGCGGCGCCGGGCGGCGCTCGTCGCGATCGGGACGAGCCATCGGCTCGCGACCGACAGGCTCGCGACTCACGGGTTCTCGACTCATCGGTTCTCGACCGACTGGTCCGCGGCCCATCGGTTCGCGACCGACTGGTTCGCGACCGACTGGTTCACGGCCGACTGGCTCGCGGCCGACTGGCTCGCGGCCGACTGGTTCACGACCCATCGGTTCGCGAACTGGGCGACGGTCCTCGCGCTCGCGCGGGGAGCGATCGCCACCTCGGTCTGCCCGCGGCGCATCTGCTTCCTCGCGACGAGGACGCTCTTCGCGATCGCCACGGACCGGCGCCCGTTCCTCCGGCGCCCGATCAGGCCGACCGCGATCGGCGCCACGATCATTCCAGTCGGGACGCCCCGGGCGAGCCTCGCCCTCGGGACGCGCCTGACGAGCCTCGCCCTCTGGGCGCGCGTGGCGAACTTCACCCTCGGGACGCGCTGGGCGTTCCCAACGGTCGCCGCGATCAGGACGCGGTCCGCGATCCGGCTGATCCCCTTCGGGACGATCACTGCGTTCTGGCCGCGGCGCCCGATCAGGACGATCGCTGCGCTCCGGCCGATCCATGCGTTCTGGGCGATCTGGACGATCTGGACGGTCGCTGCGCTCGGGGCGCGGACCACTATCCGGACGATCACTTGTCTCTGGCCGATCGCCGAAGGCTCGCTCGGGGCGCGGGCCACGATCTGGACGATCGCCGCGTTCGGGACGATCCATTCGCTCCGGTCGATCGCCTTCCGGACGATCGGCGCGCTCAGGGCGCGGCCCACGGTCTGGACGATCGCCGCGCGATGCTGCCGCTGCCGCAGCCGCAGCCTGGGCCGTGATCGGCGCTGCGGCGGGCGTCGGCGTCGCCGCTGCGGTGTCCGCTCCGGCGTCCGCTCCGGCCGCGCCACCTGCGCCACCCGCACTACCGCGCTCCGCCAGCAGAACGGCCTTGCGGCTCAGCTTGACCTTGCCGAAGTCATCGATCGCGATGACCTTGACCTTCAGGGTGTCACCAACGCGCACGACATCGGTCACGGCGCGGATGAAGGTGTCCGACAGTTCGGACACGTGCACCAAGCCCTCTTGGCCTGGCAGGATCTCGACGAACGCGCCAAACTCCTTGATCGCCGTCACGCGCCCTTCGTAGGTCCCACCGAGTTCGATCTCGGCCGTCATCGAGCGAACGTGATCGACGCAGGCCTTCACCTTCTCGGCATTGACGCCGGTGATCGTGCAGAGGCCACCGTCTTCGATGGAGATCTTGCACTCGAAGGTCTCCTGCATCCCGCGGATGTTCTTGCCACCCGGGCCAATGATCAGGCCGATCTTCTCGCTCGGCACCTTCACCGATTCGAGCCGTGGCGCGTTCGGGCTGAGTTCTTGGCGCGGCGAGCGCAGCGCCTTCAGCATCTCGCGCAGCACATGCAAGCGGCCTTGCTTCGCCTGCTCGAGCGCTTCCGCCATAATTTGGCGGGTCAGGCCGTCGCACTTGATGTCCATCTGCAGCGCCGTGATGCCGCGTCCGGTGCCGACGACCTTGAAGTCCATGTCGCCGCACGCGTCCTCGCTGCCGAGGATGTCGGTGAGGATCGCGTACTTCTTGCCTTCCATCACGAGGCCCATCGCGATGCCCGCGACTGGCTGCTTGATCGGCACACCCGCGTCCATCATCGCCAAGGTGCCGGAGCACACCGTCGCCATCGACGAACTGCCGTTCGACTCCAGGATCTCGCTGGTGATGCGGATCGTGTAGGGGAACTCTTCGCGCGAGGGCAGCACGGATTCGAGGCCGCGCTCGGCGAGGGCGCCGTGGCCAATCTCGCGGCGACCTGGCGTGCCGACGCGCTTCACTTCACCAACCGAGAACGGCGGGAAGTTGTAGTGCAGCAGGAAGCGTTTCTTCGGCTCGCGCATCAAGCCGTCGATGATCTGCTGGTCATCGGTGCCGCCGAGCGTGATGACGCCGAGCGCCTGCGTCTCACCGCGAGTGAACAACACCGAGCCGTGCACGCGCGGCAACACACCGACCTCGATCGTGATCGGACGCACCGTCGTGTGGTCGCGGCCATCGGCGCGCTTGCCACGCAGAATCGACTGGCGCTCCGAGTCCTTGATGATGTCGCCGAGAATTTCGCCGAGCTTCGAGTTCCACGCCTTCGTCGCGGACTCACTCGAGCCCGTCGGCGCCGGGAACTTCTTCGCCGCCTTCTCCTTCGCCGACTTGGTCGCGGCACCGCGCACTTGCTTGGTGCCCGCCGTGAGCGGGGCCGAACGCAGCTCGGCGCCAAACTCGTCCTCGATCGCGGCCACCAACTGGGCGTCGGCCACCGGTGAGGTGAAGGCCATCTTCGGCTTCGCGGCCTTGGCCGCGAGCTCCTCGACCATCTCGACGATCTCCTTGATGGTGCTGTGCGCCAGTTCGAGCGCCTGCATCAGCAGTTCTTCGCTGACTTCCTTGGCACCCGCCTCAACCATCACCACCGCGTCGGCGTGGCCGGCGACCGTCAGGTTGAGCTTGTTGCTCTCGGCTTGCAGGTCGGTCCACAGCGGGTTGATCACCAACTTGTCGTTGATGCAACCGATGCGGACCATGCCGAGCGAACGGCCGTGCGGCAGGGAGCTGAGGGACAACGCCGCGAAGCTCGCGATCGCCGCCAACACGTCCGGGTCGTTCTCACGGTCTGTCGACAGCACCTGCGACAGCACTTGCACTTCGCGCTTGAAGCCGTCTGGGAACATCGGCCGAATCGAGCGGTCGATGATGCGGCAGGCCAGGATCTCCTTCGTCGACGGGCGACCTTCTCGCTTGAAGAAGCCACCCGGAATGATGCCGGCGGCCGACGTCTTCTCGCGGTAGTCCACCGTCAGCGGGAAGAAGTCGAGGCCTTCCATCGCCTTGGCGTGGTTGACCGTCGCCAGCACCATCGTGTCGCCGTAGCGAGCGACGATCGCACTGTCCGACAACTTGGCCATGCGGCCGGTTTCCAAACTCAGCGTGCGGCCGCCGATCTGGCGCTCAACCACGACCTTGCCAGTGGCAGCCGACGCTGGCGAAGCGCCACCGCTGCTCGCGGGCGGAGCGGCGGGCGGCGTCGCGGCACTGCGACCGCGCGGCTCGCGCGGAGCGGCCTTGCGCGCTGGCTTCTTGCTGGGGGGGGTGGTGTGCGAATCGTCTGCCTTCTTCTTGCTAGCCATGTCGTTCTCGTTTCGTTCACTCGCTGTCATTGCTTGTCACGCGAGGTGCCGACTGCCCCTACATGGGGCCCAGGGCCGACACTGCGTTGGCGGGGGAACCCGCCGATCCGACCCCGTGCGTATGCAACGGTTCGGAACACCGCGCCGCCCCGGATTGGTACCGGTCGCGATGGTGACCCCGACAAAAGGCGCCGAGGTCGAACAACCGGCGCGCACAGCGTGCCGGTATCGGTTGCCAATCTTCAAGTCGGCTTGCGTGTGGTCATGCGACCCACTCGGGCGAGACTGACGTCGCCAACCTACCGACGTCACCAACTTACTTGACGTCACCAACTTACTTGCGGATGCCGAGCTTCTCGGCGAGCTTCGCGAACTTCGGCGCGTCGACGCGGCGAAGGTAGGTCCCCAGCTTGTTGCGTCGGTTGACCTTCTTCAGAAGGCCGTGGCGACTGTGGTAGTCCTTGGGGTGCCGTTGCATGTGCTCCGTCAACTCCACGATCTGCGCCGTCAGGCTGGAGATCTGGACTTCCGGGGAACCGGTATCGGTCGTGTGACGCCGATTCTCGGCGATGATCTTCTGCTTGGTCTCTGGTGAAATAGTCATCCCTGTGTCCTTGTCAGTTGCATCAAACCAGTGCGCCAGAACAGGGCTTCCAGCATCACGGTCGGCCCTCGCGGGCTTGGTTCACGAAGTAAAAGGGTGGGCAGGATAGCGAGCTGTGCTGGCGGATCGCAAGGGCGGAGGCGGCCAAACTGCTGGCGGCCCCCGCGTGGCGGCGTCCTGGAATGACTCACCGCGTGCAGCGCGGCAGCCGGTTCATCATCTCTTGGATCGCCAATTCGGCGCAGCTGCGAGCCATGCTGTCGCGGTCGCGTGGGGAGGCGCCGACACCGCCCGCCTTCACTTCGCCCTGCATGGTGCCGCTCCACAGTTGCACGCCGTCACTGCCGATCAGCGCCGCTTGGAACTGGAACCACAGCTTGCGATCGACGTGCAAGCGGCCTTCGTCCCAGCGGTCGACGCGAAGGGCAAAGACCGCATCCTCCGAAGAGTGGCCCGCCAGCTTTTGCAGCGTGGCCGGCACCAGAATCGATTCGCCGGTGGCCAGGCGGGCAACCCCACTTAGCCCAGCGTCGACGGTGGTCGCCGTCAACGGCGAGAACATGCGCCCCACCAGCTGCCGCATCACCTCTTGCCGCAGGAACACCAGGTGCCGCTGCACCGAGCCATCCTGGGTGCCGTCTTCGACCGGCAGCACGGCGACCTCCGAGGGGCTGCGCGTCGCGAACGCCGGCGCCGCCAGGAAGGACGCGTTGACCGCGACCGGGTCGGGCGTCGTGCACGCCGCACCAACCACCATGAGAACTGCGAGCGCGCCAAGACGCTGGGCGCTCACGAACAGACTAACAGGGGACGAATGGACCATGACCGTTCCTCAGCAGCAGACGATTCGGCGCCACCATAGCGAGCGAACCAAGCGGGTCAAAGCACGCGCAACGTTCACGGTGCCTTGCTGCCAATCGGCAGGAAGCCTGAGGTCTGCAGGATGCCCTGGCCGACTTCGCTAAGGGCCAGCGAGCGAAACGCCTTGGCGCCGAGGGGTTCGGCGGCCCCGCGCGCCACCGAGATCGAATACAGCACCGGCGTATTGTCGGCCTCGGGCAGCGGCACCACCATGACCCCCAAGGCCGAACGGAACGACGTGGCGTAGACGATCGCGGCATCCGCCTCACCAGCTTGCACTGTCGCCAGAGCGGCGGCCGCGGTGTTGGTCTCAAGGACAGGCGCAATCACGATCTGGCGCCGCGACAGCACCCAGCGAGAGTGCCTCCCGATCGACGACGACCGGTTGCCGAGCACCGTCCGCACGTCAGCTCGGGCCAAGTCTTGCAGGGTTTCGATCTTCTTGGGATTACCCGCGGCCACCGCCATCGCGAGGCGATTGCGTGCCAGTTCGGTGGGACTGCTGGAGGCGAGCAGCGCCCCCGACGCAAAGCGGGACATTAGCGAGCTGTCGCCGATCGCAAGGACGTCCACCGTGGCGCCACCATTGCACTGTGCAAACAACTGCGCGCCGCCGTCGAGGTGCAGGTCCACTTTGGCCCCCGGATGATCGGTCTCGTAACGACGGGCGAGCGCTTCGAACGGTTCGCGCAGCGACGCGGTGGCAAACACGACGACGGTGTGCGGTCCGGTGGGCGCCTCGGTCTTTGCGAGAGCAATCTCCGGCGACACGCTGTTCGCGTGTCCACACGCCGACGTCAGCAACAACCACAATGACACGGCAACCCGGGCATGCATCTTCATGATATTCCTCCTGCAGCACTCGCCAACGAGCGCGCTTGCTGGCGACCTCTCCACAGATAACAAAGCGTCATGCCCCACACTCCGACGATGAACACACCCATCAGCACCGAGCCGAACTGCGGCATGCTGTGCGTCAGAAAGTTCGCAATCTGCTTTTCTCCCACGACGACAGGCATGAACGGCTCGATGCGAACTGGCGCCTTCGGATCGAGGTTGTGGCCAAACTCCCACAGCATCCAAACGAAACGGCCGAACGCGACCGCCGAGATGTAGGCGGCGATCATCGATAGGTCGATGATGGTGCGCACGTTCCCGAGCAGTGCGGCCCGCAGCGCCAACAACGCCATCGCAATCAGGCCGAACGGAATCCAATCGAGGTCACGCAGCTCTTGCCGCGTGATGGTCTGCATGCCGATGTAGTGATTCAGCAGGTTGATCTCCTGGATGTCGTGGCCGTCGTTGCCGCCAACGACTTTGTAGGAGTAGATGTCCATCGCCAGCCCATCGGGATACTGCGGCGCCTTCATGCTGATCCGCCACAACGGGAACGCGAAGCTCAGCAGCAACGGCACGATCAATGTGATCAACAACAGCCGTGAGCGCGGGCGCAACGGCGCGTCGAGGAACTCCCAGAAGGTGTCAGCCAAAGGACGCATGGTGCTTCCGATCTCCGTTCTCGCTCACAGTAGGTCGCGACGGCGAAAGGCCCCGAGGCTCCACGTCCACGCGGTTAGTCCGAGCAGCAGCGGCCAGCCGATGCCTGCCCACAGGAGGCCGGTGCTGCCAACATGGTTGGCGAGGAAGAAGCCGACCGGGCCGAAGGTCGAGAGCTCTGGCTGGGCGGCCGACAGCAAAGCGAGCCGCGCACACTGCACCGGATTGAGCGCAGCGAGGGCGAACACCGCCGATGGTGGCAGTTCCCATTGCAGCATCACGCCGATCAACGCGAAGTCGATGAGCGCGACGCCCGCCGCCCAGATCAGGATCGTTAGCATCAACGCCTTCGCTTGGTTGCGCACGAGAGTCGACACCCAGAGGCCGAGCGCGACGAAGCAAAGCAGCAGCGACGTGCTGACTGCCATGCCCCGCAGCAAGAACGACCACGGCACCTCTTGGCCGAACGCCAAAGCCCCGACGAGCGCCATCAACGGCATCGCGATCCACAGTGGCACACACAGCGCCGCGATGCGTACGAGGCTCGTGCCGACAAAGTAGCCCGTGCGACTGACCGGGTTGGCGAGCAGCAATTCGAGCGACCCATCGTCGCGCGCCGTGTTGACGACTTGACCCGTCGCCGACAGTGCCAACAGCGGCAGCAAGAACAGCAGCGCATGGCTCCACGACATCAGCGCGCGCCCCATGCCGGTGAAGCCGATCACGCCGGACTCACGCAAGCCGACCAGAACGAACATCGCCGCGAGCAGGGCGTGAACGACGAGGCAGAACACGAGCCAACGCGAGCGCAACACTTCGGCGAAGTCGAGCCGCGCCGCCACCGCAACCTCTCGGGCGAAGCTCATCGCTTTTCCCCGTGGCCCGTCGTGCGCTCAAGGCAGCGAGACTTGCACTCGTCGTAGTCAATGGCACCCGGCGTGCCCGCATCAACTGCACCAAACCCAAAGCCCATCGGCGTCGGCATCACCGCGACGAACGCGGCCGCCGTGCGCGACAGCCATCGTGGTTCGCGATGATGGCGAAAGAACAGCGAGTGCACCTCTGGGCGCTGCTCGTCAAGCCAAAGGAAGAGGCAACCCGGGTCGTCGAAAGCATGCACGCGGCCATCCGTGGTCGTCGCTTGCGCGGCGAAGGGCGGCTCGCCGACGTGCATGCCACAGGCCGCACACGCCGCCTTATCCCAGACGATGTCGGCAGGCGCATCGGACAACTTCGCGGATGCCACCACCGACCAAGTGATCGCCCCGCCGATGACGAGCAGGACGGTCGCCAACAACGACAACGGCAAGATGCGCGTCGAGAACGAGCTCATGATCGGGGTCCTCCAGACTTGGGCTGCAGCCGTTCGACGTCGCGCGCGACCACGTCCTGAACTTGGCCGTTCAAGCTGCGCCCGAGATCGGCGAGCAGGCGCGCCCGTTCCGCCACCGGCAGCGACTTGCTCCACCAGCCAGCGGCGCCGCGCGCAAACCCTCGGGCCAGCAGCCACTCAACCGCGGGCTCGCCCTGGGCGCACACTTCGACGATCGCCTCGGCGTGTTCGTCGAGATACGCGCTGGCATTGCCGTCCCACGCCACTTCGCCATCCGCCAAAACGACGACGTGGTCAACCAGTCGACGAATCTCGTCGAGGCGATGCGAACACAGCAACACCGTCGTCGCCGTCGGCAGCTGCTCCACCAAGTGAAAGAACGCGCCGCGGCTCTTTGGGTCCATGCTCGCGGTCGGTTCATCGAGCACCAGCAGCTCCGCCCCCGACGCCAGGGCCATCGCGGCCAGCACCTTCTGCCGTTGCCCACCCGACAACGCGCGAAACGGGCGTTTGGCCAGTGCCCGCACATCGACGCCGAGTTGCATCGCCACGGTTTCGATCGGCGCCACTGAGTGACCGCGCAGTTTCGCGATCGCCCAGACGACGTCGCGCACCGGCGCGGCGAAGCGCGGCGCAATCTGTGGCACATAGGCGATGCGGGGCGCCAGTTTGGTGCGGTCTTCGCCGACCAACACGCCATCGCAACGCACTTCCCCATTGGCGGTGAGCGCGCCCATCAACACACGAACCAGCGTCGACTTACCAGAGCCATTGGGGCCGATCAACGCCGTGCGACTGCCTGTCGGCAGTCGCAATGACACGTCGCGCAACGCGGCGACGCGGCCGAAGTGCTTGGCAATGGCGAGCAGTTCAACGTGCATGCTGCGCCTCCGGCGACCATGCCATCGCGAGGGGCGCCATGCGCGGGGCAGCGTCATGCACGAGCCGCCGAGGGGCGAACAGCGGCATCACTTCGCCAACCACATCAACCAACCCCATCGCCGGCGCGCCGTGCAGCAACGCCAACTCCGGGTAGCGCCCTTCGAGCTGCGTCGACAGCCGTCGAAACTCGAAAGGCACATCGCCGCGACCGTCCCCGTCGAAGTCGTAGCCCTGGTAGCTGTCGTAGTAGTTGCTAGTGAACGCGCAGGCCAATGCATCGCCTTGGCCACCGACCTTCACCACCACCCCGTTGTCAGAAAAGGCATTGTCGGAAAACTCGCTGCGCTGCACGGTGCTGTGCAAAGACACCGCCGACTCGGCAAAGCGCACGACGTTGCGCAGATACCGATTGTGGTGCGCGGGATCGAGCGGCGAGCTGTCGACGTAGAGACCCGTCGTGTTCGCAAGCAGCCAGTTGTCGGCAATCGTCAGGTTGCCGGCTTCCTTCAGCCCGATGCCGATGCCAGCCGAGCCCTCGGACTTCGCCAGCAGGTTGCGTTCAATCCTGATGTCGCGCGAGTACATCACGAACACACCGACTTCGTTGGCAACGTAACGGTTGTCAGCCACCACGTTGTCGTGGCTGTACATGAAGTGCGTGCCGTAGCGGCAGCGCTCAACGGTGTTGCGACGCAATTGGTTGCGCGACGAGTACCAGACAACGACATCGCGGGCGTCGACGATGGTGTTGTCGCTGACTTCGGAATCGTTCGTCTCCCACAACCGAATGCCATCGCCGCGCAGCCCCATCGCCGGCAGGCCGGTGCCCACCACGGTGTTGCCGCGCACGATCGCACGCTTGCACTTCTCGACCAAGATGCCGAACAATGCGTTGCGCACGGTGACGCCTTCCATCACGAGATCGTCGCCTTGCAAGTGCACGCCGCCGTCCATCAGGTCAAAGCGCTGGCCACTGCCGACAATGGTGAACCCCGCGAGGCGCGCACCATTGGTACGCACCCGAACTGTCGACCCTGCGCGTGCGTGCAGCATCGCCTCGGGCGGTCCCCACAAAGTGATCGGCTTGTCGATGACGACGGGCCCCTCATAGTCGCCCGCTGCCAACACCAAGGTCGCGCCAGGGGCAGCCGCTGCAATCGCGGCCGCCAACGAACTCCCTGGTGGCACCATCGTTCCCACTGGCGGCGCGCTGACGCGGTCCACCGGCGACAGCGTGCCACCCTCGCCGCGGCAAGCCACGACACACAGCCACAGGATTGCGATATGCCAAGCCATGAGTTTGTTGGGGAACGGCAGCACGCGCGCTCGCAATGCGATCACTTCGGCTCAACGAGCAGGTAGCCAGCCATCTCAAGGTGCAGCGCCGAACAGAACTCGGTGCAGTAGAAGGGGAACACGCCGGCCTTCTTGACGACGAAGGTGACGTTGCAGTGCTTGCCAGGCTCAAGGCTGACGTTGATGTTCTGGCCGCCGATCGCGAGACCGTGCGTGGCGTCCTTCGCCTGCTCGACGTTGGTCACGTGCAAGTGCACGGTGTCACCCTCTTTGACCCGCACGATGTCAGGAGAGAAGTGGCTGCGGACCGCGGTCATGTAGACGTGCACACCGTCGTCTTTGCGCTCGATGCGCTCCTTCCCCGCCACCGTCGCCGACGGATCGACTTCGTTCGTGTATGGATTCATCCCGATCGGTTTGTAGACCTCGATCGGCTTCAGCTTGCCGGCCTTGATCATCTGCGCGTTGTGCGGCTCGCCGAGCGGCAACGGCATGTCGTAAAGCAGCTGCATCTTCGGCCCGCTGATGTCGATCAACTGGAAGTTCTGCGGCAACAGCGGCCCAACTGGCGCGAAGCGATCGAGCGACCATTTGTTCATCGCGATCAAGAAGCGACCGTCCGGACTGACCGTGTCGCCTTCGGCCGCGACCAAGTGACCGATGTTGAAGTGCGTGTCGATCTTCTCGATGACCTTCAAGTCCTTCAGCGACCACTTGGCGACCACGGTCTCGATGAACACCGACGTGTAGGCAAACCCCTTGTCGTCAAACACTGTGTGCAAGGGGCCAAGGCCGATCTCACACTGGCCGAAGATGGAGCTCTTGAAGTCGAGGATCGGCACGCCGTAAGGGTCCTTGCCGACGTATTGCTTGGCTTCGATCTGCGCCGCGATCTTCGCGATGTTGAAGAGTGTTGTGTGGGTGTCGAGCTTGCCGCCGACGACCACGCCGGTGCCGTCCGGCGTCACATCAACGCCATGTGGACTCTTTGGCTCTGGCACGAACGCCAGCAGGTTCTCGTCGATCGCCGTCTGCAGGCTGATCGTGCGCATGCCGGCGATCGTCGTCGTCTTGCCCGCCTTGGCGACGGCCTCCGCCTTCCGCCAATTGATGCAGTGTAGATAGTCGGTGTCGTTCTGCGTTGACCCCGACTCGAGCGGCGGGTTGCCTTCAAGGATGCCGCCGTACGCGCGTTCCGTGTTGATCGAGTTACAGAACACCCAGCCGTCGCTGCCCTTCTTGCCGCAGTCGGCAAGGTCTTGCATGTACGGCGGCAGCTCGATCGCGAACGACTGCTCGGGCACGATCCGCCCCTTCACCTTGTCGAAGCGCCAGAAAATCATCGCGCCGCGATACCGCTCGTTGAACTGCTCGACCGGTGCATAGACGCCGCCGAGTGGTGCAGGGTACTGCGACGTCTCGATGACGTAGTCGGTGTCGGGCGTGACGAATGTGGCGCCGTGCTCCGACGCGATCAGTTCGCTGCTGACGATCTGTTTGGTGACGAAGTCCGACAAGTCGACGACGGCAACCCGTGGGTTGCACTTGTCGTTGACGAAGATCCACTTGCCGTCGTACTCACCACCCGTCTCGCTGAGGGCGGGGTGGTGCATGTCGGCCCAAGTGATCTCCTGGCCACCGCGGAAGCCCTGTTTGATGACGTCGTCGCCGCCATCACCGTAGCCAAAGCCCTGCCACGGCTCGGGCGTGAACACCCCGATGTACTTCAGGATGCGCATGCTCGGCACGCCGATCACGATCAGGTTGCCGCCGTGGCCGCCCGACGCAAACGTGTAGTACTCGTCGTGCTTGCCGGTCGGCGTGTACGTCTTGAGCGCTGCGGTGACGTCGGACTCCGACAAGTTGCGCGCCTGCATCAGCGCCAGCACGTCGGCACCAGCACCACCGCCGCTGCCGTTGGCCTGACGACCGCCGCATGCGGTCAACGTCGCGAGGGAAAGAAGGGCCACGGTGAGTGGCGAACCAAGAGATCGGTGAGCTTGCATAAGGAACCTAGGAATGCGAAATCACCGACCGCACGCAGTCGGTTGGAACGGAATCACGGCTTGGCCTTGAAGCCACGGACCACCTGCACAAGCGCCTCGAGCTGCGCATCCTTGCCCTTCAGTTGCGGTTGCGCGGGCATCATCAGGCTCTTGCCGACACCAGCGCCGCCGAACACGATCGCCCTTTTGATCTGTTCGTCGGTGACGGACGCTTGCCAGGCGGCGTCGCCGAACGACCGCGGTTTCGGATCGAGCACTGCGGCACCGGGACCATCACCACGCCCGGTCGAACCGTGGCAGGTGAAACACAGCGAATCGAACTGCTCCTTCGCTGCGGCCGCCGTCACCTTCACTGCACCCGGCTCGCCGTTCTGGGTGTTGGACTTTGGCGTCGGCATCTGCCCACCGCATGCCGCGGCCAGCAGGACGAGGAGAAGGGAACAGCGACGCAAGGTGAACGAAGTCATCGTGGTCCCTTCCTAATGGATGCTCGCTTGCAGAAATGCGTCGAACTCGCTGCTTAGCCCCTGTTGGCACTCGACTACTCACTAGTGCCCACCCGGTGGCGCACTGGCCAAACGCAGAGTGCGTAGCGGGAAAGACGGTGATTTCTGAGGCGTTGCCTCGCACGACACTGCGAGGCCCACTAATGATCCTTCGTCTATCGCTATTGACCGTGCTCGCCTGCACGTCTTGTTCTCCCGAATCCACCTCCCAAGATGGCGGCGCTGCACCAGCCGCCATCAAGAAGGGCACGCCACCGCCGCCGCTCGATCCGACCAACATCGTCAGCATCGCGGCGGCGTCGAAGGATCACACCACGCTCGTCACGGCGCTCAACGCCGCTGACTACGTGAAGTCCGTCGCCAACCCGGGCCCCTTGACCGTGTTTGCCCCCACCAACGCAGCGTTCGCAAAACTGCCCGCGGGCACCGTGGAAGGTCTTCTGCAACCGAACAGGCAGGCCGACCTCAAAGAGATCATTAAGTACCACGCCACGACGTCGGTGCATGACGACAGCACGCTGAAGGACGGCCAGAAGCTGGCCATGGCGAACGGCAAGAAGGTGACCGTGCGCAAGGTCGATGGCAAGTTGCGCATCAACGACGCCAACGTGATCGCGTCGATCCGCGCCTCCAACGGCATCGTGCACATCATCGACGCCGTGTTGTTGCCGCCTGCCAACTAGCGGCACCAGTCGTAAGCACCTTCTTTGTGGTCAGCCGCCATCGGCGCGGCTAGCGTCCCGCCATGCTCCGACTCTTCTTCTCCACGCTCGCCGCCGTGGCCTTCGTCGCTTGCAGCGGCGAACGCAGCGCTCCGACGACGCCACCGCCAACCTCGGGCAGTCCCGTGGTCGCGGCAGCTCCCACTCCCGTTCCCGCGCCAACCCCGACCCCAACCCCCGCCGCCGCCCGCAAGTTGACGCTGACCTACTTCACGATCACGGGTTGAATGTTGTGCGGCAAAGTCGAGCCCATCGTGAATGGGCTCGCCAAAGACTACGAAGGCAAGATCGAGTGCAAGGTTGTCAAATACGACGAGGGCGACAGCCCTGACCGCATCAAGCGCTACGGCTTGACCCAGCACGGCATGGTGATCACCGACCAGAACGACAAAGTGGTGTGGTCCGAATCGGGCCACAAGCAAACGCGCAACGGCGTCATCGTCGCGATCAATCAAGCGATTGGTGGCTGATAGGTTGGCAGCTGATCATCTGTCACGGCAAGAGCTTTAGCACACTCAGCAGACTTGAGTAATCATCTGTCCACACCGGCCGACCTGGCCGCGCCACGAGGTCAGTCCACGTGAGCCCGGCGAGGTCCGGCGCGCCGCGCGCCATCACCACCCACTTTGATTCGTTCTTGGTTTCGGCCGCGGCCGCTGGCGACAGCTCGGGTTCCTGCTTAAAGCGCGCTACGAGCCCCGCCGCCGCCGCTAGGTCGCCCAGCACCGGCGGCAACTCGACGTAGCGACTCGAGACGTGGAACGCGAGCACACCGCCCGGCGCCAGCTTTGATAGATAGATCGCCACTGCCTCGCGGGACAGCAAGTGCACCGGGACCGCATCCGAGTTGAACGCGTCCAACACGATCAGGCCGAACTCACCGTCGCGCGCCTTCGCCAGCAGCAGCCGACCATCGCCGATGCGCACATCGACCGCGGCTGGGCTGTCCGACAAGAACGTGAACTGCGACCGCGCCGTACGTTCCACAGCGGCGTCGATCTCGAAGAACGTCCACTGCTCGCCCACCGCGCCGTAGGTCGCAATCGAGCCCGTTCCCAATCCGACGGCGGCCACTCGCCCACCAGGAATGCGCCCGGCCATCGCCGCGAAGATCTCGCCGCACGGCCCCGCCCGATGGTAGTACGTCAGCGGCTCGCGCCGGCGTTCTGGTCGATGGTCCTGCGCGCCATGCAGAATGTTGCCGTGCACCAAGCAGGTGACGTGCGCCGAAATGCGTTCGACGTGGTGGGCGCCAAAGATGCTGCGGTCGCGATGGATCACCTCGGTGCCGCGATCGTTGAAGAGCGAGCCAACGAGCAGGATGCCCGCGACCCCAAGCCCAAGGCGCGCCGGTCGACCGCTGAGCCACAGCGCCAAGGCGGCGGCGGGACCGAGCACGAGCAGGCGGTGGCCTTCACTAGCTGGCAGCACCGCCAACATGACGCCGGCCAAAGCCGTGATCGCGATCCCCCACACAAGGTCCGCCGTCGCTCGCGCGGGACCGGGCAGCAGGAAGCACGCGGCGGCGACCATCAGCGGGTATTCGATCAAAGTCGGAAACACGAACGGTGCCACGAGCCCGTTGAAGAGTCCGCCCAAAGCGCCGCCGATCGCGATCCATAGGTAGTACTCAGTCAGGCGCCCCGGCGCTGGCCGCACTTCTGCGAGCCGACCGTGACACGCCAACGCCACGAGGAAGAACGCGCCGAGGTGCAGCAGGATCATCGCGAGCCCGTGCTCGGCCTTCTCCCACCAAAACATCGCCGCCAGCGGCAGCACCAACACGGGCAGGATCGCCGTCACCGGGTGCGCACTCTCCGTCCAGCGCAGGAAGGGCGGCAACCACATTGGCAGCATCGGTCGCGCGCCCTTCACGGGTGGTTGGCCTCGCCGCGAGAACACGATCACGAACGTCACCAAATACAACGCCAGGGGAATTGCCCAGAGCAGCGGCACCGGTGCCAGGTTGGTGGAGAGATGCGTCGTGACGCCGAGCAGCAGGCTCGATGGCGCCAACGCGAGCAGAACCCACAAAACGCGGCGGCGCGCCGGAACCGGGTCAGCCGGCGCCACCGCCACCACGTCGGCACGCTGCCCGAGCGAGCACGCCGCCGTCGCGATGGCCACCACGACGTAGCCCGCGGTCCACAGCACCCGCTGCTGGCCCAACGGCAACATCGGCTCGATGAGCAATGGATACGCGAGCAGGCCGACCAAGCTGCCGGCGTTGCTCGCTGCATAGAGAAAGTACGGATCCTTGGCACCGACGCGCCCACTTTGGGCATACCAACGCTGCACGAGCGGCGCGGTCGTCGCCAGCACGAAGAACGGCAAGCCGACGGTGAGCGCCAGCATCAGCAGCAAGCCCACGATGGCACCCGTTCCTTCAAATGCCATCCAGAACGGCGGCAGCGAAATGCTCAGCGGCAGCAGCGGCAACGCGAGCATCACGAGGTGAAATCGCGGCAGGCGCAGGAAGAGCCAGCCCGGCGCGCGGTGGGAGTACGTGTACCCAGCGAGCAACGTCACCTGAAAGAACAGCATGCACGTCGTCCACACCGCCGGCGTGCCGCCCAGCATGGGCAAGACTTGGCGGGCCGTCATCGGCTGCACCATGAACAGCAGCGCCGAGGCAAGGAAGAGAGTGACGGCTGGTAGTGCCATGCACGCGACAGCCTACTCAGTGGCCCCTGCGGCTCGCTGTAGTCGTTGCACGATGCAAAGATGCGGCAGGTTCGCCAGCAACCAGCGGCTGCGTCGCGACTCCGCACGCGGCGCGAGCGATCGCGCACGCACGGTGACGTGACGCGACGCACCCACTATCACCCGCCAGGAGTACCTATCTTATGAACGCACGTATCTGTCCACGCATCTTGATCGCCGCGAGCCTGTGCTGCTGCACGCCGCTGGTGGCGCAGCTCCAAGGTACCGTGACCGCCGTGGGGCCGCTGGCCGTCGCCGCGAGCACCGCGTCCGGTTCGAACACCATGAGCACCCCCGCCGGGCCGCTGCCGTGGTCGTTCGGTCTGTTCCTGGCCGGCCCGAGCTTCCAGGAGCACGCGAGCTACAGCGGCTGGTCCTCGGACGGTGACCTCCTAGCCCAGTTGCACATCGCGTACTCGGCACGCGTGCTCGCGGGCAACGGCGCCGCCTCGTCCGGGGTCAACACGGTGCGCTGGGACCTGACGGCGCCGCAGTCGACGCCGGTGAGCTTCGAGATCGACTTTCGCGACCTGACTCTGGCCGGCTCGCCGCAGCCCTTGGTTGTCGTCGACATCGGTGACGACGGCGTCGTCGAGTTCACGAACGGCCAGCCCGCGGTCCCTGGCGTCTGGACCGCGGGTCCCACGCCGTTGCGCGTGCGGGTCACGACGTACGCAGCGGTCAACGGGATCGGCCAGACGCTGGCCGGGCTAACGCTGCGGGCGTTGCCTGCGAACGGCATCACGGTCACCCAGTGGAACGGCGGATGCGGCGGCTTCCTCTCGCTGAACCCGACGTTCGTCGACAAGGGTCTCACGGTCTTCAGCAGCATCGGCGACCTGGTCGTGCTCGGGCTCGACGCGGCGCCCATCGTGTTCCCCACCATCAACGGGTTGCCCTGCATCCTGCTGCCGCGCGCCGACGTCATCGTGATGCAGACGGTCAACTACGGAGTGCACCTGCCGCTCGGCCTGCTGCCGCCACTGTCGTTCTGGGTGCAGTCAGCGAAGGTGACTCCGACGGAGATCCGGCTGTCGCCGGCGTTCCGCGTGCAGAGCTGAGGCCGCCACCGGGTCGCACCCGGTGGTTGGGCTGGCATTCCAAGTCAGAGCTACATGGCGCCGCGATCGGCCAGTCGGGATTGTGAGCACATGACGCGCCATCACGTTCTCGTTCTCACTGGTGCTGGCATCAGTGCCGACAGCGGCGTGCGCACGTTCCGCGACGCCGACGGCCTCTGGGAAGGTCACCGCGTCGAGGACGTCGCGACACCCGACGGCTGGGCACGCGATCCGCGCCGCGTCTGGCGCTTCTACCAGGAGCGCCGCGCGCAGCTGCGCACCGTGCAGCCGAACGCCGCCCACGTGGCGCTCGCCGCGTTCGGCAACACGCTCACGGCGTTCGGCCACACGTTCACGCTCGTGACGCAGAACGTCGACGATCTGCACGATCGCGCCGGTCACGAAGACGACGTGCTGCACATGCACGGTGAACTCACCAAGCTGCGTTGCGAACGCTGCGAGACCGTCATCGACGACCGCGTGCACTTCGATTCCGGTCGCTTCGTGCCTTGTGCGGTCTGCGAGCACCCGCGCCTGCGCCCGCACATCGTCTGGTTCGGCGAGATGCCGTTCCACATGGCGGCGATCGAACGCGCGCTGAGCAGCTGCACGCACTTCGTGGCGATCGGCACCAGCGGCAAGGTCTGGCCCGCGGCTGGCATGCTCAGCCAGGCACGCGCGGCGGGTGCGGTGACGTGGGTGCAATCGTTGGAGGCGCCCGACAACCTTGAGGCGCTCGATCGCTACCACGAAGGCCGCGCGGCACTGGTGGTGCCGACGTTGCTCGGTGACTTGCAGCGCGAGCTGACCGCGAGCAGCTAGGCACGACCCCGGTCTCGGCCCCAAACGATCCCTGCCAAACGCGACGGCGCGCAGATATCGTCGCGGCACTGAGGAGGCTGCGCTCATGTTGTTGAACCCCGCCGACTTCGCGTTCACCGTTGCCTTGGAACGAAGCCACGCCGCGATTCGCAAGGATTTGGACACGCTCACTCGCGATGACTTCATGGTCTGGCCTGACCGTGGCGCCTATGGCGGCCAATGGTTGGTGGCGCCTTTGTTCATGTCGAGCCACTACCCGGGCATTGAGCACCACTTCGCAATCAACCAGAGCAAGTGTCCCCACACGACAGCCCTGCTGCGCGCCATTCCCGGGGTCACGGCAGCGGTCTTCTCGTGGATGGAACCAGGTTGCCACATCTACTCACACCGCGATGCGAAGGCGATCGAAGTGCTGCGAGCACACCTCCCCCTCGAAGTCCCCGAGGGAGCGCTGATGCGCGTCGGCAGTTCGATGCACACATGGCAAGAAGGTCGATGCCTTCTGTTCGACGGTTTCATCGATCATGAAACTGGCAACCGAGGGACGGTCAGGCGAGTCGTTCTGATGGTTGACGCCTGCGTTGAAGGCGTCGAATTCGAACGACTGCAGACATGGCGGACCCAAAACCACATCGAGATCGACCCCAAGCTCGTGTTGGTGCATCCCCACACGCGCGCCACGATGGCGTGAATGCACGCCACCCGCGACGTTCAGCTCGGCGCCTTCACCAACACGTTGCGGCTGTAGAGCAGTTCGAAGCCTTGCCGGTGCATGTTCTGCTGCGACTTCGAGCCCGGTTGCGTGGTGACGATCGCCAATTCACAGCCGCTTTGCGCGGCGATCGCGAGACGGTGCGCCAGCAACGCCGATTGCACGCCGCGGCGACGATGCCCGGGCAACGTCGCGGCGCCGCAGAGTTGTGCGATGCTGCCATCAAGGCGCATCGACGCCCCCCCAGCCAACTGGCCGTCGCGGTGCGCTAAGAACAACTGCACGCCGCGCGCCTTCGCAAAGTCATGAATGATGCGCTCGATCACGGCGCGGTCGAAGGCCTCGTGCACGCCGACACCCGCCGCGTCCGGCGCCGCGAAGCCGGTCACGAGCACGTCGATCCAACGCTCGAGTTGCGTCGCCGGACAGACTTCGATGGTGACGCTCGTGGGTGACGCCACCACGTCGCGCGACAACGCCCGCCCCGACACGTTCTCGACGGCAACCAGTTCGTAGCCGCGGCCGGTCAGAAACTTGCCGATCGCCGGATCAGCCAACGTGCTCAGCTCCACTTGCACCGCAGCCGCGCGGCGAGCGTGCTCCTCTTCGACCGCGGGCCATGCCGCTTGGTCGAACGGGGCGAAGCCAAGCCCCACGACCTTGTTCATCGGCGAACCCGGCTCGGTG
>CANEYR010000081.1 GCA_947444055.1 Planctomycetota bacterium
GCTCACATGCTTTGACCTCGAGCTGCCGCACGGCTTTACGCCGCAGCCAGTCGATGGCGAAGTCGAGACGTTCGAGTTGTGGCCGTTGCCCGTGGTTGCCTCTTCGTTGCGTGGCGATGGCCTCTGGAAGCCCAACTGCGCGTTGGTGGCCTTGCACTTCCTGCTGCGTCAGGGTGCGCTCGATGGCGAACTCGCCTCGGACCAGCGGCATCGATTGATGCGCGCGCTGCAGGGGGAGGTGCCTGCCTGATGCGCGTGATGTTGGTCAGTTCACCCGGCGCTGGCACGGAGTCGCACTGGAGTCATGCGCGCGCCGCGGTCGTGGCTGAGTGTCTCTCGGCGCGAGGGGCGACGGTGGCGTGGGTGGCCGTCGCGCGGCCAGGTCAGTCGCTGCCGCCGACCTCGCCGTCGGTGGCGGCGCGCACGTTGTGGGCCGGGGCGTTGCTGAAGCCTCATCGCGTGGCTGCCGACAGCCAGCACTTGCCGGTGGAAGTGGCCGTCACGCAGGCGCTGCGCGAAGCGCCAGCGCGGGCCGTCGTTCACCTGGGTGCGGGGGCTCGTGGTTCACCCAACATCGCGTGGTTGGCGGAGCGGCTAGGGGCGGCGCCCTTCGCGGTCGTTCGCGCCGCCGAAGTGGTCTGCCATCGCGGCGACCTGGTCGACCACACCGGTGTCGCTTGCGAACAGTTCCTCGACGCCCAGCGGTGCCGACGGTGCTGTGCAGGGTCGTGGTGGCAGCGTCCTGGTGCGGACGACTTTCGCAACCGTGGCGATCTGCTCGCTGGCAGCTTGCTCGTGTGTTCGACCGTGTTCACCGCGAGCGAACTCGACATCGCTCCGCTCGTAGCGTTCGGCCTGCCTCGACGTTCCCTTGTGGTGGCGACCGACCCCGACGTGTTGGCGGCGGCGATCCTGTCGTGACGATTACTTGAGCGCGGCTGGCCGCCGGAAATCGAGGGCAGCGAAGTCGAAGTCGGCGATGGGGCAATCGATGCGAAAGCCAGCGACGGCGCCCGCCGCATCCAGTTCGAAGCGAACGAGTGCGAACGGCAAGAACGTGTCGGGCCAATCCACGCGGAACGTGTCGTGATGCCAATGCCGCAGCGCCCCTGTCAGCCGACGCTTCGACGGCAGCAGCGTGATGTGCAATTGCTCGCCAGCCAGCGTGATCTCGGCCGGTCCGTAGGCGTCGTCGACGAAACGCCCCGCGTAGCCTGCGAGCGGCAGGGCTGGCGACGTGTTGGCGTGCTTGGCAGCTTCGCGTTGTGCCGTGGCGGCGCGCTCGCGACCCTCGATCCGCTGCTTGATACCAGCGAGGCGCGCGATCTCGGCCATGCCGTCGCCCCCCGCTCGCATCATCAGCAGCGCCCGCTTCACGGCTTCGTTGAGCACGCCATCGTTGCTGTTGTTCAGCACTACGAAGCCAAAGCGTTCGCCTGGCATCAGCGACACCTTGCTGAGAAATCCCGGCATGCCGCCATCGTGTTCGACCAGCTTCTGCCCCCGTTCCAGCGACAAGAACCAGCCGAGGCCGCAACTGCGGAAGTCGCCAACACCAGCTCCGGTGCCCGCGGCGAGGCTGACGTGCGGGCGCCACAGTTCGCGCAACGCGGTTTCTGGTAGCAACACAGCGTCCTGCCACTTGCCGCCCGCGATCAGCATGCGCATCCACGCCGTCAGCTCGTGCACCGACGAGTAGATCGCGGCCGCTGGCTTGCAAGCGACGAACTCGTGATCCGCAATCACGGCGCCGCCGATGTGCGGCAGCGCTTTCTCGGCATCACTTGGCAATCGCTGAGCAGAGGCTCGGCTGTTGTGCATGCCAAGCTTGGCGAAGAATCGTTGCTCGACGAACTCTTCCCAAGGCATGCCGCTGCGGCGCTGAACGATCATGCCGGCGACCATGAACATCAGGTTCTGGTAGCCGTACTCGTCGCGAAAGCGCTGGCGGATCGGCAGCTTGGCGGCGCGGCGCAGCACTTCCGCATCGTCGTAGTCGCTGCCGTACCACAGCAGGTCCCCAGCGAAGGTCACGAGGCCGCAACGGTGGCACAGCAGATCGCGCACCGTCATGTGGGCAGTGATCCACGCGTCGGCAAGACGGAACTCCGGGACGTGATCGATGACGAGGTCATCCCACGCGACCTTGCCTTCGTGCACCAGCAAGGCCACCGCTGCCGCCGTGAACGCCTTGCTGCACGAAGCGATGTTGAACAGCGAGGCCGTGGTCATGGGCACGCCCGTCGCGCGTTCGCCGCAGGCGACTTCGGCCAGCACGTTGCCGTCCTGCACCACCGCGATCGCCAGCCCCTTCGCGTTAAACTGCGTGTGCGCCGCCTGCGCCACGGCTTGCACTTGGGCGGCCACGAGCGGCGTCTGACTCGCCAGTTGGCGCGGGAATGCGAATGTGACCGCGGTCAGGGTCAACGCCAGCAAGAGGAACGTACGTCGCAGCATCATGGGAAGGTCGCTTGAGGTGGAACGTCCCGCGGTATCGGGCCGTCGCCGTACTTGGCGGTTGGCGTGTGCTGCTTACTGCCTCGACCCGGAGGATCGCCATTGGCAGGACAAAAACCCGTTCGACGACGGTCCGTCCGCTTGTTCGATATGCTCCGCGACCTCCTCCATGCGCCCTGCCCTCTTCGTAGTGGCGAGCACCCTTGCGGCCGTTGCCACGGCGCAGTCGTGCACGCGACCTGAACCGCCACCGGGTGGGCATGCGGTCGCCGTCGATCTGATCGTTCCCGTTACGTATTCGGACAGCTACCAGACCTTCTGCTCGCTGATCCGTCCGACGGGAACGCCACCGACGTGTGGGTGGCCACTCGTGGTGCATGTGCATCCGATGGGGCAGGCTCGTGGGCATGACCTCGCGTTGCAGTTGCTGTTGGCTGGTCAGGGCTACGCGGTCTGGAGCTACGACGTGCGCGGCCAGGGCCAGGCGGTGTTGGCCAATCTCGGCCATCCGCAAGCGGGCTCGACGTTGTGGGGGCCGGTGGAGCGGTGCGACCTGGCGGAGCAGATCCAGTTTGTGGCCAGCAACGTCGCGTGGACGGGCATCGTGGATGCGACCCGCATCGCGGTGGTGGGCAGCAGCCAAGGCGGCGCGCATGCGTGGAGTGCGGCTGCCCTTTCGCAGCAGGTGCTGGCGGTGCCGGGCCGACCGACGCACACGTTTCCGCAGATTGCGTGCGTGGTGCCGACGGACTTCGTCGCCGACTCGGTCGATGATTGGTTGCGTGGTGGGCGCCTGTTCAGTTCGTGGTTTCTCGAATCCATCAACGGCAGCTACCAAGGCATGCCGTTCGACGCGACGTTCCTGCAGACCTGCCGCACCGCCTTCATCGCCCAGGATCCAGCCGCGCTGCTGGCTTCGTTCGTGGCCGAAGGGCGCGCGCTCAGCCCCTTGCTGGCGGTGTCGTCGGTGCCGGTTCTCTATGCGCACGCGTACTTGGACAACGTCGACAACCCACTGTCGTCGCTGCTGCTGCTCGAAACGAAGCCCGGCGTCAACCGCGCGCTGCTCGGCACCATTGGCCACAACGTGGCTGAGAATGCCGGTGAACGCACGTTCCGAGAGAGCCTGATCCTGCGTTGGTTGCACCGGTACCTGTGGAGTGAAGCGAACGAGATCGACGTCGAGGCTGCGCATGTGCTGCCGGAGCTGCCGCTGCGCCAAGTTGATCGCGACGACCCGCAGCATCTGTGGAGCCGCGCGCATGTGCTGACGACCGCGACCCCGCTCACCGCGACCCGCCTGCATTTGCACGACGACTTGGCGTTGCGCACGACGCCGCCGATCGCACCGCAGGTCGACGGCATCGTGCAGCAGACCATCGATCCGCTCGCCGTCACGTTCACGCCGCTCGAATACCTCAATCAGCCGGCGGTGCGCGATCTGCAGAACGTGCTCACCGTGTGCCCGCTGCAAGAGCGGGTCTACTCGTTCACGATCACCACGGAGAGTCAGTTGGCCGCTAGCCCGTCGCTGCATGCCCAGGTCGTGCCGCAGCAGGCGCGCTGGATGCTGGCGGCGCTATTGACGGTGCAGCCAGCCGATCCTGGTGCGGACGAAGTGCTGCTCACGAGCCAAGCGTTCTCGTCGTTCACGAGTGTGGCAGGGATCGCCGAGTCGCACGACGTGCGCTTGCCGCCAATCGCGGTGACCATTCCTGCAGGTGCGACCCTGCGTTTGCGCGTGCGCAATCTGTGGCTGCGTGAACTGCCGATGCCGCACACGTTGGAAGTGGCGCCGCTGTTCTTCGACTTTCGCGTCGATGTCGTGCACGGCGATCCGATCGGCTCGTGGCTCGATCTGCCGCTGCAGCCAGTGGCGCCGCGGCTGGTCAGCAATCGAACGTGGCTGGAGTTGGCAGGCCCGCTGCCGATCATGACGACGGTGCGAGGCGGGCAGGCGCGCGCGGGCTTTCCGTACTTCGCGATGGTCGGACTCAGCGGGCACGGGCCGGCGGTGCCGTACTTGAACGCGGTGATCCCGATCGACGCCGACTGGCTCGTCATCTACTCCGCCGCGTCGTCCGAAGCGCCGCTGTTCACCGGCTTCCTTGGCTTTCTCGACAGCAACGGCGAAGCCCACCCGGTGCTCGATCTGAGTGCGGTGCCGTTGCCACAAGCGCTCAATGGCTATCGCCTGACCCTCGGCGCCTTTGTGTGGGATGGCGCGTGGGCGACGACGGGTGCTGCCGCCAATCCCTGCGACGTGATGCTGCGCTGATCTCGTCCGGCGCCGCGCCGACCTACGAGTCGCCGGCTGCGTGCATGCGCCGCTGCCGCCGTTCGTCCGCGGTCATCTCGCTGTCGAGTCGGCCGAGGAACGCCTCACCCTCTTTGCCGCGGATGAACTGTGCAAACAGCGGTGTCACCTTGCGCACGTGCGCCAGCATGTCGAGCGCGACTTGGCGGTACGAGAAGTGGCCTTCGGCGCCGCTGCGCAGCTCGATGAAGTAGGCGACTTGGCGTGGATCGAACACGATGCGCACGCGCTGCAAGAACCCGAACGGCGCCACATACCCGGCCGCTTCTGGCAAGTGCTGCGCGATGCGTTGTTGGCGTTCGGCGGTGCGCTCCATCACGGCGAGGTAGTCATTGCCGAGGCCGCCTTCTTGCATCAGCGGGGGCACCGCGAACCCATGCACCGTGGTCAGCAGGTGCTGCTGCTGGAAGCCCTTGCGATGGCGACCGATGTCGCGGTAAGCGCCGAAGTCGAGCACCGTCTCGAACTCGAACGGCGCCGCGCCCTCGAGCGCCGCGGGCCATGCATCATGCGATTGCCGTGGTGCCATCAGCTTCGTCAACAGATCCTGTCGCTGGCCCGGCAGCATCGCCTTGCAGCGTTGCAGCAACACCGAGAACGGCTGCTGGCTGTGTTCGTAGAGCAGGGACGCCAGCAAGCGGTCATCGAGATCGCGATCGAACGCGAGCAGTTCGGTGTGGCCTTTGGCGGGACCCTTGTGCGCCGGGGCTGAGGCGACGCCGAGTTCGCGCGCGAGCAGTGGCAGCGCCGCCTGCAAGCTCTGCGCGAAGGCGTTGGCACGCGCATGCTTCAACAGGGTCGGCAACACCGTCTCCGCCTGCTGCTGCATGCGTTCGCCGACCAAGCGGAACTCCGCGAGCGGGTGGCTCTTCAACTCCGTGACGACGTCGCTGAGCGTGCGCGCATCGACCACCATGCCCCACTTGGTGAAGATCGCCGGCGTCAGCAGGTAACGCGCGGCATCGAAGGCCTCAGCCTTCAGCGTGCGCAACCACGGCGCCTCCTTCTCGCCGGCCTGCAGAGGCCGCATCGCCTGTAGATGCGCGAGCAGCGTGTCGGTGGCCCGGGTGTAGAGCGCGAACGTGTCACGCAGCACGGCTTCGTAGTCCTGTGCCAGATCGCCACCGGCCGCCAGCACATCCGGATCGCGCCAGTGCATCTCCGCGGTGAACGGGATGTAGCGCGTCGACGACTCTTCAAAGCTGCAGCGGCGTTCGCGTTGGATGAACCGCGTCACCAACTGCGAGACGCGTTCGACCGCCAAGTGCACCACCGAGCCCTCGCGCAGCGAGTTGTGGCCGTGGTCGATGGCGTAGGTCTTCAAGAACTGGCCCGACTTGTCGGCCATCACCGCGGACAGCGTGTCGGTGGCCGTTCCCGGCAAGGGCAGCGACTCGAGTTGCTGGCCCTGCGCCGCCAAGCCTTGACGCAAGCGATCGAGAAACTGATCGCGCATCGACTTGCTGCTGCGCGAGTAGACGCCGTTCAACGTCGCCGCCACTTCGGCGGGCAGATTGCGCACGAGGTAGACGTCGGCATGCTCGGGGCCGTCGACGACCGAAAAATAGGTCGCGAGCAGCGCCCGTTCGAAGTCGCTATAGACCATCGGTTCAGCTGCGGTGTGCCGCGCGCTTCTGCAGGACGAACCAGGTGGTCAACGCGCCGAGCGCGGCGCCAACAGCGAAAGCGAGCCAGATGATCGGAGCTTCGAGCGGAGTGATGTGCGCGAACATGGCGAGCATGGGAGCGGGGCGGCAGGCCGCCTGCAAGGTGCGTTTGCCTTTGCGCAGGGCCTACGCGAAGGCGCGTTGCAGGAACGTGTTGACGTCGCGTCCAGCGTGCCAATGGGCCATCAGCGTGTCGCCCAGGTCGGGACTCGTGATCAACGCGGCCGGCAGCCTCGCTTCGTAGAAGAACTGCTTCATGCCGACCCGCGGTTGCTTCGTCACGGCCGCCTGCAGCTCCGGCGGCACTCGCTTCATCACCTCACCGCGCAGTTCGCCGAAGTGCTGCACGAACGCCTTCTTCGCGACTGCCTTGGCGAGTGCCTTGCCGTCCTTCTGGATGAGGTCGCGCATCGCCGCGAGGGTCGGTGGCTCGGGCGCGTAAGCGCCGCCGAACACACCAATGCCCTCGTGCGACAACTGAAAGAAGATGCCCGGGTACTCCTTGTTCTTGCGGCCAAACTTCGAGATCGCCGCCGACAGGTGCGTGTTGTAGGGGCTCTTGTCCTTGCTGAAGCGCGTGTCGCGGTTGATGCGTGAGATCGCGTCCTTGCTGCTGATCGTCACTTCCGGATCCACCGCGGCGATGCGCGCGATCATCTCGGTCGTGAACGCTTCGAACGGCTTCTTCACGGCGCTTTCGTAGGTCTTGCGGTTGGCATCGAACCACGCCGTCGTGTTGTCCTTCGCCAGCGACTTGAAGAACTCGAGGAACGCCTTCTGAAACCAGGTCATGCGCCACAGTCTCACCGCCGCGGGCCAGGCGAAGCCAGCGGCAGCAACGCGCCGCCGCCAGAATTCGCGGGGCGCGTGCCCCCGGTCCCACACAAGAAGGCATGGGCACACATTGGCTGGCAACGCAGTTCTTCGGTGTGGCGTGGGGTGGGTTCTTGCTCGCGCCAACGGCGATGGCGCAGGACGGCGCGTGGCGCATTCCTCCCCTGGGTGCGGTCGAGTACCGCCGCGAAGGGCTCGCGAAAGCCAGCGAACCGGCGCGCACCGCGGCCCTGGCCAAGCAAGCGCCCGCCGTCAGTAAGTTGCCGGATCGTTACCTGCCGCGGTTGGCCCCAGCGCCGTGGTTGTGCCAAGCCGAACTGCGCGCCGACCAAAAGGCGATCACCGGCCCGGTGCGCGACTTGCGCGACGTCCTGCGGGCGCTTGCTTGCGACGTCGCCAATCGCGGGTCGGTGCGCTTGCGGTTGCCGCGGCTGTTGCCGTTCGGCGACGTTGTGGTCGCGGGCAGTTGGAGTGCCATGACTGCGGACGGCAAACAGACTCTGCGTGCGACGCTGACGGCGGGCAGCATCGTGGCGCAAGCGAGCGAAGGTCGCGAAGTCGTCACCGCGCTGAAGCCGTTCTGCATCGTCGATGCCGACGGCACCGTCACGATGACGCGCACGATCGATGTCGCGAAGGGCCTCGTCGCGGCCTTCACCGGCGCCTTCGATCTGGTTGCCAACGAGGGTGACAAGACCTTCCGCCGCCTCGTTGTCGAAGACAGCTGGAACCTGGTCGCGGTGCGCGACAACCAGGACGGCGACTTTCGCGTGCGCGTGGCGGCGGCGATTCGCGAAGGCACGGCGTGGGTGAAGGGCGCCATCGACGAGCAGAAGTCGTTCTTGATCGACAAAGGTGGCGACGAACGCAACTACGGCAGTGGACGGCTGGCGCTCGGTCTGTTGGCGCTCTTGCACGGCCACGTGCCGACCGACGATGCGATCGTGCAAAAGGGTTTCGCCGAACTGCGCAAGCGACGGCTCGAAGACAGCTATTCGCTGGCGGCGGCCCTGATGGCGATCGCGGCTCTGCACACGCCGCCTGGCGAGGCCGCGCGCTTGCGCGAAGGCAATCTGCTCGCGATGCCGACGCGCGTGTTGCCGGAGCGCGATCACAAAGTCGCGACGAAGTGGCTGCAGCAACTGCTCGCCAACATCGACCCACGTGGCGAGGCAGCAAACGTGCTGCGCTTCAACTACACCGCTGGGCCGCGCTACGACACGTCGCTGCAGCAGTATGGGTTGCTCGGCATGTGGGCCGCGCAGACGAGCGGCCTCGACGTGCCAGCAGGTGCCTTCGCCGCGGCGGCGCGTCATCTGCTCGATGTGCAGGCGAAGGCGCAGGGCCCGCTGCTGTTGCGACTCAACAGCTATGCGCAGTTGCGTGATGCCAACGGCACCGATGCCGAGCCGAAGGCCACCGAACGCCGCGCGCAGGCGCGTGGCTTTGCGTACCAAGAGGCGAGCGAGCCGCCGTTCGGGTCGATGACGAGCGCTGGCGTCAGCGGTCTGTTGTTGGCGCGCGCCGGCATGACGCTGAAGGGCGAGAGCGATCGTTCACTGACCGACCGCATCGACGAGGCAATTCGTGATGGGCACGCCTGGCTCGCCGACGAGTTCTCGGTGCGCGTCAATCCGGGCTTCGCCGAACGCGCTGACCATCACTGGTACTACTGGCTCTATTGCCTCGAACGTTCGTGCGAGCTGGCCAGCATCGCGCGGCTGAATGGCCGCGACTGGTACTACGAAGGTGGTCTGCAGCTGCTAAGTCAGCAGCAGACGAACGGCTCGTTCCGCGCCGAACACTCCTCGACGCTGCTGCTCGACAGCACCTGCTTCGCGATCCTATTCCTCAGCAAAGCGACGGCCCCCACGGTCACTTCGTCGCGCTGAACGGGCTCGCTGAACGGGCTCACTGATCGGGCTCAGCCGTGCGGTTGCGCTTCGTGCTGCGTCTCGAGCCAGCGCTCGACTTCGATCGCGGCCATGCAGCCGGTGCCCGCCGCGGTCACCGCTTGCCGGTAGTAGCTGTCTTGGCAGTCACCGGCGGCGAACACGCCCTCGATGTTGGTTGCCGTCTTGCCGGGCACGGTCTTGATGTAGCCCTTCGCGTCCATGTCGAGAATGCCGCGGAACAACTTGGTGTTGGGCTCGTGGCCGATGGCGAGGAACAGGCCATCCGCGGCGACCTGCTTCTTCTCGCCGGTCTTGGTGTGCGTCAGCTCAACGCCCGTGACCTTGCCCTTCGTGACGTCGAGCACGTCGGTCACGTTCTGGTTCCACAGCACTTCGATCTTGGGGTTTTTCAGCGCGCGGTCCTGCATGATCTTCGAAGCGCGCAGTGCCTCGCGGCGAACGACCAGGTTGACCTTGCTCGCGTACTTGGTGAGGAAGTTCGCTTCTTCGCACGCCGAGTCGCCGCCACCGACGACGTAGACGACCTTGTTCTTGAAGAAGAAGCCGTCGCACGTGGCGCAGGCCGAGACGCCGCGCCCTTGCAGCGCCTTCTCGTTGGGCAGTCCGAGGTATTGGGCGGCCGCGCCGGTCGAGATGATCAGCGTCTCCGAGCGAAACACCCGGCCGCTCGCGGTCGTCACCGTAAATGGGCGTTTCGTCAGGTCGACTGTCGTTCCCAATTCGTCGTGGATGACGGTGCCAAAGCGCGCCGCCTGTTCCCGGAACTTCTCCATCATCTCCGGGCCCATCACACCCTCGGGGAAGCCTGGGTAGTTTTCGACGTCGCTGGTGATCGTCAGCTGGCCACCAGGTTGCGGGCCAGTCAGCAGAACGGGGGCGAGGTTGGCGCGCGCGGCGTAGATGGCGGCGGTGTAGCCAGCGGGGCCAGAACCAAGAATGAGCGTCTTCAGTAGGTCGGTCATGGGAACGTTTCGAGCCCGCATGCTACGAGCTCGGCCCGCGCAGTTCCCTTGCGTTCTCGCGCGCGGTCTGGCTCAGCGGCGCGGCTGCGACAGTTGGTGCTGACGGATGCGGTCGTGATCCGCAGGCGTCAACTCACGCGGCTCGACGACTTCCTTGGCACCTGCGGCTTCGACGACTTCGACCGTAAGGCCGGCGGTCGCGACCAGGTCGACGACGAGGCGGCCGTATTCGCGCACGACCACGAACTCACCCTTCTGGCCATGGCTGTTGGGGTCGCGCACTTCCACGCGGAACTCATGGCCTTCGCGGCGGGCACCCGCCACTTCGAGCGGGGCCTGGGCCTGGATTCGCTCCCATGGCATGGTCGCCAACACCGCCGCCGATTCGTTGGTCAGCAGTCGGCGCAGTCCTTCCTCATCGCGGCGATGCAGGGCGTCTTGGAACGATCCGAACGCGGCTTGGGCCGCGGCCGGGCCGCCATCCGCCGAGCAAGCCGCGGCGATCACGACCAGCAGCAGCACGATGAAGCCTCGCATGTCGTGAAGATCGGCATGTCCTCGTTCGAGACCTGATCGATTCGGCGGACGCCGACAAAACTGTGCATACTGCGGCGATGCAGAAACGGCGTTCTTGGCGGGCTCGCACGGCGGCGGTGGCGGTGGCTTGGCTCGCGTGCGAGCTCTTGCTGTGGCTGCTCGTGCGTCTGCCGCACCCGTACGCGCCGACCGACGTGCAGCGCCGCGACCAGCAGGTGCTCGCTCGTTTGCAGGGGGCGCCGCCCAATCGCTATCTGCCGTCTTACCACCTGCCGGCCGTGATCGAGATGGAGACGGATGGCAAGGCGTTGCCCGGCATCGAGGGCACCAGCACGTTCACCATCAACCAGTTCGGGTTTCGCAGTGCGCGGCTGCAGAGCCGCGACAAGCCGGTCGGTGTTCGCCGTGTGTTCTGTGTCGGCGGCTCGACCACGGAGTGTCTCTATCTCGATGACAGCAAGGCGTGGCCAGAAGTGCTGCGGGGTGAACTCGGGGCCGACAGCTGCCTCGATGTCATCAACGCCGGTCACTCCGGCGATGTCACGCGCGACCATATAGCACTGCTCGCGCAGCGCATCGTCGCCTTCGCGCCCGACGTGGTGGTGTTCCTCGTCGGCATCAATGATTGCTTCCAACAGATGGCGCCCGACTACTCGGCACTGCGCGACGACAGCCGAGCTCTGGCGCGGGCGGCTTCGCGCGAGGCGAGCAATGGCTGGAAGATCCTCGCCTGCGACGTGTCGCAAGTGGCGCGTTGCCTCGTGCATGTGGTGCGCGGCATCACCGAGCATTCGACCAATGCGGTGACGCAGGACCCGCATGGTGGTTGGGTGACGCGCGAACGCGAGAAGTGGCGGCGGTTGCCTTGGGTGGAACAGCCGCCCCGAGCTGAGCCGCTGCCAGAGTTCGAGCAGAACCTGCGCACCCTGCTCGGCATTTGCCGTGAACACGGTGCGCTGCCGGTGTTGGTGACCCAGCCGACCCTGTGGGGTTGTGAGGACGCGCGCTGCGAGCAACTGTTTTGGCGGCGGCCGCCGGGGGAGCAGCGAGTGCCGCACGCGGCGTTGTGGCAACTGCTCGAACGCTTCAACGACGTCACGCGTGCGGTCGCTCGCGCGCACGACTGTGTGTTGGTGGACTTGGCGCAGCAGCTGCCGAAGCGCTGCGATTTGTTCTACGACGACGACCACGTCAATGTCGCGGGCAGTCAGGCGGTCGCGCGCTTGCTCGCGGCGGGCTTGCGGCAGGCGGATCGAGTCGCCTTGCGCCTTGGGTTGGTTGGCGTGCCAGCCCCGGCGGCTGTGAAGTAGTTGCATGCGGTGGCGTCGACCTGGATGGCATACTGCGCCGATGCGGCTGTTCCCCTGCTTCGTGATCGCGTTCGCCTGTGCGGCGCTGCCGGCGCAGGCTGACAACGCGGAAGCGGTGCGGCGGCCGACCTTCGCGCGGGTCGAGGACGAGAAGGGTGAACCGCTGGCGAACGCCGTGGTCACCTTCGCGGGCTGCATGCCACACCTCGGCATCACGGTCGGTCCAAAGGATGTCTGGCAGGTGCAGACCGATGCCCGCGGGCGCGCGCAGGCGAAGTTGCAGCCTGGCTTGTGCTACGTCGCCTGGGCAGTCGGGCCCGCCGATGCCGCAGGCCGCGCGGCCACGTCGCGGGTGCATGGTTGGTTTGGTGCAGGCAGCTTGCTGACGTTGAAGTGCGGTGAAGTGCAAGCTCCGCGCCGCCTGCCGCTGTCGGGTGTCGAAGCCTGGCAAGCGAAGGCACCGCTGCGCTTCGTGGCGTGGACGTCGATGCCGGGCAATGAGATCGTGTTGACCCCGACGGCAGCGAGCGAGCTCGTGCTGCCGATGGATCCGGTGCAAACGATCGAAGTGCAGGCGGCCGATGGCACGCCGCTCTACCACGTGCTGGCGACGACAAGCGCTGTGGTGCTGCCGCCACCGCAGACGGTGCGGCTGCGGGCGAAGGATGAGCATGGCGCCCCCTTGGCCTTAGCGCGTGTTCGCCAGCGTGTCGGTCGGCTGCAGACTTGGCGGCAAGACAGTCTCGGCAGCGTTGCTAACGATCGCTGGCGCGAACTCGGCGTCACCGATGCGAGCGGCCTGTGTGTGATCGAAGTGCCCTATGCGACGAATCCCCTGCAGAAGCAGAGCCAGGATTCGCTGCTGCTCTTCGTCGGTGCACCGGGTCGGCCGTCGGTGGCCGGCGGCGTGTTCAATGGCGCGCTGTTCGTGAACGACCGCAAGGACAAGGTCGACGGCGACGAACTGCCGTTCACGTGCAAGGCGGTGGAGCCGCTCGCGGGCGACCTTGGCCACGTGCCGGCGGGCACGGTCGTTCACCTTGCGGGCGTCTGCAAGATGTTCATGGAGCGGACGAGCTACATGCACGATGCGCGCGCGTTCGCCGTGCCGGTTGGCGCCGATGGCAAGTTTGTGCTCGAGGATGTGCCGGCCGAGCTGCACTCCTGCCGGTTGACGTTGGTGCCGCCCGAGGGTTCGTCGCGGCCGTTGCCAATGTTCGCGTCGGTGCTCGGTCGCGAATTGCCGCCGGAGTTGGCGACGGGGCGCTCGGTGTTGGTGGCGGAAGGGCTGGCGGATTTGAAGGTGCAGTTCCTCGACGCCAACAATGGTCCAGCGCGCGGCTTGGTCGCGTTCCTGGCGCCGGCGGGAGCGCGCGGTGTGTTGCTGCGCGATTCGACGATTCGCTTTCCGTTGGATGGGCGCGGTTCGGCCGCGTTGCGCTTGGCGCCAGGTCGGTGGGTGGTGATGGCGTATTCGGATGCGGGCACGGCCGCCCAGGTGCTCGAACTGGAAGCTGGCGACAAGAACGTGGTGTTGGCGATGAAGGCCAATCCGGTGATGCGCGTCGAGCTGCGCGATGCGAATGGCAAACCGGTCGTCGGTGCCACGGTGTTGGCGCGCGGCACGACGACGCGCGGCACCAACGACCCGCTGCAATCGATCCTGCAAAACCTGCGCGACCTTTGGGTCCGGCGCTGGACCGAGTTGCGCACCGATGCGGCCGGTCGGGTCGAGATCCCGTTCGTCGAGGTCGAAGGCGTGACGCAGCGTCTTGGCCTTTTGTGGGACGGTGGCAAGACCCCAGATCTCACGCTGGAGGCGTCCGCCGACTGGATCGTGGTGACCGGGCAGTGACCGGGCAGTGACGTGAACCCTTGCGCTGCGGGCACTCGCCGCGGTATCCCGACGGACCATGATGGCGCCGCTTCGTTCGTGCCCCGGTGTAGTCGACGTTGAGTTCGTGCGGGGGGCGACCGCGGACCCGTCGGCGGCGCCAGACCTGCTGCTGGAAGTGGCGCATGGGGCGACGCGCGCCTCGCACTTCACGGATCTGCGCGCGCAGTTGCGAGGTGACTACGCCGCCGACCTGCTCGACTTCTTCTTCGTCAACACCGACGTCGGGGCGCCGGAGTTGGCGCGGGCGGTGGCGCAGCGCGTTGTGCGCAGCCAGCCGCAACGCACGGCGGTGGTCGTGCGGTGCCTGGTGCCGCGCACGTTCATCGACTGCAATCGCCGCATCGAGCGCACGGCGGTGCCGACCGCATCGAAGGCGGGCGAGATGACGCCGGGCCTGCCGCCGTGGGTGAAGGACAAGGCCGACCAAGAACTGCTGCTGGCGCGCTACTTCACCTACCGCGATGTCGTCGCAGCCGCCTTCGACGCCGTGGGGCAGAAGGGCGGGCTGGCGCTGTTCGTGCATACCTACGCGCCGCGCAGCATCGACGTGCCAGTCGACGAGAACATCGGCAAGGCGCTGCGAGCGGCCTACGCGCCCGATCGCCTAGCGACGTGGACGTTGCGACCGGACGTCGATTTGATCACGCACGATCCCGATGGCCGCGAGCTGGCGTCGGCGCCGTTGGCGGCGCGCGCGGCGGCCGAGTTTGCGGCGGCGGGGTTCGAGGTGGCGCGCAACGCGACCTACCCGCTGCATCCGGTGACGCTGGCGCACAGTTTCGCGGTGCAGCGACCGACCTCGACGCTGTGCCTGGAAGTGCGGCGCGACCTGTTGTTGGCCGAGTTCTTGCCCTTCCGCGAACTGATCCCGGATCTCACCCGAGTCGAGCGCGCGGCCGCTCCGCTGGCGGCGGCGGTGCTGGCCGAGCTGCGCTGAGTATCGCTTTGGCCACACGAACGGGCAGAATGGCGCGCGCTTGGTGACTTCACCGCCAGACCCTTCGCCGACGGATCGCCCTCCCCGCCGCAAACGTCGCAAACGCCACGCCCGGCCCGTTGGGGCGTCGCCCGGCACGCTGCAGCCAGCCCCTGATGCGCTGCCGGTGTTGGTGAATGCGATTGGCTTTGGCCGCGGCGGTGTCGTCGAGAAGCAACAGACGCAGGTCACTGACATCGCGGCGCTGCGGCGCACCAGCGGTGTGGTTTGGATCGATGTGACTGGGGTCGGCGAGGTCGAAGTCCTGCGCGCCCTTGGCGAGGAGTTTGGGCTGCACCGTCTGGCCCTCGAAGACGTCGTCAACGTGCACCAACGCGCCAAGGTCGAGGACTACGGCGAGCACGCGTTCATCATTTTGCGCATGGTCGATTCGACCAACACGGCGGAGACCGAGCAGTTCGCGATGTTTGTCGGCCCGGACTTCGTGCTGACGTTCCAAGAACGGCCTGGCGATTGCTTCGAGATGGTGCGCCACCGTCTGCGGGATGCGAGCGGGCAGCTGCAGAAGCGCGGTAGTGACTACCTCGCGTATGCGCTGCTCGATGCCGTGGTCGATGCCTACTTCCCCGTGCTCGAACGCATGGACGAACGGCTCGAGGCGATCGAGTTGGAGATTCTCGACAGCAAGGAAGCGGCGAACGCCGTGCCGGATTTGCACGCCGCGCGTCGAGGCTTGCTCGAACTGCGCCGCGCCGTCTGGCCGCTGCGTGAGCTCACCAGCACGCTGGTGCGCGGCGAGCCGCGGCATTTCTCGAGCGACGTGCAGCCGTACTTGCGCGACGTGCACGACCACGTGGTGCAGCTGCTCGATCTGTTGGAGAACTACCGCGAGATGACCAGCAGCTTGCTCGACCTGCATTTGTCGACGGTCAATCACCGACTCAACGAGGTGATGAAGCTGCTGACGGTGATCTCGACGATCTTCATTCCGCTGACGTTCTTAGTGGGCGTCTACGGCATGAACTTCGACTGGATGCCAGAGCTACGCGTGTGGTGGGGCTATCCGATCTGCATCGTGGTGATGCTCACCATCTCCCTGTGCATGCTGCGTTGGTTCCGTCGCCGCGGGTGGCTGTGAGGCGCGGTGCTGCGCGTGCTCGGCAGTCTGGCGGACTTGCAGCTGCGTGAACGAAGCCGCGACGAGCAACGCCTCGCCGACGTCAGCTCGCAGTGGTCGTTCGCTGCCAATGAAGAGTGGCTGCTCGACGGTGTGCGGCGCGAGCATGTGTTCCTGCAAGTGTCGGTGCCGCCGCCGGGCAGCGTGTTGGCGTGGGAGCTCGAGCGCTGGCGACGCCGCACCGCGTGGTCAATGCATCGCGGCAACGGCGGCGCTGTTCGATCCCGGTGTTCATCAACCCAGCACTGGAGGCGATCGTGGTGCGGCACCTGCCGCCCTTGCCGGTGGCGGCGAGCGAGCGCGGTCCCGGTCACGTGCATCGTGTGATGGATGCAAGCGCGGCCCCGTCGTCGCTGCACTTTGGGCAAGCCGAGTGGCGACGCAAAGGTCAGAACGTCTGGTGCGAGGCGTGTCGTGCTGACCGCAGCTCGAAGGTGCCATGACTCAGAGCCGCCGCTGCGGTGGCTGCGACAGTCGTGCCAACACCTGCTCAGCATGCACGCGGTGCGTGAACGCCACGATGCCCGCATGCCCGAGCAGCGCCGTCGGCACCAAGTGGCGCGGCAGGCACAGCACGTAGTTGGGTTCTTGGGCGAGCAGCGCCAGTTTGTTCGGCAACACCGACCGGTCGCGCAGGCCGGCGATTTCGATCCACCACCCAGTTTGCTCGCTGCGGCGGCGTGCCAAGAAGTCCGGGAACGCGAGTTGGGAACCACACACGAGTGGCGCCGGTTCGCGCAGCAGTTCCCAATCGTGAGCCAAGGCGAGGAAGTCGTTCGCGAAGTGCCGTTCGAGCGCGCTGTCGAAGGCGCGTGGTTCGGGCCCCGGCAGGATCGCATCGCGCGCCGTCAGCACGAACGTGCCGCTCGTGCCGCGCAGACGGCAAGCCGCGCGCAGTTCGAAGTCACGAGCCCACGGCAGCAAGGGCACCAACGAAGCCAGTCGCCGGGCGGCGCGCGCGTCGCCTTCGGGGCATTGCCAACGCAACTGCACGTGCGTGGCCGCGGCAGCTACGACGACCAGGTTGGTGGCGTGCAGCCACGCCGTGCGCAAGACCGTGCGGGCACAGCCGACCAGCTGCAGTTCGGCCCGGTGCGCCGTTCGCAGCATGCCTTGCGCCAAGCAGCGATTGATCGCGATCGCGAGGTCCGAAGGTGAAGGTGCGGGCTTTGGCCAAACCAGCGCCCGTGCATGCGGCAGGTCAGCAAACAGGTTGGCCATGAGGTCGTCGCTCGCGCGGGCGTGGCTGGTCGCGACCGTCGCCAAGGCTTCGCGGCGGCTGGCGCCGTTGGCTGCGGCGGCGAACAGTTCTTGACGCATCTTCGTGTGTTCGAGGCGCGAACTCGGTGGCTGCAGCCATTGCAGCAACACGCGCTGAGCGGGCGCCAAGCGACGGCCCGCGCGCGGATCGTCATCGCTGCGTCGCCAACGGCTCAGCAGCTCGGCGACTGGCCGCCCGACAAACGCCTGCGCTTCCTGCAACAGGTCGCGCAGCCAGGGCCGGTCGCGGTCGGAGAACCACGCCGGCACCAGTTCGTCATCGACGCGGGTGAACGTCAGTTGATGCAGCGGCAGGGGTGCGAGCGAAGCGATGGGCACGGCCGACCTCCACAGTGTCTTGGGCGACGAGTTGGTAGACGATGCCGGTGGTAGCGATGCGGCGAACGCGCGCCGCCTGCTGTGCTTCGCCAAAGCCGCCGCCGATCAGGATGCCGACGTCGGCGCTGCCTTCGCTGACGCCGAGGTCAAGCAAGCGCGGGCCGACGAGGGCGCGCAGGCGACCGGTGGCGAAGGCGGTGAGCGTGTCGGTGCGTTCGCGTCGCGGCAACTCGGCCGTCACGGGCGCGATGAGGTGGGCGCGCGACAGTTCGTAGGTGCTGGCGCGATCCGGTGCGAAGAGCAGCAGGCGCTGGCCGCGATGGCGTTCGATCAACTCGGCACAGGCAGCAGCCTTGGCCGCGTTGTAGCTGGCGACGCGCAGGGCGCGGTGCCAAGCGAAGAGGGCCGGTCGTTGGCTGTCGTCGCGACGAGCTTGCTGGATGAACGTGCCAAAGCCCGCATTCGGCTGGGCCGCTGCGAACGCGTCGAATGCGCAAAGGAACGTATGCCACGCCGTCTCGTAGTCGGCACGCTCGGTGGTCGACAGCGGCAGATGAAGGTGCAGCCGACGCGGGCTCGAATCGACGGCGGCGACCGCGAGTAGGGTGCCGAGTCCCGCCGACCATTCCCCTACCCGCGCCAGTCCGTGCGCGTCGACCAAGCCCAAGCGGTGCAGGGCCGCACTGCCGTCGAGCACGGCGTGCACGGTCGGCGCCGGCATCTGCTCGGGGCGGTCGACGACGAGCAAGTCGTGGCGGTGCGCTCGCCAGTGCATGCTGTGCGCGGCGTCGCCAGCGCTGGTGATCGCCAGGGCACAGGCGCCTTCGTCATTCGTCATGGTCGAAAAGCCGCGCTCGCGCAGCGCGCGCCGCCAGACCGTCTCAGCGCCGCTGTCGCGCACGACCAGCAGGGTGCGCGCCTTCGTCTGGTGCGCCGCCGCGAGCACGAGGTCGATGCGTTCGCGTTCGGGCAAGCCAGCGACCAGCCCTTCGCTATCGCTCGCGAGCCACGTCGCCAGCGTCGACGGCGGCGGCAATGGTGTCGGTGGGCACTCGTCGGGGGCGAGTGGGGAGGGTGTGATGCTGTCGCAGAACGGCCGGGCGCTGGCCACGAGCGCGTGGCGAGCTCGGCGACGCAGCCGTGCCGGGCCGCGCAGTTCGGCGCCCGCGGCGACGAGGCCAAACGGCGGCACCACGTCACTGGGCCAGCCGCGCAGGCGGAGTTCTCCCTCGGTCAGAAGGATCGTTGTCGTGTCAGTGACCATGCCCCTTATCTGTGCCCGCAACGCCGCCGCGGTGGCACAAATCCGGGGCTGCCGCGTTCAGTTGTGGCTGGCGTCGTCGCCAAGGCGCAGGTTGCGCACGAGCCCGAGCACCTTCTTTTGGAACGGGCGCAGCAGCGGGTTCGACGCCAGCTTGATCGCCGTCGTGATCAGATCGACCGTGTGTTCAATCATCGCGCGCGTCTTCTTGCGACCGGGTGAACGGTCATGAATCCAAGCGGGCGGCGGAAATTTGAACGCGTTCAACCGGGGGCGCCGCAGCGATCTGGGCCGGGATCGGGCTGGCGCTGGTCGCCGAAGTGCCCGTCGCACCGCATTTCGTGCGCTTGCCGGGTCGGTGGGAGGGGTAGTTCTTTTTGACGGTGCTCTTTCCGCGGGCCGACTTTGGCACTACGGATAGGGCCATGGCAACCGCACCAGCGATCACCAAGCGAAGCACCATGCAGGACGTCCTGCAGGCGTTCCCCAGCGCGCAGCGCGCCTTGTTCACCAAGTACCACATCGGCGGCTGCAACAGCTGCGGCTACCAGCCCGAAGACGTGCTCGAAGACGTCGCGCGCCGACACAACATCACCGACGTCGATGAAGTCGTCGCCTTCATCCACAGCGCCGACGAATCTGACCGCCGCATCCAGGTCTCGGTGGCCGACGTGGCGAGCGCTCTGCGCAGCGCCACGCCGCCGCGGTTGCTCGACGTGCGCGGACCCGACGAGTGGGACATTGCGCGTCTGGCCGCCGCGGTGCAGGTCGATGAAACGGTGGCCGCGCAAGTCATGACGTGGCCCAAGTCGACGCCGATCGTGATCTATTGCCATACCGGTCGGCGCAGCCTCGATGCGGCGTCCTATCTGGCTGGGCACGGCTTCAGCAACGTGCGCTCGATGACGGGTGGTCTCGAAGCATGGTCGCGCGAGATCGATCCCAAGATCACGCGTTACGAAGTCGTGCGCGATCCATCGGGACGGCCAGCGGTGCGACCGTTGCGTTCGGCGCTGTCGTAACGCCAGCGAGACGTAGAAGCCAAGGCCAGGGGGTCGCTGCCGCATTCCCCGATCACGCCACGAGGTCGACCAGCGAGCCCTTGCCAGGCTCCGCGGCACCGCGCGTCGGGCCGACCTCGCTGCTCGCGATCAGTTTCACGGCGGCCTGACCTTCGAGCTTCTGTTGGTTCAGGATCTTGGCGAGCACCGACACATCGATGTTGCGCAACACGAGCGTCGCGCCCTGGCTCGCTAGAGAACTGCCTGCAGACATGGTGACCGCATCGGGCGTTGGCGCGCTGCGGCAACAGGCGGTGTCGGCGGCGTCGATGCCATCGAGCGATGCCCTGCTAGCATGCCGCGATCTTCGAAGGAGGCCTCATGCGTGTACTCGTGGCATTCGTTCTGCTTGCGGTCCTTGCGGTTGGTGCGTGGTTCGTGTTCGACCAGGCTGACGTGGCGCCGAGCCAAGCCCTGCTTGCTCCCGCGAACGCCGAGAACGCTGCCGTCGGCGCAGCCACGCCGGCGGCGGCGCCCGCAGTGAACGCGCTGTCGTCGCCCGTTCTCGATGCCTCGCACGAACTCGCGGCAACGCAGCGAACGGCAGCCGCGGCGGCATTTGCTGGTCCATCCGCGGAAGTGCAGGTCGTGCACTTCGACAGCAAGGCGCCGATTGCGGGCGCCGCCGTCTACTGCTGGCCGCCGGGGTTCGATTGGAAATCGGTGTCGCCAGAACTGCTCGAGCTGCAGCGCACCGACCAAGACGCGTTCCTGCAGCGCGTGAGCCCGACCATGGTGACGGACGCCGAGGGTCGTTGCCGGGTGCCGATGCAACCGTACGGAGCGCAAGTGACAGCGGCGAAGGATGACCTCTGGGGGCAGTGTCATGTGCCGAAGGATGCCAAGGAGCCGGTGGTGCTGGTGGTGCGCGCGGATTGCACGCTGCGGGTGCTCGTCGTCGATGCCGTCGGCAAGCCGGCGCGGGCGGCGACGGTGATGGCGAAGCGACTCGGTAAGCAACCGATGGACTTTGGCTTTGGCGAGACCGACGCGACGGGTCGACTGCAAAGGCGGCACCTGCAAGAACTCGCTGGCGAAGCCGCGAGCCAGCTCCAGTTGGTGGCCCAGATTCCCGGCGGCGAAGGCCCGGTGGTGGTTGTCGACGCCACCGCACCGCCGCCCGAAGTCGTGCTGCACTTGCCTGCGGGCGGCACCGTGCTCGTGCACGTTCGCGACGCGCAAGACAAGCCGATCGATCCGGCCTTCCTTGGCAATCCGGTGGTGAACCTCGCGACGTGGCCCAGCAAGCCGACGGATCCCAATGCCCACAACGAGGCAATGAACCGCAGCCGCGGCAGTGTCGCGATCGACGAACGTGGCGATGCGGTGTTCGGCACGGTCGCGTTTGGCTGTCACGTGATGGCCCGAGCGGATCACTCGCTGCACAGCGTCACCGTGCCGGGTCCGACGCTCGAGCAACCGCGTATCGAGTTGACCGTGCGTGAGAGTGCCGACGACGTGGTGTTGACGGGGGTGTTGCTCGATGCGGATGGCCAACCGCTGGCCAGCACCGGGTGCATGGTGAGCTGTCACTACGGGGGTGGAATGAGCGGGCAGAACGGCAAGACCGATGGCGCGGGGCGCTTTCGCGTCAATCTCCGCAGTCACGTTGCGGGACAGCAGGCCGTGGTGTCGTTCGATACGAAGCACCATGGTCAAGGCGATCCCCTGGCACTCGAACTGCCAGCGAGGCTGCTGGCAAAGGGCCACACCGACCTCGGCGAAGTGAGGCTTGCGCGTCACGGCGTGCTCGTTCAGGGACGCGTCATGGGTGTGGTCGGGGCCGAGCCCCCGCGCGTGCAGTTGCAGTTCGAACGCCAACAAGAAGGGCGCTGGCAGCAGGAATGGAATCTGCACCCGGAATGGGCGGTGGACGGCGCGTTCACTTTGCGCAGTGGCATCGCCAAGGGCACGCCGATGCGTCTGCTCGTGCAATCCCAGAGCCACCTGCCGATCGCACCGATCGAGTTTGCCGCCGGGGCCTCGGGGATCGAGATCACGCTGCAATCAGGCGGTTTCGCCAGAGCCACCTTCCTCGTCGATGCGACGGTGCCGCTCGAGCACCTGGTGTTCCGCTTCCAGCGAATGGAACCCGCTGCGAAGCGCGACTCGGGCGAGGACTGGCGGGACATGATGAATCGCTACCAGCCCCAGGCGGTGCCGGCGGATGGGCGGATCTTGCGCGAGTGGAAGGGGCTGCCGCCCGGTCGCTATTGCCTGCAAGCGCTCTGTGCCGGCGTCGGCGAACCGCTCCTTGCGATCGAGGCCGTTGAGATCACCGAGGGTGCGTGTGCCGATGCGCGCCTCGTCGACATCGATTTGCGTGGGCGGGCGCGTTCCTTCGAGATTCGCGCCACAGCCGCTGACGGCACCCCGATCGTCAGTCGCGACGCCTTCGTGGTCATTCGCAGTAGTGGTCTGAACTGGCAGGGATTCAACCTCGGTGCCGGTGTCGTTCAGCTCGCCGCACCGGCGGCGGTGGATTTGATCGTCATCGCCAAGGGCCAC
>CANEYR010000082.1 GCA_947444055.1 Planctomycetota bacterium
AGTCGGCGATGAGCACGGACCTGGCGGCGCCGTTGGCCCTGATCGCCCAGGACGAGGCCGTGAGGGCGCAGCTCGACCGCTTCTTTGCGGCGGATGCAGCTCGTCAAGCGACGTTCGAGTTCGATCGCAACCTCGATGCCGAGTTGCTGACCAAGCAGGGCGACGCGCGTTTGCGCGCGCTGGCGTTCGCGGCGTGGCGGGCTTCCGAGAAGCAGGCCCTGCTCGCCGACTTTGCCGCCAGCCGTGTGCAAGCCGGTGACAAGGCGAGTGCCTACGTCTGCAAGCAGGTTGGTGTGCGGCCCGCTGGCGGTTGGCCGCTCGTCATCGCGATGCACGGCGGTGGCGGCGCGCCAAAGCAGGTCAACGACTCGCAGTGGCGCCACATGCAGATCTACTACAAGGATCACCCTGAAGCGGGCGGTTACCTCTACTGCGCGTTGCGGGCGCCGACCGACGAGTGGAATGGTTTCTACACGGATTACTTCTACCCACTGCTCGAGCGGTTGATTCGGCAGTTCGTCGTCTGCGGCGACGTGGATGCGGATCGCGTCGTGGCGATTGGCTACAGCCACGGCGGCTACGGGGCGTTTGCGTTAGGCCCCAAGCTGCCGCATCGGTTCGCCGCGGTGCATAGCAGTGCGGCCGCCCCAACCGATGGGGAGTCGTCGCCGGTTGGGCTGCACACACTGAAGTTCTCGTTCATGGTGGGGGATCGCGACACCGCCTACGGTCGGCGCGAGCGCTGCGAGGCGTTCTCGGCAACACTCACGGAGTTGCAGAAGGCGCACCCGGGGCTCTATCCAACGACGTTCACCTTGGTCGCGAACAACGGCCACACCGGGTTGCCCGATCGCGACTTGTTGGCGCAGTTGGTGCCGATCGTGCGCACGGCGCTGCCGACGACGCTGTGCTGGCAGCTGACGGATGGCACGGTGTGCGATCACTATTGGTTGCACGTGCCGACCCCGATGCGCGGCGATCGCGTGGACGCGGCCCTCACCGGCAACCGATTGGTGGTGACCCGCAAGGGTGCGGCGAACGCGGCCGCGTGGCTGGACGCGCGGCTCGTGGATCTCGGCCAGCCGCTGGAGATCGTCAGCGACGGCAAGGTGTCGAAGGTCACGCCGACGCCATCGTTGCGCGTTCTCTGCACGACCATGCGGCAGCGTGGGGATGCGCAGTTGGCCGCCAGTTGCATCGTGCCGCTGTAACGGCAGCCGTCGGCGTTGGTCGGTGGGTGCGCGGCGTCAGGGAGTCGGGCGCAGGAAGTCGACCAGCAGGTCAAACGCGATCACGCTCTCGAGCAAGAGGCTGTGCCCGGCATTGGCGATGCAGTGATGCTGCGCCCCGGCAATGCTCGCCGCGGTTGCCGCCACTTCGCTCGGCAGCGTCAGCGTGTCTTCGGCCCCAGCGAGGCACAGCGTCGGCCAGGTGATGCGGGGACACAGGGCGCGACCATCGAAGGTTTGCAGGGCCCGCGCTTGCGCCCGCATGAACGCGAGCGTCTCCGGGCTTGGCTTGGTGCTGCGCACGATGTCGTCGACGACCCCAGGTCGTTGGTTGTGGAACGTCTCGCCGAACAGGAACGGGGCGGTGAGGTCGCCAAGCCAACGGCCGTCGACTTCGCTGCTGACGAGCTCGAACCAGCGATAGATGCGTCGACTGCGTGCGTTCGCGAGAGCCGAGCTGCACAGCATCACCAGCCGTTGCGCCGCCGGACTGCCCGTCGCTGCCGCACACAGCGCGATCTTGCCGCCGAGGGACGTGCCGACGAGCGCGACGGGTTTTGGCAAGGTGGCAGCGACGGCGAGCACGTCGAGCGCCGCGGCGTCGAAATCGAACGTGCCACCAAGCAGCGGCGCACTTGGCGGCAGCCCGACCGGGTCGACGGCCGCACACGTGAAACCGCTGCGGGCGAAGCGTCGCGGCAAAGTGCCGAACAGCCGCGCCCCCGCACCGAGACCAGGAATCAGCACGACGCCTGGACCTTCCCCGTCGCAGGTGAAGGCGACCGTGCGCCCGGCTCGCTGCACCGTCTGCATGCGCTAGCCCTTCTGCACGACGTAGAGCCGCTCCACCTCGGGCAGCATTGTCAACACGATGTCGGCGGTGATCTGCAGGCTGCGCGGGGACATGTTCTCGATGGTGTCGGTCTTGGTGTGCCAGTGCACGTTGCCGTTGAGGTCGATCAGGTCGACCGATGGAATGCCGACGTCGAGGAAGGGCTTGTGGTCGTCACTGGCGGCTTCGGCGCGCTGCATGACGTGCGCCTGATGGCCGCAGGCGACCGCGGCCGACCACAACACACCCCGCAGCTGTCGGGTCGAATACAGCTCGTCCTGGATGTGCAAATCGGTGCGCCCAACCATGTCGAGCAGGACCAACGCCTCGATGCGCGCTTCCTCGCCGAGCAACAGCGCATCGCGGTGCTTCTTGACGAAGCGTTTGCTGCCGAACAGCGCGCGCGCCGCTTCATTCCAGGTCCAGTCGAGGCTCTCTTCGCCGTCGAAGAACACCAGCTCGATGGTCGCTTCCCGCGGCGTCGCCATCAGCACGGGGGCGAGCGCCAGCAGCAGTGCGACAGCCGAAGCGCCGTCGTTGGCGCCGACGAAGTGGAAGTTGTGGGCGGGGTCCTTGTGACCGGTCGTGCACTTGGTGTCGTGATGGCACGCCAGCACGATGCGCTCCTTCTTCTTGCCAGGAATCGTCGCCGCCAGATTGGTGAACGTGATCAGTTCCTTGCGATCGGTCCAAGTGTCGCGCCGCACTTCGAGGCCGGCGGCCGTCAGCGTCTGCTCGATGTACTCAAGTTGCTTGCTCCAGCCTGGTGTGCCGGGATTGCGCGGGCCGAAGTCGACCAGCGTGCGCACATGCGCGAACGCCAGCTCGCCGAGGTCGGCGGGGGCGCGCACCGCGGGTAGCTTGGTGACAGCGCGCTTGTCGACTTCCTGCTGAGCAGGCGTGTAGACCGATGGTCGTTGCGGGCTACTGCCGTCGCGCGTCACCAGAGCCGCGCCCAAGCAGGCGCCGAGCGCACCGATCACCACGAACAACGCGGTGGATGAGCGCATGATGGCAGCCCCCCTCACTTGCGGCCGAGCACGAAGGTCTCGAGCTCCGGCAACGCCGTCATCACGAGATTGCCAGCGAACGCGAGCGAATCGGCATCCATCGCATCGAGCGTGTCCTCCGCGGTGTGCCACCACTGGTGGAAATCGGTGGTGGGGTGAGTCTGTTGCCGCCCGGGGATGCGCCGTTCGAAGTCGATCAGCAGCACGCTCGGCACACCAAACCGAGTGAACGTGTTGTGGTCGTCGGTGATGCCCCACTTCTCAGGCTGACCCTGCCGGCGCGCGTAGGCTTTGATCTGTTCGATCTCGAGTTCGGTCGGGAACTTGCCAACGCGATCGGCCACCCCCATGGCGGTGCCAGCGCGGCTGAAGATGTCCTGCAGCCGCGACTCCGAGTTGCCGTCCTTGTCGATCTTGATGTCTTTGCTGCCGATCAAGTCGAGCAATACGAACGCCTTCACGCGGCTCAGCACCTTCGTCGCCGACAACATCGCACAGAACGCCTTGCTGCCGAGCAGCGCGCGTTCGTCGTTCCAGGTCCAGTCGAGCGACTCTTCGGCGTCGATCCAGTAGAGCCACACGTTGCACTTGAGCTTGGGCGTGCGATCTTTCAGCACGCGCGCTAATTCGAGTAACACAGCTGGCGCGCCGCCGCCGTCGATCGCGCCGACGAAGGGAAAGTTGTGCGCCGCGTCGTTGTGGCCCGAGGTCAGCTTGGTGTCGTAGTGCGCGCCAAACATCAGGATCGGGCCGTTGACCGGATCGTCGCCGTCGATCTGCACATACAGATTGCGGATCGTCTTCTTCTCTTTCTCGTGCAGCGGCTCGTGGCGTTTGGGTTTGAGGCCGAGCTTGTCCACTGCCGCGAACAGATATTCGGTCGTCTTCGCCAGTGCGTCCGAACCAAATGGGCGCGGGCCGAAGCCAACCATCGCTTGCACGTGAGTCATCGCCTTGCTGCCATCGATCGGCCCTTGGCTGCCGCTGCACGCGGTCAGCATCAAGGCCGCCAGACTGCTGGCAGGGAACAGAAAGCGAGACAGGAAGATGCGAGCAGCCATGGTGGGCACGGTAGCAGGCGCGTCGATGCGACCCCAACCGCTTTCCGCGCCGGGAGCTGCCGACAAAAGCCTCATGGTCCGGTCTGCTTGCGCCGATACGATGGGTGGATCCCGACCGCCGCTTCCCCCGCGGTGCTCAGAGAGCAGGCGCCTGCCATGAATGATCTCGACCTCCCGAAGCTGATTCGCGAGTCCCTGGACCAGAAGCAGTACCAGGAGGAACACTGGGACGGCACCTTCCAGCAGTATGTCGACTTGGTGCAGGAGAACCCGCTGGTCGTGCGCACGGCCCACCAACGGCTTTTCGACATGGTATTGAGCCATGGTGTCGAGGAGACCGAGGTCGACAAAGAGAAGGTGCCGCGCTACCGCTTCTTCTCCGACCCGATCGAGGATGGGCGGGACGCGGTGTTCGGGCTCGAACGCTCGCTGCACAACCTGATGGCGATGTTCAAGGCCGCTGCCCATGGCTTTGGCCCCGAACGCCGCGTGCTGCTGCTGCATGGCCCCGTCGGTTCGTCGAAGTCGACGATCGTACGCCTGCTCAAGAAGGGCCTTGAGGCCTACAGCAAGACGCCGCAGGGCGCGATGTACACCTTCTCGTGGAAGATCGATGGCGAGATCATCCCGTCGCCGATGAACGAGGAGCCGCTGCTCTTGCTGCCGCGCGACGTGCGCGCGCGCGTGCTCGCCAACCTGCAGAAGAAGCTGCGCACCACCTACAAGCTGCGCAGCGATTTCGACCTGTCACCCGTCTCGCGTTACTACCTCGAGATGCTGTTGAAGCGCTACGGCGGTGACTACAACCAAGTGCTCGAACACGTCGTTGTGAAGCGCCTGCTCATCTCTGAGAAGGATCGCGTCGGCATCGGCACGTTCATGCCGAAGGACGAGAAGAATCAGGACTCCACCGAGCTGACCGGCGACATCAACTACCGCAAGATCGCCGAGCTCGGCACCGACAGCGACCCGCGTGCCTTCAACTTCGACGGCGAATTCTGCATCGCCAACCGCGGCATCATCGAGTTCATCGAGGTGCTCAAGCTCGACGTGGCGTTCCTCTACGACCTGTTGACCGCGAGCCAGGAACACAAAATCAAGCCGAAGAAGTTCGCGCAAACGGACATCGACGAAGTGATCCTCGGGCACACCAACGAGCCTGAATACAACCGGCTGCAAAGCAATGAGCTGATGGAGGCGTTCCGCGATCGCACCATCAAGATCGACATTCCGTACAACTTGCGCCTTACTAACGAGGTCAAGATCTACGAGAAGGACTTCGGCAAGAAGCACGTGCCGGGCAAGCAGATTGCTCCACACACCTTGGAGATCGCGGCGATGTGGGCAATCCTGACGCGCCTCGAAGAGCCGAAGAAGGCCAACCTGTCACTGTTGCAGAAGCTCAAGCTCTACAACGGCAAGTCGTTGCCCGGCTATACGCGCGACAACATCCGCGAGCTGCGTGACGAAGCGCACCGCGAAGGCATGGAAGGCATCTCGCCTCGGTATATCCAAGACAAGATCAGCAATGTGTTGGTGCGCGATTTGCCGTGCATCAACCCGTTCATGGTGATGAACGAGCTGGAAGAAGGGCTCGACCACCACAGCCTGATCTCCGATCCGGAGACCAAGAAGCGTTACAAGGATCTGCTCATCGTCGTGCGCGAGGAGTACGAGGAGATCATCAAGAACGAGGTGCAGCGCGCCATCTCGGCCGACGAAGAAGCGATCGCGCGGCTGTGCGGCAACTACATCGACAACGTCAAGGCCTACACGCAGAACGAGAAGGTCAAGAACCCGTACACCGGCCGCGACGAGGAGCCGGACGAACGCTTGATGCGCAGCATCGAGGAGAAGATCAACATCCCCGATTCGCGCAAAGACGACTTCCGCCGCGAGATCATGAACTACATCGGTGCGCTCGCCGTCGAGGGCCGTTCGTTCAACTACAAGACCAACGAACGGTTGCACCGAGCGCTCGAACTCAAACTGTTCGAGGACCAGAAGGATTCGATCAAACTCACCAGCTTGGTCTCCACGGTCGTCGACAAAGACACCCAAGAGAAAATCGAGGTCGTCAAGGGTCGCCTGATGCGCGACTTTGGCTACGACGAGATCAGCGCCACCGACGTGCTCAACTACGTGGCGTCGATCTTCGCGCGCGGCGATACCAAGGGCGAGTGAGGTTCTCGTGTCCGTTCGCCGGATCGACCAGGACCACACGCGGTTCCGCCAGATCGTCAAAGGCCGCATCAAGCAGGACCTGAAACGCTTTGTCAGTTCGGGCGAGCTGATCGGCAAGCAAGGGCAGCGCTACGTCACGATCCCGCTGCCGCAGATCACGCTGCCGCGGTTTCGTTATGGCGACAACCAGAAGCAGGGAGTCGGCCAGGGCGAAGGCGAGAACGGCAAGCCCGTGCCGGGGCAGGATGGCGAGGGTGCAGGCCAGGCCGGCGAAGACGCTGGCAAGCACTCGATCGAAGTGGATGTGTCGCTCGAGGACTTGGCCAAGATCCTCGGCGAGGAGCTCGAACTGCCAAACATCGAGCCCAGGGGCAACAAGCAGCTCCGCACCGCGGCCGGTCGCTACACCGGCATTTCGCGGGTCGGCCCGATGTCCTTGCGCCACTTCAAGCGCACATTCCGCGAGGCACTGAAGCGACAGATTGCGTCGGGCACCTACGACCCAGAGCACCCGTTGGTGGTGCCGATTCGCGAGGACTTCCGCTTTCGCTCGCTGCAGACCCGTTCGGTGCCGCAGGCGAGTGCCGCCATCGTCTACATGATGGACGTGTCGGGTTCGATGGGGCGCGAGCAGAAGGAGATGGTGCGCATCGAAGCGTTCTGGATCGATACGTGGCTGCGCCACCAATACAAGAACATCGAAGTGCGCTACATCGTGCACGACGCGGTGGCGAGCGAAGTCGACCAACACACGTTCTTTCATCTGCGGGAGAGCGGCGGCACCAAGATCAGTTCGGCCTACGAGCTGTGCCTGCAGATCGTACGCGACAAGTACCCGGCGCAAGAATGGAACATCTATCCGTTCCACTTCAGCGATGGTGACAACTGGAGCACCAGGGATACCGAGCACTGCGTGTCGCTGCTGAAGGACTCGCTGTTGCCGATGTGCAACCAGTTCTGTTATGGGCAGGTGAAGAGCGCCTACGGCAGCGGGCAGTTCAAGAAGGATCTCGACACGGCGTTTCGCGGCGACGAGAAAGTGGTGACCACCGACATCCAGGACCGCGACGGCATCCTGCCGTCGATCAAGGCCTTCTTGGGCAAGGGACGCTGATGGGCAACCTCACACCTGAACTCGCGGCACTGCGGGATGAGACGCGCGACCTCGCGAAGAGCTACGGCCTCGACTTCTACGAAGTGATCTATGAGCTCGTCGATCACGACGAGCTCAACATGGTGGCGAGCTACGGCGGGTTCCCGGTGCGTTACCCGCACTGGCGCTTTGGCATGGAGTACGAGCACCTCAGCAAGTCGTACGCCTACGGGCTCTCCAAGATCTACGAACTCGTCATCAACAACGACCCCTGCTACGCCTACCTGATGCGCAGCAACTCCATCACCGAGCAAAAGCTGGTGATGGCGCACGTCTATGGCCACTGCGACTTCTTCAAGAACAACGCGTGGTTCAGTCACACCTCACGCAAGATGATGGATGTGTTGGCGAACCACGGCGCGAAAGTCCGCCGCTACATGGATCGCTACGGGCAGGAGCGCGTTGAGAACTTCATCGACGTCGTGCAATCGCTCGACAACCTGATCGACCCGTACTCGCCGTACATCGATCGGGGCACGACGCCGCGCGCCGATGCGCGTTCCGAAGACGAGGGTCCCGCCCGCGAGGTCAAGAAGATCGCGGCCAAGGACTACATGGATCGCTACATCAACCCGCCGGCGTTCCTGCAGCGGGAGAAGGAGCGCATGCAGGCCGAGGACACGCAGGCGCGACGGTTTCCGGCGAAGCCTGCGCGCGACGTGTTGAAGTTCTTGCTCGACCATGCGCCGATGCAGTCATGGGAGCAGGACGTGCTCGCGATGCTGCGCGACGAGGCCTACTACTTCGCCCCCCAGGGCATGACCAAGATCATGAACGAAGGGTGGGCGGTGTTCTGGCACAGCCAACTGATGACGAAGCACCTGTGCGACGCGAGTGAGATCGTGCAGTACTGCGATACACACAGCGGCACGCTGGCCAGTCGGCCGGGGCAGATCAACCCATACAAAATGGGCGTCGAGTTGTTCCGTCACATCGAGGAACGCTGGAACAAGGGGCGCTTTGGCGCCGAGTTCATGGCCTGCGATGATCCGGAGGTGCGGCGGCAGTGGAACCGGCCGACGAACCAGGGGCGCCAGAAGGTGTTTGAGGTGCGGCGCATCTACAACGACGTGACGTTCCTCGATGAGTTCGTGACGCCGGAGTTCGCCGAAGACCAGAAGATGTTCGTCTACGGGCAGGACCCGCAGACGGGCAAGCTGATGATCGTCGATCGCGACTACACGAAGGTGAAGAACCAGTTGCTCGCGGCGCTGACCAACTTCGGCAACCCGATCATCAAAGTCATCGACGGCAACTACAAGAATCGAGGCGAGCTGTATCTGGTGCATGAGTGGGTCGGCGGCGACCTGCAGTTGGACCAGGCGCAGTTGACGCTGCAGGGGCTGTTTCGCATGTGGCAGCGGCCGGTGCACATCGAGACCAACGAAGGTGGGAAGGGGCGGCTGTTGAGTTTTGATGGCAAGGAGTCGACCAGCACCGAGGTGACCGCGAGCCATCCGGCGGTTGGTCGCGTAGGCTCCGCGAAGGCATGACTGAGTCGCCGCGACCGACCATCGAACGCATCTGGCTGTGGTACCTGCTGTGCGTCAGCGGCGTGGCGGTGTGCACGCCGAGTGGCGGCTCACCTGGGCACGACCTGACCCGCTTCTTCTTGCTGCATGCCGCCGTGTTGCTCGCTGTGCTCGCGAGCCACTGGCTCGTCATGCATCGTTCCGTCGATGCGGCGCGGGTGCCGCGTGCAGCTCTCAACGTGATCGCCCTGCCAGCAGCGTTCACCGGCCTGTGTTGGTTGCTGCCTGGCGTGCATCCAGAACCCTACGAGTACGACTTCCTAGCGCTCGACCGGGCCCTGTTCGGCATCGATGTCGGCACCCTCGCCGACCACCTCGCCCCGTGGTTCGTCGAGGTCCTGCAGATCTGCTACGCGTCGTTCTATGGCATCTGTGCGTTGGCCGCGCTGGGGGCTGGTCTCGGCAGCGGCAAGGCCGCGTTCGACCGCGCCGTCTTGCTGTTCGCCGCGGGGTTCTTGGTGAGCTACCTCGGCTACCTGCTGGTGCCGACCTTGGGGCCGAAGGTCGTGTTGGCGTTCCCCCACGACGTGCAAGGCCTGTGGTTTACCCAGACGCTGCGAACGGCGATCGATGCGGGCGAAGCGAACCCGTGGGACTGCTTCCCGAGCGGCCACACCATGATGACGGTGACGAGCTTGATCGTGTTGTGGCGGTGGAATCGCCGCTGGTTTTGTTGGCTGTTGCTGCCGAGTGTGCTGCTGATCGCCAGCACCATGTTGCTGCGCTACCACTGGACGATCGACGTGCTCGTCGGTGCTTTGTTGGCGTGGCCGTGTGCGCGCGCCTGCGATTGGTTGGCCGCTCGCGATGGCTGGCCACCGCTGCCCGCCATCAAGCGAGCATGAAGTGCACGCCGTCCTGCGACTGCAACAGTGGATCGACGGCGAGCAGTTGCGCGAGGCAGGAGGCGAATTCGCCGAGGTCCGGTCGCGCGCGCAGCACTTCCTCGACCGAGAGCGGTGCCTTCGCCTCGCGCAAAGCCGCGCGGACCGAACGCATGACTTGCGCGGGCAAGGCCAGCTCGGCGCGCGCGACGATGTCGCCGGGCAGCACTTCGAACGGACCGTTGCGGCGCAGCACGTCGGTCAGCAGTTGCACCGTCAGCCAGTCGCCGCCGAGATCGGTGCGATCGACCGCGGCCTTCAACGCCGCGCCGTGCGCGTAGCCGGAACGATGTCGCAGTTGCTTCTGCACGAGCACGAGCAAACGCTGCATGCGTTCTTCGTTGAACGGCCAGTTGGCCAGCGTGTCGACGCGGTCGGCGGCGGGTTGCACGAACAAACGGTTGTCGCGCAGCAGGCGCGCGATCAGGCGCCGGTGCGCTGCTGGTTGGTTGTCGAGGAACAGGCTCAGTACGACGTCGCCAGCCGCTTTGCGCATCGCTTCCAGCAGCGTCTCCATCACTCGCGACCGTCGGTGCGACGCCGCGCACGCATCGCCGCGGCCGAGCATGCGAACGCGTGGGTCGTGCGCCAGCCGATCGAGCACGTAATGCACCGTGCGTTCGTCGCGTTCGTCGTCGGGCAACAAATCGGCGACGTGCTGCCGACCACCCTCGCTGCACAAACGTCTGGCCACCTTGTCGACGAGCGGCGTCACGAAGAGCAGTTCCTTCTCGTGGTCGCTGCGCAGGCCCCAGACATCGGGACCGAGCAACACGAACTCGCGGCGCAGTCGTAGCTGGCGGCAGAGGGCAGGGGCCGTACCGTGGCGAAAGCGTTCGCGGTAGGCGAAGACCAGATCGGCCAGCGCCATCGGTTGGCCGACTTCCTGCAGCAACTCGACCAAGCGCGCCGCTGGCGTGCGTGGATCGGCGGCGGCGACTTCGCCCATTTCGGCGTCGAGTTCGATCGCGATGTGCAGCTCCTTGCGCAACACGTGCAACAGGACGCCGCGCGGCACCTGCAGATCGAGGCCTGCGAGTTCCGTCAAGAGCAGGTCGATCGACAGCGGCAGGCGGTGTGGCGGCACTTGGCTGGGCAGCACGCGCAGCAATTGGCGGAAGCGGCGCGGCGGCAGACCAAACAGCGCACCGTTCTGGCAGTGGAATTCACGCGGGAACAGGAACGCGATCAGGCGCAAGCCGAGCGCGCGATCAGGCGCCGTGCGCGCCAGCGACTGCATGAGCGAGCCTTCTGCCGCGTGCTCCACGAGCAGGACACCTTCGAAGGCGGCGAGGTCCTTGCTGGCTTCGTGGTGGCAGCGCGTCAGCAAGTGGGAGGCGCCTTCCGCCAACTTGCCGCGCAGTCGTTCGGCGCGATCGGCCAGCGCTTGCGTCGTGATGCCGAGCTGCCGCGCCAACACCGCGGCGTGCGGCGGTTCTTGCTCAAAGCCGATCAGTTCATCGAGCCACTGGCGCTCGTTCGGCGACAGCGGCCCAAGCAATTGCGCGCGCACACTCGGCCAATCGCAGGCGTTCGCCGCGAACGGCACCAAGGTATCAAGCAGCAGGTTCGCTAAGGCCCCGCGCACTTCCTGGCCGACCCCGTCGGTTAGTGGGCCAAGCTCGCCGGTCTGTTGCGCCGCCAGCAACGCATCGTGAACCGTCAGCAACCCTGCGCCCGACAACTGCTGGATCACGTTCTTGCCAAGCCCGAGGTTGGCCAAGGGCACCGCGAGCAGGCTCGCGGGCAATACCAAGGCCCAGCTGGCCGAGTGGGTGGCGGTGGCGGGGACGGCGGTCATCGGCGCTGTGGGTTGATGGCGCGGAAGCGCTTCGGTTGTTGGCGTTGGCGTTCGGCGAGGGCGAGCACTGGGGCCGGCACGCGGCTGGTGAGCTGTTCGCCTGGCACTCCCGAGGCCAGCAAGCCTTCGGCGATGCACAGGGCGACACGCGGATGGGTAGTCGGCTGCAGCAAGCGATCGAGTGCTGAGTGCGCATCGAGGGTCGGCAGTAGGACCAGCAGCTCGGCGGCGCGCAAGGCGGCGCGGTCGTCGTGAACGAACAGCGTCAGCCTTTGGGCGACCGCCGACGAGGGGCAGCGGCACAGTCCGGCCCGCAGCAGCTTGGCTTGGTCGCCGCGTTCGGTCTGCAGGTACGCAGGCAACAGTGCATCAAGCACGTGGTCGTCGGCGACGCGAACGGCGACGTCGACGAGGGCCGCACTGCGCGTCGAGCCGCGGGCGCTCGCCAGCAGCAGGGCGTCGACGACCGCGGCGCGATCGGCATGCGACAACGTCAGTTGCGGCAGTGTCGCGAGCGCGTGGGCCGCGTCGTCGGCGATGCGCGTTTCATCATGGGCGAGGCAGGTCGCCAGCACGTGCGCCAGTTCTTGCTGGCCCTGGCTGGCAAGCAAAGCCTGCACGTGGGCGACGATCGAGGGCTCGGCTGCCACGACGCCGCGCGAGCCGCCGAACGGGTGCAGCGCCTGCCCCGCGCGCCGCAAGAACATCAGCCTGGTGTCGCCGATCTGCAGCGCGAACAAGCTGCGGCCACAGCAAGCGCCGCTGGGTTCGAGCAGCGTGAACGTCGCGGGCGCTTGCCCCTTCAGGATCTGCAGCGTCTGCAGCTGCAACCGGTGCCACTCCGGTGACGGATCTGTGGCCGCGAGCACCTTGGCGGTGACCACGACGTCCGCCGCCCGGGCAGCGTTCAGCAGTGTGGTCGCTTGGTCTTGGCCAACCGCAGCCTGGGCGAGTGCGAGCGTGATCGCGACGAACGTGAAAGGAAGGCGGATCATTGCAGCAGCACCCTCTGGCGCAGATAGGCCAGGTCGATGTCTCGGAACGCGTAGTCGAGCGCCGTCATCGCTTCGTAGCCGACCGACGGCGCCATCACTTCGGCGGCGCCGGCGTAGCTGTCGTGCAGCGACGAATCGCCGAATAGACCGCTTGGGGCAGCACCTGGCGCCACCAGCCCAACTGAGTGGCCGACCTCGTGCGCGAGGATGATGCCGATGACGAGCGCCCAATCGTCGGCGGCGTTCATGATCGTTTGCCAACGCGCGCGCTGGGCTGTGGTCGCAGTCGAGTAGTCGAAGTTGGCGGACAGCACGACATTGTCGAGGGCGTGGGCGCCGGCCGGCGTGCCGCCCATCGCGAGACAGATCGGCCGGAACTTCTGCGCGAACGCCGTCTGGTAGGCGGGATAGACCTGCAGGTGGATCTTGGTCTGGTAGAGCCACATCTCGGCTGGGAACACCCCAAGGCCCGGCGAACTCGCCGTGTTGCGTTCCGACACGTTGCCGTTGCGATAGTCGTAGTAGGCGCGCCCGAGCACACCGCTGCTGTCGTCGCCGTAGGTGCGTTGGCGATTGGCTTCTGGATCGAGGCCGCCGAGCGCCATCTGCATATGCGCGACGCGAATCGGTTGCCGCGTCGTGAAGCGCAGGCCGACCGACCCGCTGTCCAACGGTTCACCGCGGCTGCCGCGTCCATACAGATGGCTGCTTTGCGCCAGGATGCCATCGAGCACGAGGCGCCGCATCCACGCGTTGGTGCCGAGAGGATCACCGGCCGTGGCGAAGCCCAGCCGCAGCATGTCGTCCTCAAAGTCGGGCACGTCGTTGCCGTCGCGATCGAGGTCCGTGCGCACCCAAACGAGTTGCGGGCCATCGAACGGCAACAACCCGCTGGTCGGTTGCACGACGGTGAACGGCACCGCCGTCGAGGTGCCGACGTTGCCAGCGAGATCGCGCACGCGCACCGACAGCGTCCACGTGCCCGCGCCGAGCGCCGCCGCACTCGGGACCTGCACACGCAGGGTGCCGTAGCCGATCGTCGCGGCTGCCAACAAGGTCGGGGCGCCGGGGCCGGTGCCGGTGCCACTCAGCAGCACTTCGGTGGTGCCCATGTCGGCCCATTGGTTGCTTGTGTCGTTGGCGGTGACGTCAATCGTGAACCCCGACGGGGGTAGCACGAGGTTGGCGAGGCGCGAACTGTGGATGCCGTTCACGGTCGCGGTCACCGACGGTGGCGCGCTGTCGAGGGCGGATCCCGTGCGGAAACGCGACGTGCGATCGGCCGGGAACCAGTTGCCGCTGGTGCGCCGCACCCCCGCACTGCCGCCGACAATCGTCAGTCGGTAGTAGGTGAGTTGCGCGAGCGGCGTCGCGGGTGTGAACAGCACGATGCGGTTGCCGCCGCTGATGACGAATTGGCCGGCGAGCGGTGTGCCGAGGTCGTCGGTGACCCGCAGCGTCGAGGTGTTGAGGGTGTCGATCGCCATGGCGGCGTCGAACGTGAAGCTCATGCGCGAATTGGGCGCAATGCTCACCGCGCCATCGGGCGGCAGCATCAACCCTGTCGGCGTGCCGGCGTCGGCGGAGGTCGTGAAGGCGATGACGGTGTCGCTCGCGGGCACGTTGCCGGCGAGGTCGTGCAGCCCTTCTTGTCCACCGCGCAGCCCGAGGCTGCAGTTGGCGTTGGTCGGCAAGGCCAACACCGGCGTCACGCGCACGGTGGTGGTGGTGGGGCGCTCGACGACGATCGTCCACGCGGCCCCGTTCACACTCAGGCTGACGGTGTCGATGTCGACCCAGCTCGGATCGAGGGCTTCCGCGAAGGTGACGGTCGCGACCATGGTCGGCGGCACGCGTGTATCCGCGGCGGCTGGCATGCTGGCGACGATCGCCGGGGCGATGTCGTCGGTGCCGGTCGTGAAGGTGCGCGCCTGCGTGGCGACGAGGGCGTTGCCGCTGGTGTCCGTCGCGGCCGCGCCACCGAGCAGGAACGCCATCGTGTAGCGGCGGTTGGCGACCAGCGGCGAACTCGGTCGCACGCGCAGGGTGCGTTGCTCGGCGTTGCTGTCGATGGCGAAGGCGACGACGCTGCCGAATTCATCTTGGAACAACAGCGACGACGCTTCGACGGTCGCCGGGTCCATCGACTCGTCGAAGGCGAACGTCGGTTGCACTCGCGGTGAGACGCCGGTCTGGTTCATCGACGGCCACGCCGTGACCACCGATGGCGACACCGTGTCGACGATGGTTCGGAAGCTCGTGGTGGCGTTGTTCGCGAACTGGTTGCCTGCCTTGTCGGTCAAGGCGGTCGTCGCCACCAATTGGAAGTTGCGGTCGCCGGGCAGATCGACGAACGGATCGAGTGTCAGCGCATTGCCGTTGCGCGTGCGCGTGCCCGCGTAGCGAAAGCCGTAGATGTCGCGCAGGTAGAAGCTGGTGTCGGTGACGGTGGCTGCGGCCAGCGGTTCGTTGAAGGTGACGGTGAACGTGCGCGTGCGGCTCTGGTTCTGCGCGCCCGCGATGAGGTCGATGCCGACCACCACTGGCGGCGTCGCGTCGAAGGTGCGGAACGCGATCTCGGTGGCGGTGTCGAGAATGCGCCCGGCCATGTCGCAGGTCAGAGCCGACAGTTGGAAGACGTAGTCGGTCTCGGCCGCCAGTGGCGCAGCCGGCGTGAAGTCGACGCGTTGGTTGCCGACGCGGGTCCACGTGCCGGCGACATTCGTGTTGGTGCCGAGCACGCGCAGCCACGTGTCTTCGTCGCCAAAACTGTCGAGCGCCATGCTGGCGTCGAACTCGAGTTGTATCACCGCATCGAGTGGCACTTGCACCGCGTCGGCCGCGGGCGAATGGTCAAGCAGATGCACGATGCCGAGCGAAGCATCGGCGCTGCCGCCAAAGCCGGCGCCTCCTCCGCCACCACCGCCGCAGGCTGCCCACAGGCAGCAAGTGGCCAGCACAGCCAGTTGTTTGTGTCCCGCCATGTTGTCGTCACTCCCAGTTGCGTGGGCTGTGATCGACTTGAATTGGGCGCGGGTTTAAGTCTCCAAACGCGACTTTGCAGCGGTCGATGGCATCGTCGCTAGCGAAGCGCTGCGGCCGCTGCCGCGGCCTTAGCCGGAATGCACCAACAGGCGTACGTCGCGCACGTTGGTGCCGGTCGGGCCGGTGATTACGGTGTCGCCCAAGGCGTGCAACAGCGGGAACGCATCGCAGCGCTGCAGGTGGTCGTGCACGTCAAAGTGGGCGCGACGGGCGCGCGCCATCGTGCTGCCGTCGACGAGAGCGCCGGCCGCAATGCAGTTGCCATCGATGCCATCCGTGCCGCAGCTCAGCACCGTGATCGGCTGGCCGCGAATGGCGCGCGCGCACGCCAACGCGAACTGCTGGTTGCGGCCGCCGAGACCGCAGTTCGCGGGCAGCGGCACCGACAACTCACCACCGCTGACGATGGCGACGAGGCGGCCGCGGTGGCGTCGGCGCAGGCGATCGAGCCGATGCAACAGCCGCTGGGCGGCCTGCTCGTACGGCAGATCGTCGGGGCTCATGTCATCGACAACGAAAACGCCCGCCGCGAGCAACTGGTCGCGCAGCGAATGGCGCGCGAGCCGGTTGCAAGCGACCGTCAGGAAGACGCGCGGCTGGTCACTGCTGAGGTGCCAGGTGGGGTCGGGCTCGACGGCGCTGCGGCGCAGTCGTTCCTGCACGCGGCCAGGCATCTGCGCCCACAGAGCAAATTGATCGAGCACCGCCCGGCATTCGGACAGCGTCGAGGCGTCGTTCTGACTCGGACCGGAGGCAACGACCGCGCCCGCGCGTTCGGGCACGTCGTTGATCTCGATGGTCAGGTGGGCTCGGGCGTGGCGCGCGGCGGCAGCCAGGCGGCCGCCCTTCACGGCGGACACGTGTTTGCGCACGGTGTTGATGGCGACGATGTCGGCTCCGCAGGCAATCAGGGTGCGATGCACCGTCTGGATTTCTGGCAGCGTCATGGCGTCATCGAGTGGCCACTCAAGCACCGCCGAACCGCCACCGGACGCCAGGAAGACCACGACTTCGTCCGCCTCGACACTCTGCGCCAGTTCGAGCGCTCGGCGGCCGGCGCGCAAGCTGCCTGCCGTTGGCACGGGGTGCCCGCCGGCGATGACTTCGAGCGGCGGCAGCGGCGCCTCGTCAGGGGCGGGCACCGCGACAAGACCGCGAATGCGCATTCCCGGTAGGCCGCGGACCAGGGCGCTGGCCATCGCGCGCGCGGCCTTGCCGTAGGCGAGCACGAGTACCTTGCCCGCACCCAGTGCTACCGCCCGCACCGGCGCGATGGCGGGCTGCATCACCGCGTCGACATCGAGATGACGCAGCGTCGTGTGCAACCACGCGCGCAGTTGGTCCTTCAAGCGAGGACCTGTGGGTTCACCAGATGCTTGGGGCGTTCGCCCGTGAGCACGGCTGTGCAGTCCTGCGCGGCGAGCGCGCACATCAAGCTGCGCACGCTGGTGACGGCGCTGCCGACATGCGGCAACAACACCACATTGGGCAAGGCGAGCAGGCCTGGATGCAGTTGCGGTTCGTGCTCGAACACATCGAGCCCAGCGCCGGCGATCAGGCCTTCCTCGAGTGCTGCGACCAACGCCGCTTCGTCGACGATCTGACCGCGCGCCGTGTTGATCAAGAACGCACCCTTCCGCATGCCGCACAGTTGCTCGATGCCGATCAGGTGCTTGGTTTCGGGCAGCAGCGGTACGTGCAGCGACACGAAGTCACTCTCGCGCAGCAGCGCGTCGAGCGGCACCCGGATGGCACCGAGTTCTTGTTCGACGGCCGCGGTCGCTTCGCGGCGACTGCTGTAGAGCACGCGCATGCCAAAGCCCTTGGCGCGGCGCGCCACCGCTTGGCCGATGCGCCCCAAACCAACGAGTCCGATGGTGCGGCCGTGCACGTCGGCGCCACACCAGAGATCGACGTCCCAGCGTTGCCACTTGCCCGCGCGCAGGAACTGCTCGGCCGCGGGCAAGCGGCGCGCCACGGCGAGCAGCAGCGCGAACGTAAGGTCGGCGGTCGCTTCGGTCAGCACGCCCGGCGTGTTGGTGACGGCGATGCCGCGTGCCGTCGCCGCGGCGACATCGATGTTGTCATGACCGACGGCGATCTGGCTGATGCAGCGCAGCAGGGGTGCTTTGGCGATGACGTTCGCGGTCAGCGGATCGGTGAGTTGGCAGAGCACACCCTGCGCGTGCTGGAGCTTCTTGGCCAGCCGTTCCTCGTCCATCACGTCGTAGGTGTCGTGGTAGTCGACGATGCAGTGTTCCTGCAGGATCGCCACCGCCGCCGGATAGACGTGGCGGGTGATCAGCACGCGCGGCTTCATGGTGGGCACGGTAGCGACGGCCGTCGCGCGAGCGAGGGCCGGGTGGGCACGTGTTGCTGTTCGCGCAGATGGTTGGGTGAGTCGGCTCAACTTTTCGCGGTGAAGTGCCACCGCGGGGCTCGTGCTGGACACATTGCAGCCAGGCGAGGCACGGTCACGGGGATCGATGCACGCGCGAAGGAGCTGGGTATGCTGCAATGCGAGATGACCTTCACTGCCGTGAGAACCCGTTCGCCGAAGTGCGACTGGACCTACGCCGACTACTGCCGCATCCCCGCCGACGGCAAGCGCCACGAGGTCATCGACGGGAGGCACTACGTGACTCCCGCGCCTGAGCCGTACCACCAGACGCTGGTGCTTGGCCTCGCCAGCGAGCTGCGAGCGCGCATTGACAAGACGGGGCGCGGTCAGGTGCACATTGCGCCGATCGATGTGCATCTGGCCAAAGGCACCGTGGTGCAACCGGACATCCTCGCGGTGGCGCAGGAGCGCCGCGCGATCGTCGGCAAGAAGAAGATCACCGGCGCGCCAACGCTCATCGTCGAAGTCTTGTCGCCGTCGTTGTCGGCGCATCGTCGTGATCGCAAGGTCAAGCTGGCTCGCTACCAGCGCGCGGGGGTTGCTGAGTACCTGATCGTGGATCCCGTGACGCGCAGCATCGAACAGTTTGTGCTCGCTGGGCATCAGTATCAGGCGCCGCGTCGATGCACGGATCGCCTCGCCCTCGCGACGTTCCCAGGGGTCGTCATCGACCTGCGCGAGGTTTGGTAGCAAGCGACAACGACACCAGCAACGCCCTCTTCACTCGTCGCTGGCACGACGCTTTGGTGACGACCTTGTCGACCGCTTGGCCGAGCTCGTGCCGTCATCGCGGCGGCGGTCGAGGCCTGGCAGGGCGGGTGAAGGGAAGGCGCGGTCGCGCGTCCGGCGATCGAACGAACGGTCGGTCTGCTGGCTGGAAAGCAGCAGCTCGCCTGGCCAAGCTGCGGGCATGCCGTTCTCGTACCAGCCGATCTTCGAACTCGCCGACGACTCGACGCCGTACCGGCTGCTGACCAAAGAGCACGTATCGACGATCGACGTCGCCGGGCAGCGCATCCTGCGCGTGGCGCCGGCGGCGCTGACGGCGCTGACGTTCGCGGCGATCCGCGACATCAGCCACCTGTTTCGGCCCGGCCATCTGCAGCAACTGCGCGCGATCCTGCTGGATCCGGAGGCGTCGGCGAACGATCGCTTCGTCGCCTTGCAGCTGATGAAGAACGCCAACGTGTCGGCGGGCATGGTGCTGCCGAGTTGCCAAGACACGGGCACCGCCATCGTGCTGGGCAAGAAGGGCCAGCACGTGTGGACCACCGGCGACGATGCGGCGGCGATCAGTGAAGGCGTGCACCGCACGTTCACTGAGACCAATCTGCGCTACTCCCAGATGGCCGCGCTCTCGATGTACGACGAGAAGAACACCGGCGACAACCTGCCAGCGCAGATCGAACTCTATGCCGACGAAGGCGACGAGTACGAGTTTCTGTTCCTGACCAAGGGCGGTGGTTCGGCGAACAAGACGTTCCTCTACCAAGAGACGAAGGCGCTGTTGAACGAGAAGACTCTGCTCGGGTGGATCGACAAGGAGACGCGCAAGCTCGGCACCTCGGCGTGTCCGCCGTACCACCTGGCGATCGTGATCGGCGGCATGTCGGCGGAGTTCACGCTGAAGACGGTGAAGCTGGCGAGTGCGCGCTACCTCGACACCTTGCCAACGACTGGCAATGCCCGCGGCCGGGCCTTCCGCGACCTCGCGCTGGAGCAGCAGGTGCTCGCCATCACGCAGAAGAACGGCATCGGCGCGCAGTTTGGCGGCAAGTACTTCTGCCACGACGTGCGCGTGATCCGGCTGCCGCGCCATGGCGCTTCGTGTCCGGTGGGCATTGGCGTGTCGTGCAGCGCCGATCGCCAAGCGAAGGGCAAGATCACCGCGGACGGAGTGTTCCTCGAACAGCTCGAACAGAACCCCGCGCGCTTCCTGCCGGAGGTCGACGAAGCCCAACTGGCGGGCGACGTCGTGCCGATCGACTTGGCGCGACCGATGGCGGAGATCCGCGCGACCTTGAGCAAGTACCCGATCAAGACGCGCTTCTCACTGACGGGGCCGATGGTCGTTGCCCGCGACCTCGCTCATGCACGACTGAAGGAACGGCTCGACGCCGGGCAGGGCTTGCCGCAGTACCTGAAAGATCACGTCGTGTACTACGCGGGGCCCGCGAAGACGCCGGCCGGGATGGCTTCGGGCTCGTTTGGGCCGACGACCGCCGGGCGCATGGATGCGTACGTCGACACCTTCCAGGCGGCGGGCGGCAGCTTCGTGATGTTGGCGAAGGGCAACCGCAGTCGCGCCGTCACCGATGCGTGCAAGAAGTACACGGGCTTCTACCTCGGTTCGATCGGCGGCCCGGCGGCGATCCTGGCGCAGGACTCGATCAAGAAGGTCGAGGTGCTCGACTACGCGGACCTCGGCATGGAGTCGGTGTGGAAGATCGAGGTGAAGGACTTCCCAGCGTTCCTGGTCGTCGACGACAAGGGGCAGGATTTCTTCGCGTAGCGTGATGCACGACCAGAATCATCGACGCGCGGGACTCGGGCAGTGGACGGCGACCTCCCTGGTGGTGGGGAGCATGATCGGCTCGGGCGTGTTCTTGTTGCCGGCGACGCTCGCCCCGTACGGCGCCGCCAGTTTGCTCGGGTGGGGCGTGACACTGGTCGGCGCCCTGTTGTTGGCGTTGGTCTACTCGTGGCTCGCGCGCGCGGCCCAGCAGCAAGGTGGCGCCTACGCGTTCGCGCGGGCGGCCTTTGGTGAGCACACAGGCTTTCTGGTCGCGTGGAGTTACTGGATCTGCATGTGGTGCGGCAACGCGGCGCTGTCGGTGGCGTTCGCGGGCAGCCTCGGGGTGCTTTGGCCTGAGTGCACCGCGACACCGACGCGCGGGGCGCTGACGGCACTCGTCGGTTTGTGGCTGTGCACCGGGGTCAGCCTGGCCGGCATCCAGCAAGCAGGACGACTGCAGTTGCTGACGACGCTGCTGAAGGTGGTGCCGCTGGTGGTGTTCTGCGGGTTTGGACTCGGCTACGTGCAAGCGAGTTCGTACGTGCCCTTCAACGTGAGCGGGCTGCCGCTGCTCAGCGTCACGTCGACGGTGTCGGCCATCACGCTGTGGGCCTTCCTCGGGCTCGAAGCGGCGACGATCCCGGCGCAGTGCATTCGCGACCCGGAGCGCACCGTGCCGCGCGCCACGGTCATCGGCATGTTGATCGCCGGCATCGCCACGATGCTGGCGTGCACGGTGGTGATCGGCTTGTTGCCCGCTGACGAACTGCAGCGCTCGGTGACGCCGATGGCCGACGCGGCGCAGCGTTGTTGGGGACCCGCCGCGGCGCTGGGCATCGGTGTGGTGGCGACGATCTCGTGCTTTGGCGCGCTCAACGGTTGGGTCTTGCTGCAAGCCCAAGTGCCGATGGCCGCGGCTCGCGATGGGGTGTTCCCGCGGTTCTTCGCGCGCGCGAACGGCCGCGGCGCGCCGTGGCTCGGGCTGCTGCTGAGTTCAACCTTGGCGACGATGCTGGTGATCGCCAACTTCAGTGACTCGCTGGTGCAGTTGTTCCGCTTCTCGACCTTGTTGTCGACGGCGGCGGCGCTGCTGCCCTACGCGGTCAGCACGGCGGCGTGGCTCTACGGCAGCCGCCAGCAAGGCCTTGGCAAGCAGTGCATCGCGGTCGGCGCCCTGCTCTACAGCCTGTGGGCGCTGATCGGCACCGGCGGCGAATCGCTGGCGTGGGGTGCTGGCCTGTTGCTCGCGGGACTGCCGCTGCACCTGTGGCAGCGGCGCGGGCAAGGCGATGCAAGGCGCCGTCCCCGCGGGGAATGAAGGACCGGGTGAACTCGGCCGTCGTCCTGCTTGTTCCGAAGGCGCGTGCCATGGTCAGCGTCGATCGGCACGAAACCGCGGGCGAGGGGCGGACTACCGTGTTCGACGTCGCGCCCGGCGGGATCGCCGAAGTCGAACTGCAGCTCGCGAAGTGATCGCGACGTCTAGCAGCCTCCGAACGGCGCGCGCGGCCTTCGCCTCTGGCAGCTCAGCGCCGCTGCAGCGGTTGCTGCATCTGCTTCTCCAGGTCGGCACTCGTCGGCAGCACCTGCGTCGGCTCGGCGACCATGCCGGCTGCTTGACGGACGCCGTTCACCTCGGTGTACCAGACGGTCGA
>CANEYR010000083.1 GCA_947444055.1 Planctomycetota bacterium
CGGCGCAAAGTGCGGCACGCGTCGTGGTTCGCCAGCGAGCGGCCACAGACAGCACGCCGCGGCCCCACTGCCGGCGTGGCGCAGGAACGAACGGCGGTCCAGGGGCGATGGCGGTTTCATGTCAGTTGCGATGCAGTGCCTCGTCCAGCGACAGCAGCGTGCTGGCGAGCATGGTCCATGCAGCCTCGTTGGGCGTCGCTAACAACTCCGCGCACACGCGCTGCTCTGCCTCGCTCGCCGTTCGCTGCAACAAGCAACGAAACGCCCACTCGACGCGCGCGCGCTCGTCGCCCTTGGCCTGCATGCACCGCAGCGCGAACGCCTGGGTTGCCGCGACCATGCCTTCGTCATTCCACAAAGCCAGCACCTGCAGCGGGGTGTTGGTGACCTGCCGTTCGATGACGCACATCTCGCGGCTTGGCGCGTCGAACGTGGTCAGCAGCGGTGGCGGCGCCGAGCGCTTCCAGAACGTGTAGAGGCTGCGGCGCCGCAGCTGCTCGCCGACGTCGGCGACATAGCGCTCGGTGTTGCTGCCGGGGAACGCGACCGCTTCCCAGATGCCCGGTGGCTGCTGGATCTTGACGCTGGCGCCGCCGACTCGTTCGGCCAGCATCAGGTCGCTGACGACGAGCGCCTGATCGCGAATCGCTTCGGCGGGCAACCGCCCGCGGCTCATGCGCGCGAGCCAGACGTTGTCGGCATCGCGTTCGCGCCCAGCCGGCGAGACGTGGCATGACTGGCGGTACGTCGCCGACGTCACCAACAGGCGGTGCAGGTACCGTTCGTCAAACCCATGCTCGATGAACTCGCAGGCCAGCCAATCGAGCAACTCCGGATGGCTCGGCTTGGCGCCAAGCTTGCCAAAGTCGTGCGCGGTGGCGACGAGCCCACGGCCGAAGTGGCGCAGCCAGATGCGATTCACCGCGACGCGCGCGGTCAGCGGCTGTTGCGGAGCGAACAACCACGCCGCCAACGCGCGGCGATCCGTTGGCGCATCGGTCGACAACGGCGGTAGGAAGGCAGGCGTCTGCGCGGCGACACGTTCCCCCGGTTGGTCGTAACGACCTCGCGTCAGCACATGCACGGGCCGCGGCTCCGCCCGTTCGCGACTGACCATGCACAGCGGTAACTGCTGCGAGAACTCAGCGAGTTGCGCGGTCGCCGTGCGCCGTCGCGACAGGACGCCGCCAAGATCCGCCGCCGACCCATGCACGACGAAGCGGCCAAGCAGATGCTGCGCATGCGCACTCTGGTGGCGCAGCACGATGCGCAGCGAACGCGCCCCAGTCGGCAGGGGCTGCGCGAAGTGCAGATGCAACGCCGTTGGCTCATGCCGCCCATTCACCGCCCAACCCGTCGTCGCATCGCCATCGATCACCAAACCAGCGTCGTGACCGCTCTGCGCAAACTCGGCATCGACGCTCGCGATAACGACGCGTTCCTTCGCACCGGCATCCCCGACTTCGACTTCCACCTCGACCTCACCCAGCACGAAGTTGCCGTTGTTGGCCCGCCCGGGGCCGCGCGCAGGCAACGCGGCATCGGGCAGCGCCGTCAGCCGCAGTGCCCGCAGCCCCGCCACCTCCGCAACCACACCCAGGGTGTAGTCAGCGCGCAACGGCGCCGGCCCAACCGCCAACAGCGAGCCATCGTCGCGGCGTTCGAAGACCACGTCCGCTGACTCGCTGGCGAACGGCAACAGCGCCCAACGCACCGCCGCGAACGCAGCCTCCCCCGCCGCCAACGCTGCCTGCAATCGCGCGAGTTCGGCCACTTGCTCGGGCAGCGGCGCCACCACGAACGGCGCGGCGGCCAAAGCGCCACCGTCATTGCCTTGCTCGTCGAACGACGCGAAGTAGGCGAGCAATCGGTAGTAGTCGCGTTGCGTCAGCGGATCCGATTTGTGGTCGTGGCACTGCGCGCAACCGACCGTCAGCCCGAGCATCGCCGTGCCGAAGGTGTCGGTGCGGTTCATCGCGTAGCGCGCGAGATACTCCTCAGGAATCAGTCCGCCTTCATCCGACGTCGGGTTGTTGCGGTTCCAGCCACTGGCAATCTGCTGGGCTGTGGTCGCATTCGGCAGCAAGTCGCCCGCGAGTTGCTCGCTGACGAAGCGGTCGTAGGGCATGTTCGTCGCATACGCGTCGATGACCCAATCGCGCCAACGCCACAGCGCGCGCACTTGATCGCGCTGCATGCCGTGGGTGTCGGCGTAGCGCGACAGATCGAGCCACAGCCGTGTTGACTCCTCCGCCGCCGCCGGCGAACGCAGCAAGAGGTCGACGACGCGCTCGTACGCATCGACCCGCGCATCGCCTTCGAACGCCGCGAGATCGTCGTTGGTCGGCGGCAAGCCGGTGAGGTCCAACGTCACCCGCCGCAGCAACTGCCCACGCGGCGCCTGCTCGCTCACAGCCAGGCCCGCAGCCTCGAGTGCGGCCTGCACAAAGCGATCGACGTCGTTCTTCGCCCACTGCCCACTCACAATCGGCACCGCGGGTCGCCGCGGCGGCACGAATGCCCAGTGCTCCTGCGCCATCGCCACGGAAGTCATCGTCGCCGACGTCATCGCCGCCAACAGCCACGACGAAAGCGCGAGCCCAAGTGAGCGCCGCCGGCAGTTCACTTCGGCGCGACCATCGGCAGCGACAGCCTCTCCATGCACAGCGAGCGCACCTTTGCCATCGCGGGGCCGGCGGTGCCGGTGTTGAACGCCGCGAGCGCGCCCGTTCCCGAGGCGGGGTGCACATAGAAGAACGAGATGAAGTTGCGTTGCCCGCCGGTGTGCGTCGCGAAGCTCGTGCCGCCCCGCTCCTGCACGAAGAAGCACAGGCCGATCTTCTCCGCCCCATCGGGTCTCGTCGGCAATACCGGCTGCCACATCGACTCGATCGAACTGCGCGCGAGCACCGCCGCGGCGTCGCTGTCCGGCTCCCACGCGCCGAGCAAGAACGACAGGTACTTCGCCAAGTCGGTCAGCGGCGCGTTCAAGCCGCCATTGCTCACCGTGATGCCGGTATCGAAGTCGGGCCCTTGATCCTTCGCCGCCTCGCCCTTGCCGTCGTAGCTGTGCGAACGGAAGCGCTGCAGGTGGTACGGCGTCACGTCGTAGTAGCTACGGCTCATGCCAAGCGGCCGCAGCACGTTCTTCTCCATGTAGGTCTCGTAGTCGTCGCCACTCAGCGCCTCGATCGTGCGGCCGAGAAAGACGATGCCTGGATTGCTGTAGGAGAACTTCGTGCCCGGCGCGAACTCGACCGCGGTGTAAGGCAACATCGCGACCAGCTGACTCCACTGCGTCGGCTCGTGCGGATGCCAATCCTGGTCGCCACCCCACGGCCACGTGCCGCCGCGAAAGCCGCCGCTGTGCGTCATCAGATGGCGAATCGTGATGTCGGTCATGGCGCCGAAGGCATTGCGCACCGGCCGCAGTTCGGGCACGAAGTCGACGATCGGCTGCTCCAACTTCAGCTTGCCGCGATCGCGCAACTGCATCACCGCGATGCCCGTCAGCGTCTTGGTGCAACTCGCCCAGTGAAAGTTGGTGTCGCGGTCGACCAGGCGTTTGGCGTCACGATCGGCGTAGCCGTGCCCCGCGAACGCCTCGACGTTCTTGCCCTTCACAAACATCAAGCTGGCGCCGACGACTCCTGCGTTCTTGCACTCGTCGCGAAACACCGTCTCGACGGTCGCCCACGCGGCGTGGAAGTCGAACGCCGGTGGGTCTTGTGGAACCGCGAGCAACGCGAGCAACGAAGCGATCCAGGCCATCGCGGCATGCTAGCGTGCCGACGAATTCGCTCGCAGCACGAGATCGCGTTCAGATGCCGCGCGGCGCCGTGAGGTCGAGCACGAACTGCCCAACCGCGCTGGCCTCGATGCCGACATCGCCGATCGTGATGCCCTGCACGTGGATCATCACGCCCGCGGGGAACAAGAACTCGGACACGGCCGTGCTGTAGATACCGTTGTTGGAGAGACCCCAATCGACGATGACGGCTTGGTCGAGCAGCGGCGGCAAGCCGACCAAGAAGTGCTGCAGATCGGACGACAGCGACACGATCACGACGCCGAGGAACGGCGCCTGCGGTCCCTCCACCGCGAACTTCACGACGTACGGCGCGTAGCTGATGGTCACGTGCGGCTGCGGGCTCGGCGCCGCCGATGACTGCGCAAGAACGGGCGCCAGCAGCAGGAACGTGAACGAGAACAGCGATTGGGCAGGCTTCATGAGTCTCTCCGTTGGGGTCACGAGTCGTGCTGACTCGCACCGAGCCCTAGTCCCGCGCAGACGCGAGTTGCGGCCTACGCCCTAATCTGCCGCGATTGCCCCTGCTTGCCGAGCTTTGTTACCAGGCGTTGCCACTGCACTAGTTGGCAGGCTTTCACGGCGAGAGCGCGAACTGCTCCAACGACGGCAACTGCTGCGACCGCGACACGGCATAGATCACCAGCGGGCCCAGTTCGCGCCGGGCGAGATGCAGCGTAGAACCGGCTGGCAGACACGGCTTTGGGTCTTGCCCGCGCGCGACGACGAACACGCCGACTGGCCCATGCTTGGTGTCGGCGAGCACCGCCACAGAGCCACCCGTCGGCAAGCCGCAGTAGCATCCTCGCAAGGTGACGTCGCTGTCACCGCCAAGGCCGATGCGCACCGCGAATCTCTGTTCGCAGGCGACGCCGAAGTCTTGCGCCGGATCGCAGCAAGAAGCGGAACCGAACCCACTCGTCTCCGCGTGCTCGTAGGCCGCCACCCACATCGCTCCGAGTTCGGCGCCGTCGTGACCTTCTGGGCCACGCGCCGGACGCAGCACGAACAAGCCGATCGTCAGCATCAACGCTGCCGCGGCGAGCAACCACGGCCACATCACCCGCGGTGCAGGCGCCCGGACCACGGCCCGCGCCTGGGCTGCGAACTGCGCTGACGACGGCGGCGCGAATGCCGTTCGCAAGCGGGCGTCGAGAGCTTCGTCGAGTGGATCGGTCATGAGGTCTCCGGCAACGCGGCGGGCGTCGAGATGGATGGAGTCGATGCGGGCTTTGCCAGTGCCTCGCGCAGGGCGAACCGCGCGCGCCGCGCGTGGCTCATCGCCGTGTTCTCAGCAAGGTCGAGCAGTTTGGCGATCTCGGGAAAGGATAGACCGACGACGACGTGCAACAGCAAGCAGGCGCGGGCGACGGCCGGCAGCGACTGCAGAGCCCGCGACAAGTCTTCGGGGAGGTCTTCCTGCAAGCGGGTGAAGGGCCACGTCGGCGCCGAGTCTCCGCGCGCCACCAACTCCGGCAGCTCCGCTAGATCGCGAGGCTGCACAGCCAATTTGCGCCGCCAGTTGGCACCGGTGTGGCGAACGATTTGCGCCAGCCACGCGGCGACATCCGAGCCCGCCAAACATTGGGCTCGCCGTTGCCACGCAATGCGCGCGGTTTCTTGCACCAGATCCTGCGCCTCGCCGCGGCCGACCCACGCGGCCGCGATCATCCACAGCGCTCGCCCATGTCGGGCGAACACGTCGACGAACTCGTCAGCGCCGAGGACCGCGGAAGGCATGCCAGGAGGGATGCTACGCGTTCAGCCGCCGCAGCTGGTGCCGCAGCTTGAGCCGCAGCAGCTCTTCACGGCCGGCTTGACCTCGACCACGGCCGCCTTCGTATCGCAGCAACCGGGCAGACAGACTTCGCAGCAAGGCTCATCGCAGCAGCCCGTCTCGCAGCACTCGACCGGGCAGCACGGGCAGCACGGATCTTGGGCAACTGGGTTGGCGCCGACGGCATTGCCGATCGACATGCAGAGGAACCAGGGAAGAACGGTTTGAAAGATGGTGTTCATGATGGGTTTGCCCCGTGGGGCGCCCACTGATGTCGGGAGCGGGCCTATCCCGTGCAGAGAGTTCGCGATTTCTTGCATACGATCGCGGCCCCGAGGCGACTCCGACTCACCAGCACGAGTTGCCCAGCACCGCGCCTTCTTCAAGCATCCGGCATTCATCGCCGCCCCCTCGGGCTGAGCACCGTCGCGAGACTTCGCAGCAGTTCGGACTCCTCGGCGCCCACCCTGCCATCCGCGGCGGCGAGTTCTCGGCACCACCGCATCACTGTCGCGCATTCCTCGGGCGTCAAAGCAGACGCCAGACTGCGCGCTGCCGCCAGCGGATCCCGCGCCACCCATCCCCTCGCCACCCAGTTGTCCAAGTCCTGCGGCAACACCCGCTCGGGTAGTTCCCGCGTCAACAAACGGCGCACCACGTCGCGTTCGAGCACACCCACCTCTCCATCGCGCGAAGCCACCGCGAGCAGCAAGCCGTACACCGTGCGCGGCACCACGGCGCGCGCGAAGAAGTGGCGGCCTTGCGATCCCCGCAGACCCCGCAGTTGCCAGAACAATCGCCAGGCCCGGCAGCCCAAGACAACCGTGACGAGCAGCCCCACCGCCGCCGCGCTCGCGTCGAACGTGCTGTATTGGTCGAACTGCAGCGGCGAATGCCCGCCGACAACAAACCTTCGACCGCGCAGGGGAAAGCCACACGCAGCCCAGAACGTGAACACGCAGGCGACGAGGCAGGAACCAGCGGCGCGCAGGACCTCGCTCCGCAACAACCCATGGAAAGCAGACACGCTGGCCTCACCGTGCGACTGCAAGGAGTTGCCCTTCCGCAGCACTGACGCAGGCGAGGTAGACGATCCGCGCGGCGCTGAGTTCGTCATTCCGCGACGAGCGGTTCGCGTTCATGGTGTTTCCCTGACGACCGGCCCTTCCCCACTCATGAGCCACGCCGCCGGCACGTCGCGGAACCACGCCGTGAGCAGCGCCGGCGTGTTGGCGAGCAGCGCCCGCGCTTCGTCGAGGTCGAACGTCGTTTCGGTCCTCATCTGGCGAAGCCTAGCGCGCCGTCGTGTCGCGATCGTGTCCTGGCTCGCCGATACGCCGGCACGGCGATCCGCGCGTCGGGTCGAGCCAGCAGGCTCGGGCCGGGCCGCCCCGAAGCGCCCTGGAACGACCGGACGACCAGCGGCGGGGCGCGACCACGAACCCGAACCAATTTGGCGAGCGAACCCATGACCGCGACCACCTGCCAGCGCCATCACCGATGGCGACCACATTGACGATCGATTCGTAATCGGTTTCGGCATGCACCTCGACTCGACGACTGCTTCGACGTGACGATTCTCAGATTCCGAGTGTCAACGCAATCGAGTTGGTCAGCGTCACGCCGGCCGCATTGGCCGCAACGTCGTTCACCAGCCAAGCCGCTTCGAGTTGCAATCCCGTCAATGCTGCACTGACAGGCACGGCGAGATCGATCCGGGCCATGCCATCCGCAGTCGTGAACTGCACCGGCGACAGCCAGATCGGAAGCTGCCGAAGTTCGCAACCCGGCGCTCCGACCGCAGCCAAGTCCACGGACGATGTAGGCACGCCGATGCCGAGCAGGCACCCGGCCAGTGGTAGTGCTGCGCGCAGGCGGAACTGCGCCGGTCGGCCAAAGTGTGGGTCGCTGCGCAGCACGATGTGCGGCAGGTGGCCGTTGCTGCCCGCGCAGGAGTGACCGTGGGCTCGGGCGTAGGCACGCCCGCCTTGGGCCAGCTTGACAATCCACAGCGTGCCAGCACCTGGAATCGGTTCGAGGGGAGACGTGCCGCTCACGATCAACTCACGCACGCCATCGCCATCGAAGTCCTCGCCGGCAAACGGCCGCCTCCACCCCCCAATGCTCGGGGGTGGTGGCTGATTCACGACGAGAAGCGTCGAACCGTCGACGCCCGACAAAATGTGGAGTGGATTAGCCCATGACAATACGGCCCTCGCGACGATGTCGTTGGTCCCATCTCCGTTGTAGTCCCCGGTCGCCGCCACCCAGTAGCCGAGGCGCTGGCTAGCGGTACCAAAGTGGGCCCACAGAAGGGCGCCAGTTGCGCCGGAGTACACCCGAACCGCACCGGCCCAGTGACCGGCAGTATTGTCCGTCGGGTCTCCCACTATGAAGTCGGTGACACTGTCCTGGTCGATGTCCCCCACGTCAAACGAGGTCAGGCTCCAGGAAATTGTGCTCAGGGGCGCCCCGTCTTCCCCTGACCTGATCTGTGCCCCCAAGCCCCAGATCAGCGCATGGTCGTCATACCCGTCATCATTGGCATCACCAACCGGCACGATCTTGGAGCCGGCAAAGTAGCTCCACAACACATTGCCCGTCCGCCCTGAGTATGCAGTCGCCGGGTAGCCCGACCAAAGCTGAGTCCCAATCACGTCGTCATAACCATCCCCATCCATGTCACCAGGCACACACTCCAAGTACAGCAAACCCTGCGTTACCTGCAAGGTCCGAAACACCCCGCCGGAACTTCCTGACACGAGGTGGATGCCGAGAAAACTGCTAATTGCGAGATCGCCGACTCCATCTCCGTTGAAATCGCTATTGCGACCGCTCGCGATCCCTGAGCCAAATCCTACGCTCCCAAAGAGAGTATGCAGCAACCCTCCGGTACCACTGTACACGAAGACCCGATCAAAATCGCTGCAACTAACAGCGAAGTCGTCGATCTCGTCCCCGTTCACGTCGGGGACGGTGACAATCTGGTCGTAGTCGTGGTTGGCCAACCCGGTAGCCGATCCGTAGATCGTACGAAGAATCTGAAACTGAGCTTGGCATGGCGTTGCCAGCAGCTGCGCGAGTATCGCAGCCCGTCCGATTGTGCCAATCATGGGTTCACCACCGTGAAGATGAGTGCGTTCGACGGATAGCCGCACTGCAGCGACGACGAAACATCCATCACGACGGCCTGGGCTGCCCAAACGAATCCCGAGGCCTGTAGAGGCAGTGGGATTGGCAGGGCTCCATATCCATAGATTGCGCCAGGAAGAGTCAGTGGCACGACTGCGGCAGTCCAACTACTGGTATCGAAGAAGATGTCGGGAAGGTAGCAAAATGGCGGAGGTGTAGGTTGAGGGAGGTTGAGGGAGGGGCGAGTACCCCGCCGCGAAAACGACCTGAACCCACGGTGCCGACAATGCGAAAGTCAACGAATCCGGGGAATGCACCTCGAGACCCCACTCAATTGGTTGGGAGCAACGATCGAACAGAGACTCATGGCCTTTCCTCCGTGGAAGCCACACGGGAGCGGCGCTGCCGAACCGACAACTCCCGTTGCTGTATTCACGCTCGGCCAGCACCCAAGAAGGCATCACCACAGATTGAGCAACAATCGAGCTAGCAATTAACACAGGACCAAGGCAGGGCATGAAAGTCGGTATGATCTCTGAGTAAAGCTCCCCCGCTGAGGGACACGTGAAGCCGTGATGAGATCCCGCTCATCTGCACAGCATGCAGCGTCCCAGGCACGACCCTCGAAGCATCGACCCATAACGGCCGTACCACGCCACCGCGCAGGCCCGAGGATGCGACCGTCAATGAGCGACCTGAAGTGCCGCATCGGCGAGGGCACCGGCTCCTTGAAGGCCTCGACGCACAACGGCAACGTCACGATCCGCCGAGCCCGCCGCCCGGCGTCAGTAGCGCGCGCGTATCGCACCGCCATGGCCTCCCCCCCGATGATCACGCTGACCGGCATCCGCGGCTGCAGCGCCAGCAGGCCGAACAGACCCCACGTGAATTGGTGCTCGCAGTCGACTTGGTCAAGGCGTTCCGCACCGGCAAGAGCCGGCACACGTTGCGCATGACGCTCGCGACGTAGCTCGACACAATCGAAGCGATGAGCGCCGGCGGCAAGGGCAGCACGCTGCTCGAGGGCGCAACGAGAAGTGCCTCGAAGTGCTCGACCGCGTGGTGCGCCACGGCAAGAAGCGGATCGGCTCGCTGGACGCCGAGCCATTGCCTCGTGTGCAACATCGCGATCAACGGGTGCAGGCAGCGCAGAATGCGCGGCGCGGGCGATCGGCGGCTCTTGGCCGCAAGCCATGATCTCCCGCACTCTGTGCTACGTCGCTCTCCTGACCACCTCGTTGCTTGCCCAGGCGCCCGCGGTGCCGGCAACCGCCGCTGCCATGGACGCGGCGACCGGTTTGCACCCGACCGCCGCTGGTGGGTGGATCGGCCTTGGCCCCGATTACAAGGTCGACTTCGCCGCCGATGGCGCGGTGTTCACGCCGGTGCTCGGTGCCGTGGCACCGCACGATCTGCCGCTGCGCTGGACGGTTCGCCACGTCGGCCGCGACACGCTCCGGCCCGTGGGCCCGGCGGTCCGGCGCGAAGGGGAACGGCAGGTCGACTACGTGCGGCCTGAGTTCGTCGAACAGCTCGACGTGCGCGCCGACGGTTTGAAGCAGAGCTTCGTGTTCGACACGCTGCCGCCCGGCGGCGGTGACCTCGTCGTGCGCGCCACCGTCGACACCATGCTGGAGGCACCTACCGGCACGACGGACGCCGGGTTGTCGTTCACCCTGCCTGGCTGCGGCGGTGTGCGCATCGGCCAGGTAGTCGGCTTCGATGCCGATGGCCGGAGCGCTCCGGGTTCGCTGCGCTGGAACGGCTCCGAACTCGACTTCGTGCTGCCAGCCGCATTCGTCGACGGTGCGCGCCTGCCGCTCGTCGTCGATCCGTTGCTGTCGTCGCTGACGGCCGTGACCAGCGGCACGATCGAGGACCGCGCGCCTGTTGTTGCCCACCACGATTCCTCGTTCAACGTCTACTTGGTCGTCTGGCGGCGCACGATCTCGGCGGCGAACCACGACGTGATGGCTGTGCGCGTGGCCGCCGTCGGGGGTGCCGTGACCGGCGGCCTGCTCGGGCTCGAGACCACCCCCGCCGACGCCGGCGCGCCGCAGGTCGCCGAGGCTGGGCACTGATGTGGGTCGCGGTGTGGGAGCAGGCCGGCGATATCTTCGGCATGCGCGTCACGCCAACCGGCGTGTTGCTGCCATTGACGATCGCCGCGACGGCGGGCAACGAGACGACGCCCGACATCGCCGGCCATGCGACACTGCCGTTTCCGAAGGTCGTATGGCGCAACACGACGACCAACACGATCGAAGGCGCCAACCTGAGCCTGACCATCGGCGTGCTCGTAACGCCGACCGGCCCACTAGTCACCGGCACTCGGCGGTGCGCCCTACGTGGTGACGACGGCAACCTCCTTCGTCGTCGTAGTCAGCGGCTGCGGCAACATCGCCGTGCCGGACTTCGGCTTGGCCCAGCCACTGGTAGCCGCCAATGGCCACACGATCGGCTTCTGGCGCAACGTGCACGGCAGAGCCCTGGTGAGCCAATACGGCATCCTGGCGACGCTGCCTGCCCTGTGCCTCGTCGGCGCCAACGGTGTGTATGTGGCACCGGCCACGTTGAATGCCTGGGCCAGCTACCTGCAGAACGCGAACGCCGTGAACATGGCCTACATGCTGTCGGCCCAGCTGGCCGCCATGCACTGCAACGTGATCGTCGGCTTCGTCAGCCCCAACGCCGTCATCCACGACAGCGTGCTCGGCAACATCACGATCGCCAACCTGATGCAGCAAGCCCGCGCCAGCCTTTGCCTGTACTCCTACACGCCAACCGGTCACCCGCAGCGCGCGGCACAAGAGGTGCTCAAGACCGCGCTCGACCGCGCCAACAACAACCAGAACTGGTTGTAGGATCGTCGACGCCGCGCACTCCGCGGTCACCGAGATCCACAGCAAGGCGGGTGCGGAACGTCAGCGTCCGCCGACGGTCAACGCCGCGGCGGCGGAGACTACGCAACCGCCGGGGTTAGCGGCCGGGGTCGCTCACCAATGCCTGCGCGTTCGTGCGCGCGCCGAGCAGCGCCGTCGCGACCTGGATGACCAGCGGCACGTTCGACTACTCGCTCGAACTTCGAACGCATCGAGTTTCGCAACGGGGGCGGAGCGGGGCGCATGGGCGCTAGCAACTGCCGATCGATGCCGACGCGCTGAAAGCGGCCTCCGCGCTCGCCGCCAACAAGGCGCTCCGGGACGCCCTGCCGTCCTCACGGCAACAGCACGAGCTTGCCGAGCGCCGCGCGTTCTTCGAGCAGACGATGGGCTTCGCCAACCTCTGCCATCGGCAAGGTGCGCGCCAGCACGGCTTCGAAGCGGCCCTGGTCGAACAGGCGCAGCACGTGCCGCAGGTCGCCCTTGCTGCCCATCGTCGAACCGAGAATCGACAAGCTCTTGAAGAACAGCGCATGCAATGACAGCTGCACGAGGCCACCCGTGGTCGCACCGCACGTCACCAAGCGCCCACCGCGCTGCAACACCTTCAACGACCCATCAAACGTCGAAGCCCCCGTGTGCTCGAACACCACGTTCACGCCGGCCTTGCCAGTCAATGCCTTCACAGCGGCGACGAAGTCCTGCGCGCGCGAGTCGATCACATGGTGCGCCCCCAGCGCCTTCACCTTGGCGCACTTCTCCGGCCCACCAGCGGTCGCGATCACCTGCGCGCCAAGCAGCTTGGCGATCTGCACCGCCGCACTGCCGACCCCGGACATGCCCGCGTGCACGAGCACCGTCTCACCGGCGCGCAGTTCTGCTCGGCGCACGAGCATGTTCCAAGCGGTTTGGAAGGCGAGGCACACTGACGCCGCCTGTTCGAACGACAGGCGCTTGGGCATCGGCGCGACATTCGCTGCCGGGACGCAGACGAACTCAGCACTCGTGCCATCACAGCTCTCGCCGAGGATGTGGTAGTCGCGACAGAGTTGGTCGTGGCCGGATTGGCAGGCCTCACACGCACCACACGAGACGCCGGGCAGCACGAGCACCGCATCGCCCTCGCGCACCGATGTGACGCCAGTACCGAGCGCATCGACCACACCCGCCGCGTCGCTGCTCATGACCAACGGCAGTGGGAACGTGTGCCCCGGCACCCCTCGACGCACCCAGGTGTCGAGGTGGTTGAGGCCGACCGCGCGCACATGCACGCGCACGCACTTCGCTTGCGGCTCAGGCACTGGCCGCTCCTCAAGTCGCAGTCGATCGAATCCGCCGTGCTCGCGCACGACGACGCAGCGCATGGTCGCCATCGTGGCGATGATCGCACCACAACAGGCCGACGCAAGCGCGCTGGTGCGGGCGACGCTACGTCGTTGGCTGGTTGGTTGCCTTCGTTGCTGCCGTCGGGACCACCGGGGGCGCCGTTTCCACCAACTCGAACAGGAGCCCGCGGCAACTACACGCTGGCCTGGGACGCCATTCCTGATGCTGGTCGCACATCGATCAGAAGCGCTCCCCGGTCGTGAACCCACCGCCGCCGCCAATCGTGCGGCCGGTTGAGAACCCACCGCCGCGACTGCCGCCGCTTGAGCGACTGCCGCTCGAACCACCGCCGATCGAGAACCCACCCGAACGACGACCGCTGCTCAACGCGACATTGGCCAAGACTCCGACGACTTGCAGGGCGAGCCCGACGCCATTCAGCACGTTGTTGGTGCGCTGCGCGTGATGCACGACCGGCGGCGCCGCAAACCGCTGCCGCGAACGCAGCGCCTGCCACAGGTCGCCGGCCGGCAAACCACCGGTGCGGGCCTCGCGCAGCAAGCGATCGAGGTCGAGGTCGAAGAACTCGCTGCGCCCAGCATCGTAGTCCTCGCGCCGGAAGCGCACGAGCAAGTCTTCGAGCCCGTCGGCGATGGCATCGCGTCGGTAGGCGTCTTGTTCGAGCGGCCCGGCTTCGGCGGCAACGCGCGCCAGCTCGCCGGTGCAAAGGCGCAACGCTGCGACCAACTGATCGTCCTTGGCATCGGGCGTCATGCGCGCGTGCCGTTCAAGCGCCGCCGACTCCGCCTGCGCCAAGAACCCCGTCAGCCGCTGCAGCGCCTGCGCGTGGAAGGTGCCGCGGCTGCCGACTTCGTCGCGCATCGCCGCATGCAACCCAGCGATCTCCTGCTGCAACCCAGCGGTCGTCGCCATCAACGCCTCGCGTTCGTCGACGCGCCGGTCAAGCTCTGCCTGCACCGCCGGCACCCCGAGCGCCGCCTCAACCGCATCCTCCATTTCCTCAAGACGCTGCCGCAGCCCCGCCACCTCGCTCGTGCGCCGTTCTACTGCCAGCCGCACGATCTCCGGGGTCGCCTTGAGAAAGCGATAGCTGGCCGCGGCGGCGCCAAAGCCGATGAACTCAGCCAGTCGCCGATCCATGCGCGCCGTGAAGCCACGCGACCGGTACTCCGTCGTTCCGAACTTGCGGTCCCAGAGGTACCCGAAGAGTCGGCTCTTGTCGTACGGCGGCAGCTTGAGCTTGGCTTCGGCCCGCAGTTCCTCGGCGCGAGCGATGTCGCGGGCCAGACACACTTCCGCTTGCGTGGCGTCGGTGGACAACGCCGGATAGCTCGCATCCGTCGCGAGCTGCTTGGCCGCAGCCGCCAGCAAGTCGTCGCGTTGCGCGACCACTCGATCCAGGTCGGTTGCCATCGCTGCCAACTGATTCGACCGCTCGTGCATCGCCTGCTGCGCAGAGGCGAGCTTGGCAGCGAGATCCGCACTGCGCGCTTGCCGAAGCCGTTCGAACTGCGCCAGCTCAAGGGCCAGCTCCGGCATCGCCGCGCCCGCGGTCGCCGCCGTCAACTCCGGCAATTGCGTCGCCGCCAACTCACGCAGCGTCTGCAGACGCTCGCGCCCCAAGGCATCGGCATGATCGCGCACGCGCGCAGCGGCTGCTTCGGCAGCATTGGCATCGCTGCGAGCCGCACTCGCAGCGCGTCGCAGGTCCTCGAATACGTCCGCTCCTCGCATGTCGCTCACCATTGCGTGATCTGGCGCCCGCGGCGCAGCGGTTTGCCCGTGCCATCATCCAGCACCACGACATCGTCGTAGCTGCCAGCAACCTTCCGGGCGAACAGCGCCTCGTCGACGATGCCGTCCGCACGTTTGTCGGCGACGACTCGCGCCCACACCGCGTCCGAGATCTGCTCGCCCCATTTGCGCACGTCGACGTAGGCACCGGTTTCCCCGTGTCGAATGCGCCGCGTCAGCACGCGCCCGTTCTCGGTGACCGCCTCGACCACCACATAGCGGCCCGAGGTCGCGCCGTTGGACAAGCGTTCGACGCCGCTGTCCTCGCCAGGACGACTGATGATGCGCACTTCGTAGGCTTCGCGCAGCCGCGCCGCCAAGGTCGCCATCGCCGCTTGCGCGTCCTTCAACTCTTGCAGGTTCTCGCCCGCATGCGCTGCCTCACCAGCGACAATGGCTGCTTGCACACGCTGGCGTGCATCGTCATCGCTCGCCACTTTCTCGGCCGCCGCACGCGTCGTCTGGAAGGACTGCCAGGCGGCCGCCAGTTGTGCATCCGCACTGGGCTTTGGCGTCGGCAACGGCGTCGGCGTCGGCACCGGTGCGGAGGGTTGCGTCGCCGGCACCACCACAACGGGCTTGTGAGCCACCGACGGCGACTCGTTGGCAAACGCGCCAACCAACGCCATCACACCGAACGTGCAGCTGACCACGAGCACCGCCAAGAACAGGCAACTGAACCGCATCACCCACAGGTGCGCCCGGAAGCGCTTCCAACTGGGCGGTGGGTCTTCGTAGCGATGCTGGCTGGCGAAGTACTGTTCGATCGCGGCATCCACTTCGGCCGTCGTCACCGGTTCCCCCGAGGCCGCGGCGGTCGCCAGCAGCCGTTCGCGCAGTCGCACCTTGGCGGTGGCGACATCGAGCTGCGCCTCCGCGGTCTCCCGTTCGCGGCGCAACGCGGACGCCACGTCCATGATTCGCAACATGTCGTGCATGTTGGCGTCGACGGCGATGGCGGCGGGAGAAGAGGCGTCGTTCACGTTGCGGTGCTGGGAGTGGACAGTACTGGCGGTAAGCTGCCGCGCCGTTCACGCCAAGGGAATCACCGTGTCTGAGAATCTCCTTCCGCAGAAGGCCGCCACCAAGGCCACGTCCTCCGTTCAGAAGTACCTCGACCAGGCACTCACCGTCCTGCAGCGCTACGGCATCCTGCCCAAGCAAGATGCGCCGCCACAGTTGACGAAGCTGCTGGAAGAAGTGCGCCACGTCGACGAACCGAAGGTGATGACGATCGCGCGCACCGTGCAGTACATGCAGAGCTTCAACGCGATGGTGCGCGACAACGTCGAAGACGTGCAGGTTGGCAATCGCTACCTCGACATCAGCCAGCAGTTCGACAGCATTCGCGACGACAGCAAGAACCTGATCGCGCAGCTCGACGACGGCAAGATCAGCTTCACCGAGCGGGTGTCGAACTTGTGGATGCGCCTGCGGCGCGGCACGCCCAGCGATCGCTTCCAAAAGATCGCCGAGATCTACAAGGCGGTGACCAACGACACCCAGACGCAGCTGCAGAAGGAAGCGGCGATCATGGAGGGCTACATCGACTTCCGCTTCGCCCTGAAGGAAGCGGAGATCGTCGCGCGCGAACTGCTCGACAAGCAGACGGTCACGGCCGACGGCTCGCGCGCAGCCCTCGCCACGGCGCAGAAGGCCGTCGATGACGGCGGTGCGGTCGATGCACCGACCAAGTCGCGGCTGCAACTGGCGCGCGATCAGTCGTTGCACGCCTTCCAGCGCGAGGACCGCTCGTTCCAGCTCATCAAGGACATCGCCGAGAATCTGCAGATCGGCTACGACGTCGGCGAGACGTTGGTGACGAAGCTGAAGCAGACGCACGACGTGAAGGATCAGGTCTACCGGCGCTCGGTGACGTTCTTCACCACCAACGAGCACGTGTTCACGATCCTCGGCGCGGTCTACACCTCGCAGCACGGGCTGCACGAGGCGACGCAAGCACACGAGGCGCTGAAGAAGGGCGTCAACAAGGGCCTTGAGGACATCGCCGACCTCGGTCGCGACCTCGAACGCGCCGCCTTGAAGGCTGGCTACGGCTCCACCATCGATCCGAAGTCGGTCGAGAAGCTGGTGACGGCGATCACCGACTACCAAGTCGATTCGCTGAAGCTCGTCGCCGAACTGCGCAAGGAGAGCGACCAGAACGCGCGTGAGATCCGTCGCGTTGTCGAAGGCGGCAAGCAGCGCTTCCAAGACACCATCACCAAGTTCGCTCGCGGCGATCAACTGTAAGGCAACGCCGTCGCCTGGCGAGGCGCCGACCATGACCGCATCCGACCGCACCAAGATCGTGCCGTTGACGACCGCGCGCTGGCATGACTTCGCTGGCCTGTTCGGCGAACGCGGCGCCTGCGGCGGCTGCTGGTGCATGCTGTGGCGATTACCGCGGCGCACGTTTGAAGCCCAGAAGGGCCTTGGCAACCGCGAAGCGATGCGCGCGCTCGTCGATGCAGGCGAAGAACCGGGCTTGCTCGCCTATCGCGGGCCGATCGCGATCGGCTGGGTGTCGCTCGGTCCGCGCCTCGACTTCCCGGCCCTCGAACGCTCCCGCCTGCTAAAGCCACTCGACGCCCAACCGGTGTGGTCGATCACGTGCCTGTTCGTCGCCAAGCAACATCGACGCAGCGGCGTGTCCGTGGCCTTGCTGCGCGGCGCGGCGGCGCACGCGAAGAAACGCGGCGCCCACCTGATCGATGGCTACCCGCAAGAACCGAAGAAAGGCGACATGGCCGATGTGTTCGCGTGGACCGGAATCAGTTCGGCCTTCGTGGCGGCCGGTTTTCACGAGGTCGCGCGGCCGTCGCCGACGCGCCCGATTCTGCGCCTGTCGCTGTGAGCCGCCGTCTCAGCCGCCGAGCGTCGCGTGCAAGAACCAGGCGTGCTTCTCGAACTGCTCGATCATGCCGGTCAACAGATCGAACGTGTCTTCGTCTTCGTGCTTCTTCACCACCTCGCGGGCCGCACGCATGCCGACGAGCAGCTCGCCAATGCGTTCGGCGAGCAGGGCCACGTGCTCGAGATCCTTCGTCAAATTCTGTGGGTAGTCCGGCAAACGCGAGTGCTTTGCAACGTGCTTGGCGGTGCCAACGGCGAGGTGCCCCAGCGTGAGGATGCGTTCCGCCACGGCGTCGTTGTTGGCGGCCTGGTCGGTGGCGAACTGATCGAACAGCGGATGCAGAGAGGTGAAGTGCGGCCCCTTGATGTTCCAGTGGGCGACCTTCATCTGCGTGTAGAGGTCGAGTCCGTCGGTGAGCACGGCGCGCAGCGCGTCACAGACATGCTTGCGCGCTTTCTCGGGAAGGTGACTTGGAGTGTTCTTCATCGTCGTTGCAATGCTGACGCTAGCGAGTCTTCATGGCCTTCACCATCTTGGCGAAGCCGAGCGCATCCATCCCCAGACCAAAACGCCACTCGCTGCCGCGAATGCCCGCGGTGAACACGAAATCGGCCGAAGCACCGGCCGGAACCTTCGGCATCGACCCACCCCCCGCATCTGCCATGAGCTGCATCATGCTGTCCATCGTCGCGGCCATGTCGATCCGTTCGATCATCATCGGGTTGCAGTCACCGACCTGCGCGATCGCCGCCTGCATCACTGGCGACCACGAACCCTTCGCGGCGGCGAAACTGCTGGCGAGATCCTCGCGTGGCTGACCCAACGTCATCACACCGTGCTGCCCCTTCACTGCGATACGCATCGGCATGCCCTCCGCCGGGAACACCTTGTGCATCATCGTGGCTAGCTGCTCTTGCGCGGCTGCCGGTTGCGCGCCGAGCATCTTGCTCAGATCGAACTTCATCAGGTACTCACGCACCATCGCGCCAGCGACCTCGTTGCTGACGACGCTCGTGATCTTGGCACCGATCTGCTCGAGTTCTGGTCGTGCAAGGATAGCTTCGATCGCGGCCACGAAGGCCTTGCCATCCGTTGGCGCCATGTGCATGGCGAGACGCATGCCGCCCTCACCGAGGATGTCGCCATCGCCAACGATGACCTGGCCTGCGCCCTCGTAGACCTTCATGTAGCCAGCCATCATCGCCCGCATCGGCTCGCGCACTTCCGCCGGATAGGCCTCCATCATGGCGGACATCATCGTTTCCATGCGCGGCCAGAGCTTGGCCCAGTCCGCGGCCAACACCAGCTCGAACGAGCTCTTGGCCGACAACCGGCCAGCGAACGGCGTGAGGTCGACCGGCGCCGAACTCCAACCGTCCATCGCACTGCCAGCCTTCGCCATCAGGCTGCCGGACAACTGCGCGCGACCGTCGCGATAATCGACGCGCATCTCCATTCGCGACGTCGATGCCAGCAGCGTGCGCGCCGCCTCCACGTAGAGGTCCGCGATCGCTTCGCCGTCGAGTCCGCTGCCGTTCTTCTCCATCTCACCTGCGATCGAAGCCTTGAAGGCGGACAGCGCCGTGCCGATCACGACGCCGAAGTTGGTAGCGACCTTCTCGGCGTCGACCCGCATCGACACGAGGCCCGCGGGCAGACCATCGCCGAAAGTGCTGGGAGCCGTCGGCTTCTCGTACTTGCCGCCGATCGGTACGACCACGTAGCTGCCGTCGATGACGGGCGAGAGTCCATTCGCGGTCAGCGACGCGGCGTACTTCGCCGGATCGGTAGTCGGCACGAAGAACATCGGCGTGGGTGGCGTGGCTTTCGGGGAAGACACCGCAATCGCGAACGGCCGCGTGGAGTCGATCCACTGCGTGTCGCCGGCCATGCCGCCGAGCTGCGCCAACACCTTCTTGCCGGCCATTTGCTGCGCGTCCTGCCCCGCGGCACCGGCCACTTCTTGCACGGGCGCGGTCAGCGCGTCGAGCGAAGCAATGCGCACGTAGACCACGGCGTGCGTCGGAATGAGCGCCGCGAGCGCACGATCGTCAGCCGCGACATCCGCACCGCCACCACACGACGAAGCCAACAACACCAACGCGAGACCAACACAACTCGATGAAATTCGCATGACTCTCCAAGAACTGGGATGACGAACATCGGCCAACGGACTGGCCGCGCCGACAGCATCCGCGGAACCGCGCGCGAAAGGGAGCATGTTCTCCCTCACGACGGATGTCGCGATTCCGTGGGCTAGTTGGCGAGCCGCGAGGCCACGTGCGCGAGCTGGCGAAGGACCTTCTCGACACTCGCCACCTGCTTGGCGTCGACCAATAGCCCCGTCGGCGCAAACGCGGCGCCCGCGTTGCCGAGAGCGAACTGCTCCGTGATCACCTGCAAACCGAGGTTCATCAGGATCTGCCGCAGATGCACGAGCGCGCGCAGGCCGCCCAACGCACCGGGAGAACTCGCCATCACCGCCGCGACCTTGTGGTCAAACGCCGACACGCCCGGCTCGGCCGCATACGGGCGCGACAGCCAGTCGATCGTGTTCTTCAGCACCGCCGACACCGATGCGTTGTATTCGGGCGTCACGAACAGCAACGCCTCGTGCGCCTTCACCAGCGAACGCAAACGCACCGCCGCCTCGGGCAAGCCGTTCGCCGCTTCGACGTCGCCGTCGTAGAGCGGCATCGCATGCTCGCGCAGGTCGACGAACGTCGCGGTATGGCCAGCGGCCTCGGCGAGCTTGCAGGCGGCGCGAGCCAGTTGTTTGGAGAAGGCACCAGAACGGGTCGAGCCGGCCACTACGAGCAACTTGGTCATGCGACGAATCATGCCGAGCACGCCGCGCGACTCGAAGGGCTCGTTCCCCGCCTGCCACGAACCAATGGCTTCGGATAAGGTCGCTCTCACGATGCGAAGAGTGGCGTTTCTTTGGCTCTGCCTCGCCACGCTCGCGACGTGCTTCGTGGCCAGAGGCTGCACTACGGACACTGAGCCCGCGCCGCCTGCGCCGCCGACACCCGCGGCAGCACCAACCCCGTTGGCACCGGTTGCCACCGCGACGATCCCCCACGACCGGGTGCCCGCGCCGAGCGTTCTCGCGAACGAGCAACTGGACCCGATTGGCCTCGCCAACGGCACTGGCACCCTGATCGTTCATGCCGTGCATGCCCTGGACGGCACCCCCGCCATCGGCATGAACCTTCGCCTCGAGGGGCAACGATGCGCCGTGCGAGCCCGCGTCGATCGACTCGGCGCCGCGCGCTTCGATGCGGTGACGGCCGACACCTACGTGCTGCGCAACGATCGACTCGATCGCGACTGCCACGTCACCCTGCGCGCGGGAGCCACACTTCACGTCGACTATCTCGTGCAACCCGGGCTGCGCATCGAGGGCACCGTCACCAACTTGGCCGGCGTGCCCCTCGTTGGCGTCAACCTCGAACTGCTCAGCGAAGGCGCCGACGCGTCGATTGAGCATGTCGCCAGCTCAGACAGCTTTGGCAAGTTCGTCGTTCGCGACGTGCACGTGAACTGCACCCTGCTCGCCCGCGTCGAAGGACACCAAGCTGGGACCGTCGCCGTGCGAGTAATCAAGAACGCGAAGGACGTGCGCTTCCTACTCGATCCGAATGCGGGGGTCGTGTGGGGCAGCGTGGAGACGGCCCAGGGAGAACTGCTCGCCAACGCGCGGGTGCAGATTGGCACCGCCGGGCAACCAGGAGGGCGACAACTCGCGGTGCGCACCAATGAGCGCGGTCAGTTTCGCGCCTTCGGTTTGGTGCACGGCGAACACAACTGGTCGGCCTCGGCGCCCGACCTGAGGGCGAGCGGCTCCTGCATCACCGGCGAGTTCTTGCGCATCGTGGTGAAGCCGGGGGAGGCCGACATCGACGAGGTAGTGCGGGCGATCGAACGCCCGGATGCCTCACCGCCAACCGGCTCCTTCCGCCGCTGAGCGACGGCCTCAGCGCAGCAAGCCGGTCACTCGGTAGCCCCGCCAGCCGCCGCGAGACACAACTGCTTGACCATGCGCAGATCGAGCTTGCCGGTGCCGAGCACCGGCAGCGCCGCGACCGCGACGAACTGGTCGGCACGCGGCAAGAACAGCGCCGGCAACCCGCGCGTGCCCATCTTCTTCAGCACCTCGCCGAGCGCATCCGCCGCGATCGTCGTCAGCACCATCAGCCGTTCGCCTTTGCGTTCGTCGGGCACGCCGCACACTGCGAACGCGCGCTCGGTCAAACCACTGCACGCTTGCAAGTGCTCTTCGATCGTGCCGTGCGGCACCATCTCGCCGCCGATCTTCGAGAAGCGCGACAGCCGATCGGTGAGGAACAAGAAGCCGTCGTCGTCGAGTCGACCGATGTCGCCGGTGATGTAACTGCCATCGTGCGTCGCCGCCGCAGTCAGATCGTCGCGCCCCAGGTAGCCACGCATCACGTTGGCGCCGCGCACCAGCACAAGGCCCGAGTGGCCGATTGGCAGCGGCGCCTTGGTCTCCGGATCGACGATCTGCACGGTGACGCCGGGCAACGGCCGCCCGACGGAGCCACGCCGCACACCCGCCTGGTAGAAGCCCGGCGCGCGGTATCCCGGGGCGCTGATCGCGATCGCTGGCGAGCACTCGGTGGCGCCGTAGCCTTGGATCGGTCGAATGCCAAAGCGATCGGCGAACGCGTCC
>CANEYR010000084.1 GCA_947444055.1 Planctomycetota bacterium
CGTCCTCGACAACTTCTCGCCCCATCGCCGCCGCGAGGTCTTCGAATGGGCGCGTCAGCACAACGTGCGTCTCGCATTCACTCCGACGTACGCCTCGTGGCTCAACCGCATCGAGCCCCTCTTCGCCGGCGTGCGTTACTTCGCGTTGAACAACTCAGACTACGCGGATCACGACGAGTCGCGGCGAGCGATCAATGCCTACGTCGCTTGGCGCAACCGGCAGCCGCACCACCCGAAGGTCGCACGCCTGGAGAAACACAAACTGATCTCCGGTACACGGAACTAGCGACTACCTGAGGTCTTGGGAAACACCTGCAGCTTGCTTAGATCGAATTGCAGCACATCGTCGAACAACGCTCTCTGGAGATTCTGGCGCGTTAGCTTGTCTAGCTTTTCGCCGGTTCCCAGTCGCGCTTGCGCATCCAGGTGCTGACGAATGCGGAGTTCGCGTTCCTTCGCCGGCAAGGAGTTGAACTCCAAAGCAAGCATCGCCGCCCTGCCACTATCGAGGGCATCCATCTGGTCAAGAACTGATTGCACACCCGAGTCTACGGCGGGGTCAACAGCAATAATCAGATCAATTGTTTGTCCGCCTTCGGCAGTGGCAACATTGCTCATACTCATCTTTCGCCACCCGCGTGGAACGTTAAGCCACGCGACATCATAGTCCTTTGAGCCTTCAAGGAACACCCAGGCCTTGCTCTCGTTAACCGCCCTGTAGGCAGCTTGGTACATGACGAGCACATAGGCTTCATTAAGCGACGCTCGCTGTTCCTCGAATGATCCGGATCCTGTTTGGCGATACCGTGCTTCCGTGTGCGCAATACCGTTCTTGATTCTCTCGAGGGCAGTCGCCTTTTGGCCATCAGTCAAAGGTCCCATGCTTTGCACGGAACCAGCCACTCCGGATACCTTCGACGCTTCGCCTTCAGGGACTAAGTCGACCGGCTCACGCTGAAATTGAACTTTGTTCCCTCGCTCAACCTCTTTCAACCAAGCAGCATGGTCCCAATCGGGGACTCTCACAGAGTCCGGCGAAGTCGAGCTAGACTGCGACAACATCAGTATCAGCGACGTTAGCAGAAAGCCACAAGTCAGATAGACGGCCACTCGGCGGGCCCTGAGTGGGCTAACCATCATCACCAGCCGGGCAGTGTATGCATTTCTCGTGGTAAGTCGCACCCCACTTACCTCCGGCTGCGCAACTGTTACCGCAAACCACGACAAACTGGGTCATGTTCGCATCCGTCTCCGTGGTATCGGCATTCGATAGGCATGCGATCTTTGTTCCGGTCACAAGATCCGAAACCGTGCCGCCAAACAGGTGGGGTATCAATTGAGATGGCGAACAATTCAGACACGTTATCATGTTGCCGCCACAGCAACCCGCCCAATTCACAATTGTCGTGTCCAGACGAAAGTCTGCATGGCATTCCTTTGCTGGCCCGCATTCATCCGGGATAAAGCAGAGCGGGCCACCGCCAGTTTGTGGCATGGGGACCACAACGACGCTAACACATGCATTGTTGCCGTTCGCCAGCGTCCGCACAATTTCAGATGTGCACTTGCAATCAGGAGCCGATCCAAGAGTAACGACAGTCATGCAGTCGGATACCTCTGGGGCTGAAGAGGAAAAGAAAAGCAGGGTTGCGCAACTTGCGACCGCGCACGACCAGTGCATGAAAACCATCGGAAACTCCGCCCATGTTTAGGGGTAAGGGGCGACGCCCCGAATGAAGGCAGGCAACCAGTCTTGAACTCGTCGCCTGCGGAGTGAAGTGATGCACCTCCCGCTCGAAACTTCAGTCTCGGGTCGCCAGACACAAACAAGGCCGTTCGTCATGGGAACCAGACGCCGTTTCCCGCCATCAACCGCAGGCGAAGCATCATCTCGTTGGCTACCCGCTCAACCTCCACCTCCTTCGCAACCAAGCGCGCAGCAACATGTTTGAGCGACCATCCCATCACCAAGCCCTCAAGGATTGCGCGCTGGATCTTCCCGCGAAAGATCTTTCGCAGCCTGGCGATCAGCACTTTCCCAAGACCAAGTCGCACGACCCCACCACTGTCCGTCGATGCCGCACACAAACGACTATCGGGGTCCGCGCACGTTTGCACCTTCTTGCGCCGCCGCCAGTCGACGATGACGTCGACAAGAATCTTCATCGCCAACCCAGTGGGATCACGCACCGCATCCGAAGGCATCAGAACGCGAAGGTGAGTCCTCAGTAACGCCTCCTGCACGACATCGACGGGATCCACGCCCTTCAGCTGCTGCCGACAGGCGGACAGCAGCCGTCGACGAAGAGTCTCCTGAAACTCCATGTCAGACCACTGGGCGGATACGGGGATCGGGGATCGGGGATCGGGGATCGGGGATCGGGTTCATCCACTTCCATGCGTTTGCCTTTCCTGGAAGGAAGCTACCGTCGACGCCCGACAAAGTAACCACCCCAGCAACATCACCAACATCGCCACCCCGGGGAGAGGGCCATGAGGAAGCGGTAACTGGAACGTCACCCAGGTGGCTGATCCCTCTGCGAAGTCGCTGCCGCCTCACCGGCGCGAACACGCCCGATTGGTTGGTCGCCCCACGCCCTTCCAGCCTGCGCGTGCCGGAACGCCGACGAAGCCCCCTCCGCTCGCGGACTACGTGGACAATGCGGCTCTCATCTCACCTACAGTCCCCGCCCTGATGAAGACCGGACGCAACGACCCCTGCCCCTGTGGCTCGCTCAAAAAGTTCAAGAAGTGCTGCGCCCTGACGGCGGCCAGTGCAGCGGCGGTGGTTGCGGTAGCGCCCGTGCTGCCAGACGAAGCCGCCTCGGCAACCGACCCGGCCGCGGATCTACCGCGGGTCAAGCCCTGGGTTCCGCTGGAGCAGCAGACCGAGAACCTGTGGCCGAACAACAGGACTCGCAAGAAGCCTTGGTGAGCCGGTGAGCCGACGGCTCCACCCCCATCACTTCTTGTCGCGCGCCACCAACTCCGCCTCGACATCGATATCCCACTCCACCGTCTCCCCATCCATGATCGTGCGCGTGATGCGGATCTCCGGCTTCCCTGGCTCAGCCAGAATCGCCGTGTAAGTGTCGGGCGGCACACTGCCGAACTCATACCACCCAGAATCCTGCACCTCGGTGCGACTGCTCATCAAGCGCTTCATCACCGAGAACGTCGACACACTCGACACCACCGGCTTGCCGCGCCCATCGAGCAGCGACAACTGCGCAAACGGAATCATCTTCTTGTCGACATTGGTCGCTCGCACCCGCAGCGTCGCGCCACGCACCACGCGCAAGGTGACGTCGGCAACCGCGTCCTCGGCCACCTGCACGTCATCGATCTTGCCGGCTTCCAGCGCTTCGCTTTCGACTTTGAGTGAATAGGTGCCCGGCGTCAGCCCAGTGATCACAAATCGCCCATCACTGCCGCTGCGAATGGGCCGCGATTGCGCGCCGACCAGATCGAGCAGCGGGTTGCTGCGCGGTCGCTTGCGGTTCTTGCTGGTGTCGACATAGCCAACGTCGGCGCCCACCACCGGCGTGCCGCTGCCATCGACGACGATGCCCGTGATGCGCCCCGCAAGCGGAACGGTGATGACCAGCCCTTCCAAATTGGTGAGCCCATCGACCACGACCCCGTCGAGGTTGGCTTCGCCGTGCACGGGCCCCTGTTGGTCCCCACCACCACCACCACCACCGCCACCGCCGCGCCGTTGGCCGAACTGGCTGCCGGCAGTCAGCCGATAGTTGCCAGCCGCGACCGACCGCAACGTGAACTGCCCGTCGTTGTTCGTGCGCGCTTGCGCGAGCCCGTTCTGGGCAATCAACCCAACCAAGCCTTCCGCGCCGGACAAGCCGCCGTCGGCACTGCCGAGCGATACCTGCATGCCAGAGACCGCGTTGCCGCGCGTATCGATGACGCGACCGGTGACGCTGCTGGTTGGCAGCGAGATGTCGAACGCAAACTCGCGCGCCTCACTTGGCACTTCGAGTTCGAACGTCGTCTGCACTGGCTGCCCCTGAAAGCGCGTGACCTGCATCACATAGCTGCCGGGCTTGATGCCGACGAGGGCGTAGCGGCCGTCCATGCCGGCGGCGTTGGCGCGAACACCCATGCCGAGCAGGCCGTCGCGGTCGCTGCCGAGCAACGTCACCAGCGCGCGTGGAACGGGTGCCCCGCCCTCGCGCACGACGCCGAAGACGCGCACGCCGTCTTCACTGTCGTCGTGCACGTCGAGTCGCGCGAACTTGCCCTGCTTCACCGTCACCGTCTTGAGCCGCATGTTGCTCATCAACTCAAGCGGGATGTTGTCCGCGCGTTCGTCGAGCCGCGATTTGAAGATCACGTACTGGCCCGGTGGCAGCCCATCGATGCGGTAGTAGCCAGCCTTGTCGGTGGACGCACTGCGCATCGAACCGGCTTGAATGCTGAAGGCGACCATCAGCGCATCGGCGAGCGGCCGCATGCCAAGCCCGGTGACCGTGCCTTCGACGCCGCCGCCCGCATCGATCCGGATCTCGACGTCGGGAGTCGGCGTGCCGGCCTTCACTTCCACGTCCTTCGCTGACGACTTGGCGAGGTCTGGGTGGCGCGCGGTGAAGCGATAGCGCCCGGGCTCCAGCGAGGACACAATGAACGCGCCCTTGCTGTCGCTCAGCGCGCTGCGGCTATTGGTCGAGGAGGACAGGGCGAGGAAGTCGAAGTCTTCGGGATCGATTTGGAAGTTGAGCCCCGATCGATTGCCGCCGTCGCGCTGCTTGTAAGCAGTCACTTGCGCGTCGCTGACTGGCTTGCCGTTCTCGTCGACGACATGGCCAGCGACTGGCTGGCCTGGTGCTAGCACGAACGTCAACACGTCGCTCGTTTGCCCAGGCTGCAGATCGACTTCTTGGTTGGCTGGTTCGAGAAAGCCATCGGCGCGAACGCGCACGCGCACGCGACCCGGCGGCACGCCGCGCAGTTCGAACGAACCGTCGGCAGCCTGGATCTCGCGCCAGTCCCCGTCGAGGCCGTTGAGGCCGCGACCCATCATGGTCTGGCCTTCGGCGAGTTGTTGCGTGCCGTTGCGATTGCCGCGGCGCCCGAACGGTCCACGCCGCTCGCCGTCACCACCATCAGCGCGCCCACCGTCAGAGCGACCATTGCCAGCATCGGCATTGGCGACGACGGCCGCACCTTCACCCGCCTTGGCCTCGGCGGGTTTTGGAATGTCGGTCGTGCGGGTGTCGAGGCGGAAGCGCGCCAACGGCTGGTCGCCGACGAGCACCTTGCCGCGCACCGTGGCGCCGCGCTTGATCTCAACGGTGAGGTCAACCTCGTCGAGCTTGACCCCAAACCGCACCGCCGTGGTGTAGCCGTCCTTCTGCGCCTGCACGACGAGTCGCTCGCCAGTGAGACCCTTGGCGACGAACTTGCCTTCGGCATCCGTGGTCGCTTCGACGCGGCGCACCTTCAGCATCATCTTCAAGAACTGCGGGTCGTTCGGCCGCTCGAACGGGCGCACTTCGACCGCAACGCCCGCCACCGGCTGCTTCTGGTCATCGACGACGCGACCGCTCAGCGTCGCCCCTTCGCCCAACTGCAACAGCATGTCCTCGTAGACACCGCCGTCGACGACGGCGAGCTCTTCGATGTTGCTCGGCGCCTGATCGATCGCCGCGGCGATGAAGGCGACGCGGCCTGCGGCGACGTGCTCAAGACGGAATCGGCCATCGGCATCGGTGGTGATCGGTTCGGCGCGACCATCCGCCGAGAACAACACGCGACTGATGTCGAGATAGACCATCGCGACATTGGCCCCGGTCACGGGCTTGCCCTGCGGGTCGAGCACGCGACCGGCGACGATCGCGCCCATGTGACCACGAATGGTCAGCTCGGTGATCTGCGCCACCCGCACATCGACGCCATGCACTTCCTCAAGCGCGATCGACGGCGCCACCGCGGCGACCGTGTAGCCAGTGCCGCTCGGCACGCCAGGCAAGTCGAACAGGCCATTCTTGTCGGTGACGGTCTCGAGCCAGCGATACTGGCGATCGGTGATTTGGCCGAGGAACGAGTTGAGTCCTGGTCGGACGCTGACGTGCGCGCCAGCCGCTGGCCCGCCATCGGCGCCCAGCACGATGCCGCGCACGCGCCCACCGGGAGAGGCGCGCAATTCGATGCCTTCGCGAATCTGCCCAGTCGCCAGACGAGCGGTGCCGGGCGTGCGCACAAACCAACCGTCGCTGCGGCCATCGAGAAAGACGCGGCCTTCGGTGAGGCCGAGCAGTTCGAAGGTGCCGTCGGCGTTGCTGAGGGTGCGGCCCAGTTCGCGCCGCGGCGCGCGCGTTTCGACGAACATGCCGCCCTGCAACAAGCCGCGAAAGCGCGCGATCAGCGGCTCGATCGACGGCTCGTCTTTGACAGCGATGACTTCGATGCCCGCCAGCGGCAGACCCGTCTTGGCGTCGAGCACAATGCCGCGCACCCCCGTCGGCGGCCCACCGGCAGCGACCTGCTCCCGACCATCCGCGGTCTTGCCGGTCGCGGCCGTGACCGGCGTGACGGCCAGATCCCCGCTGACCGGGGTGGCGTTCGCGACCAAGGCACTGCCGCCAGGGTTCGATGGCGGCGCGACATCCGGATCACTGAACCAGCCAAAGTACATGGCGAGAGCGACCAACAAGACGACAGCACCGCCGAGGGCGGCGGTTCGAGCTCGATTCTGCATGGGGGGGGGAACGGGCGGCCGGTGGCAGCGGGGAGAGTTGGCGGCAGGTGGCCGGTCGGGGACGTTCGGCTGTCGAACTCTGGGCGTCAGTCGCTGGTGCGTGGCAGCTCGATCGCGAACAGGGTGGACCCCGGTTCCGAGTGAACGAGCCGGATGGCACCACCATGCGCCTCGACGAGGCGTCGGCAGATGGCGAGGCCGAGGCCGGTGCCCGACGACTTGGTCGTGAAGTACGGTTCGAACAGGCGGCTGCGAGCGGCTTCTGGCACACCCGGGCCATCGTCGGCAATGGTGATCACGACGCGGTTGGTCTCGACCTTGGAAGCGAAGCGAACGCGCACGGCATCGGGGGCCGCCTCATGCGCATTCTGCACGAGGTTGACGACGACCCGCGCCATCGCTTTCTGATCGATCGCGATGCGCGCCACGTCGGCCGCCGTGGCGCATTCGAACGTGATCGCCTTGCCGACGAACAAGCCGACGCATTGCTCGTGCATCGCGCGCAGCCAATCGTCGGCGCGCAACGGCGTTTGCTGAGCGGGCGCAATGCCGGCAAACGCGCGGAAGTCGCTGGCGATGCGATCGAGTGCGTCGGTCTGTTCGAGCACCGTGCGCGCCAACCGCTCCGCCACCATGTCAGCGCGCGGGTCCTGTTCGCTGCGCGCGCGCTGCAGCAACTGCGCCGCCATGCGCATCGGTTGCAGTGGATTCTTCACTTCATGCGCGACCTGCCGCGCCATCTCCGCCCACGCCTGATCGCGTTCCGCAGCAGCCAGACGCTGGCGCCCACTCGCCAACTCCGCAGCCATCTGGTTGAACGCCCCGGCGAGCTCGCCGAGTTCTGGCCCGCCGCGCGCAGGCACCGAGACGTCGAGGTCCCCGCGCGTGATGCGGCGCGTCGCCGCCAGCAACGCTTGCACCGGCGCCACGATGGCGCGCGAAGCGACCAACGACCACATGACCAGCACGAGAATGGTCACCAGAATGGCGACGAACAGCACCCGCTCAAAGGCGCCGCTGGCGCGAAACAGTTCGGCTTCCGGCACGATCACGCTGACGACCAAGTTCTTGGCGGCTGTCGCAGAACATGGTGCGAAGCCAACGCGCCACCGGCTGCCATCCGCCGCCACGAAGGCGCCGCGACCAGGCTGCTTGGCGTTCTCGACTTCCCGCAGCAAGTCGGGCGGCGACAAGACCAGCCCATAGTGCTGACGATCGGTGTGCGCATGCACGATGCCGTCACGCCCCGTCAGCATCACTTGGGCCGAAGGCAACTCGGCGCGTTCCACCAACACCCGCTGCGCGTCGTCGAGCACGAGTTGCACTTCCGACCAGCGCACCAACGCAAACAACACGGCGGGCGGCCCTTCCCCGCGCGGCACGTCGAGGGCCACGCCGACGTGATGACTGCCCGGATCCATCGAGCGAAAGTCGAGGCCGCGGTGCATGAACTCCGAACGCCCCCAAGGCAGGAAGTGCACGCCGCGCTCGCGCTGGGTTGCCTGAAACCATGGTTTGTCGGCGACGCTCGCTGGAATCAATGCCGCCCGCCGTTCATGCGCACTCGGATCGAGGCGCTGGCCGTCCTGCCAAAACACCACGCGCCCACTGGCGTCAGCGAGCAGCAACAGATCCAGGTAGTTGTCGAGCAGATCAGGCACCAGCTGCACCTGCTCCTCGAACGCCATCATTTCGCGCGCACTGTCGAGCGCCCGCCGTGCAATCTCCCGGACGATGGCGCACGCTTGATGGGTGCGTTCGAGCTGCGCTTCGATCTTCTGCGTGTGATCGGCGGCGAGCTGCGGCAAGAAAACGCGCACCACTTGCTCATCGATCTGCTCGCGCATGCTGCGCAGCGAGAACCACCCGTAGAGCAACAGCGGCAAGACAGCTGTCACCAACAGGGTGACCAAGAACCGGCTCGCCAGCGAGATTGCGCGCACGGTTCGATTATGCCGCGCCCGGCACGCCGCCGGTCAGCCGTTGCCCTGGCCGCCGCCGTTCTCGCCGCCGCCTGGCGGCTTCGCGATCGCTTCGCGCAACCGCACGATACGGGCCTTGCCATCGCGCCAGTTCGGGTAGTAGCGCTCGCTGTTGGTGTAGTGATCGAGCGCCTTTGGCAAGTCGCTCGCCGCTTCGGCGGCCTCAGCGTCAGTCCACTCCTTGCCTGCCCCTTCGATATCGCCGCGCAAAGCACTGACGCGCGCCTGCTCGTCCGAGAGCCCCTCAGGCCAATCCTTCGCCAGCGCTTCGAACGCCGCCAACGCCTCGCTCTTCTTGCCAAGCACTTCGAGGTCGCGCGCGTTCTGGTAACGCTTTTCGCCCTCAAGCTTCTTCGTCTGCAGCACCAGCGCGCCAATGTCGTTGCGAGACATCAGCGACAACTCGAACGCTTCGCCCAGGGCAGCGCGAGCGTCATCAAAACGCCCGGCGCGCATGTCGACTTGGGCGCGATCCACCAGCACCGCCGCCTGCATTTCCCGCGTCATCGCAAGGATCGCCTCCGGCGCGCCAGGCACCGACGCATCTAGCTCCAAGGCACTCTTGTAGTCGAGCAACGCGGCGCCAAAACGCCCCTCGCTTTCACACTCGCGGCCCGTTGCCATCGCCTTCAGCGCGTTCTCACGCTGCGCCTTGGTCTGCAGCGCCTTCGCTTCGAGGCGATTGGGCGCGTTGTAGATCACATTGCCGGCGTGGTACTGGACCTCGATGAAGCGCAGCTCGGGCAGCTTGCGAATGGCCTCCAAGAATTGCTCCTGCGCGCGCACCGTCAACCGCGACGTCGCCTCGCGCACTCGATCCATGCCATCGGTCGCCTCGTCGAGGCCGGGCAGAATCTTGTCGCTCTCATAGAAGGCGGCCAAGGCGCCCACGAAGTCCTTGCGCATCAAGTACTCCTCGCCGCGGCCGACCAAGCGCATCGCGCGCTTGTGGCTGGCGCGGGCGCGCAGGGCCTTCAACCCTGGGTAGTCGGGGGCCAGCGCCTCCAACTCGGCCAGATCCACGAGCGCATCGTTCTCGCGTTCTTGGAAAATGTGCTGCTGCGCGCGCGACCGCAGGAACTGCAGCCGGGCAGCGGCATGGGCCGTCGCCAAGGACTCGTCGACCGTGCCGCCGTTGGCCGATTGCTCCTTCACGATCTCATCCAAGACCTCGAAGGCGCGGATGTATTCGCCGACGCGAGCGTGGTGCTGACTGGTATCGATCGCAGATTGCGTCGCACACGCGGCGAGCAACAACACAGGCAGAAAGCGGAAGATCTTCATGAGAGGACCCGGGGGCCAGTCGGCCGGAAACCGGCGAGCATGCGTTAGGTTCTTGAGACTGGCCCAGTCCGCGCCATCTTCCCGACCACGCCCGCCATGTCCACTGCTTCGACCCCCACCTTCGGCCTAGCTGACTACGTTCGCACCATCGGCGAGGTGCTAGACCGGCGCGCCGCCAACCGCGTAATCATTCGGGAGGTGTCGGTCGCAACCAAGCAACTGTGCGCCGACGACCGCTGGCTGGAGGAACGCTTCCGCGTCGGCAGCCCGGACTACTACACCCGCCACCTGCTGCACCGCGACCCCAACAACCGCTTCATCGTGCTGGCCCTGGTGTGGGCGCCCGGCCAGATGACGCCGATCCACGACCATTCGTGCTGGGGCGTGATGGGGCTGATCCAGAATTCCCTCGAAGAGATCTGCTACGACCGCCTCGACGACGGCAAACGTGCCGACTACGCCAAGCTGGAACAGTCGCGCGGCACCGATGTCGGGCAAGGCGGTGTCGCCTACCTGCTGCCGCCGTTCGAGGAGATCCACCGCATCGGCAACACGAGCAACAAGCAGACGATCTCGTTGCACGTCTACGGGCGCGACCTCGACGAAGTGAACGTCTTCGACCAGGTCACCGGCAAGGTCAGCCCGATGCGCATCAAGTACTACTCGCCCGAGTGCGGCGACGTGCCGTTCGTCATCTGAGCGGCGGTTGCCGCGCGTTCAGGCCTTGCTGATGAACGCTTCGAGGTCGACCTTCAGCTCATCGAGGCCGTAGCCCGGCACCGTGATGCAGCGGTAGACGATGCGCTCCAGATCTTCCGGCGTCTTCGGGTTGAGCACGTTCGGCGGGCTGTAGCTGTAGAAGTAACTCAGCGACAACCGCTGCGTCTCGCCGCCCAACTGGCGCCCGGCGAACTCCCACGGCACTTCGTCAAACGGCAGCGTTCCGGTCAGGATCTCGTAGATCATGATGCCGATCGCCATGACGTCGGCCTTGCTGTCAGTGAGCAACAGCGGGTTGTAGTGCGGCGTCGTCGTCACGACGCGGCGCTCCGGCAAGCGCATCGCCGGGTCGAGCAGCACGACCTTGCCGCTCGGCTTGACGATGATGTTCTCAGGCTTGAGGTCGCCGTGGTACGGCAACGTCTCCGCCGCCTTCAACGCCACTAGCGCGCGCACGATGGCGAGGAACCAATTGAGGTGAATGCCTTCGAGGCTGCGAATCTTCTCGCGCAGCGTCTTGCCGCGCACGTACTCGAGCACCAGCACCGGGTTGCCATCGATGAGGATGCGATCCTGCACCGCGACCAGGTTCTCGTGTTGGCAGTTGGCGAGCAGATCGCCTTCGGCCCGCAACATGCCGTTCACTTCTTGCTCATCGAACAAATCGATGCGCACGGCGCCGGCCTCGAAGAAGACCGCTTCCGCAGGCAGCTCATCGGGGCTGATGCCCTCCGGCGTGCGCCGCGAAGTGACTTCGAGCAAACGCGTCACTTGCCGGCCACCGCCCGAGGCAGCACCGACCTTTAACGCGACCTTGTTCCCCGTTTGTTCGTGTTGGGCCAGAACGACGGAGGCAAAGCCCCCGCGCCCCAGAAACCGCGTGATGCGGTACCCCTGAACAACTTCCCCGACGGCGAGCTTCATCATCCGCTGTGTGTCCCGGTTGCTGTGCGAGAGAGGTGGTTTCCCGCCGAACTGCTTTCGGTATCCCCTTGGCGCGAGTTGAGTTAGGTCGTCGCGTGGCTTTGCACGAACGATGCCAACGGGCTTTCCCTAACGGTCGATTTCGAGCGTTGCGAGCGCGCTCGCGACCGGCTTTCCCATGCCGTCACCGATCACGTACCAATGGAACGTGCCCCCGGCCTGCAGCACCGTCTGCACCTGCGCGTCGGGCTGCCAGCGCGCCCCTTCGATGCCATCGCGACGCTGCAGTTCGTCGTAGCCAGCATCGACCAGGATCCACGTGAACGGACCCGCCGCTTCGCCAGCGCGCCACTCGAAGGCCGTCGGTAACGTGCCGGCGCCAGCGGGCGCAATTGTCCGCAGCGATGCAAGCCTCGGCCCTGTTCGAGCCGATGAAGACGCCGCAACATGCGATGGGATCGGCCCAATCGGATCGATCGCGTAGACCACTGCCAACCCGATGCACAAGAACCCGAGTGGCCGCGGCCAGATTGGTTGCGGACGTGTAGCGCGGTGCAACCGCGCGGTGCGACACGCCTGCTCGGAGGCGATGCGCCACGGGTTCTTCAGCATCTTGCCATCCGGCCCGGACAGGCGCGGCACTGCCGCTCCCGCCTGCACATAGCGATGCGCCGCCCACAAGCCCCACTTCGACATACCCCCATGATCGGAACGACACCCATGCCACCGCAGCGATTTCCTGCGGCCTTCCTCTTGCTCACTCTCGTCGCCGCTTGCGGCGGCGGTGGTGGCGGCGGTGGGCCCGCGAACGCCGCGCCGACGATCGTGACCGCCGCCTTCGTTGGCGCTGGCCCGACACCGATCCCCGGGGAGACGTTGTTGCTGACGTTCTCAGAAGCGATCACCGCCAGCGGCGCCGTGATCAGTGACGCCGACGTCACGCTGTCGGGAAGTGCAACGCTGGGCACGGTGACCGCCGCCCCCACCGTGCTCAGCAGCAACACGCTGTCGATCGCACTCGGTGCCGGCGTCACGTTCGTGCCAGGCACCACCACGATTACCCTGAAGAGTCCCGGCAACGATGCGGTGCGCGATGCCACCAGCCAACTCGGCGTCGCTGGCACCGCCGTGCTGATCGGCACCAGCGATGGCAGCACGCCGACCATCGACAACCTCACGATCGCCGCCATCGATGATGCCTTGAACGGCACCGGATCTGCTGGCGGTGTGCTGCAGGTGCCCGCGAATGGTTGGACGATCGACCTCGACTACTCCGACAACAGTGCCGTCGCTGTGGCACAGACGCAGATCACCGCGAGCGTCACCGTGGCGACGTCCTCGGGCAGCCAACCCGCAGGCACCAACCTGCTGGCGTTCCTCACCACGCTGTCGGCAACCAACTCGGGCGCCACCTATCGGGTGCCGACGACGGTGACGTTTCCCGCCGGTGCGGTGACGCTCGCGTGCGTCGTTGTCGATGTCTCGGGACTCGGCTCGGTGCCAACCAGCTTCGCGGCGACGGTGCGTGCGTTCACCACCACGCTGCAACCGTTCGAAACGACGAACAACCCCTCGCAACTGTGGTTCCTCGACTTCGCGCGCGACATCGAATCCTTCACGACGAGTGCGATCACCGGCGGCATCTCCGTCGACATCACCGCCGGCGCCAACGGCCGCAGTGACTTCGAAGACATCCTGCGCATCGTCGGCGTCAACTCAGCGACTCCCATCGGCAACGTCGAGAACGGCAACGACAGCAACCAGGTCGTCATCGCGCGCTTCCAACAGGCGCTGCTCAGCGAGCTGGTGACGTTCTATGACGGCGCCAATGTCGCCTTCACGCTGACGCAGCCGAGCCCGAGCTTCGGCAGCAGTTCGAGCGTCGCCTACAACTCGTTCGGCTACTCGCAGATCAGCATCACCGGTGCGTCGGATCTAGCCGGCGTGCTCGGCGTCGCCATCTTCGATCTCAACAACGAGACGCAGAACGACGACACGCGCACCGACTTCGGTGGCACGCGGCTCGGCATCTTCTTGCACACGATCGTCGACTCGGGCTTCGGGCCGCCATCGACCAACCTGTTTCGCCAAACCTATGACGACTTCGCCACCGCTCTCGGCGGCACGCCGATCGGCAACGATGGCGATGACGACGATCGTCTGACCGGCGCCAACACCGATGCGCGCGCCCAAGCGATCAACACGGCGATCGAGGACCTCGCACGCTTTACCGCCGTCGTCACTGCGCACGAGTGCGGTCACTCGATGGGTCTCGTGCAAAACGGCGCCATGCCGATCGGGCTCTACGGCAACGACTCCACCAACTTCCCCGGCTCGAGCGACGGCCATATCCGCAACACGAGCCTGTTTCCGGCGGGGGCGACCAACGTGATGAGCCCTTCGCTTTCGTACACCTCGGCTCTCAACGCGGCGACCGCGTTCAACAGCCTCAACTTGGCCTACCTGCGCGAGCAGGTGCTCTACGGCAACTGACATGCGCCACACCATCCTGCTTGCGTCCCTCGCCTTCGTAGCCATCGTTCCGGCACAGGAACTGCGCCGCGGACTCGTCGACGCCGATGCGATCGTCGTCGCGCGCCAACTCGGCAAGACCCCGCACGATGAAGACGTCGTGCTGCACCGCTTGCAGATCCTGCTCGACGTGCGCGGCGGCGGCGGCAATGCCACGCTGACCGTGCTCGACTGGCCAAAGCTGTCGCTGCACAACCGCCCCATGCCGCGGCAATCGCGCCTCTATTGCCTGCAGGATGCGACCGCCGCCGCCACTCGCCTGGGCTTGCCAGCCCAGAATGGCCCCTACTTCCGAATGGTCGGCTGGCCCGGCAGCAACCCGTTGGTCGGCGCCGACCTCGCTACCGACGCGGGCGTTCGCTTCGCCCAACTGCTGGCCGCCAATGTGCAAGGCGCGGCCCCGATCGACACGGCGACCGCCCTGCACACGACGGCGTTGCAAGGCGACGCCACCGTGCGCACCGAGGCCGCTCGCTACCTAGCCGAACGGCCCGACCTGCGCGCCAAGCTTGGCGGTCTGCAGTGGAGTCAGTTGGTCGCTCGCGCCGCTGGTGAGATCGACGACGTGCCGTTCAAGATCGCGCTGGCGGAGCTGTGCGCGGAGCAACGGTTGGACGGTGTGTTCGACGCCTTGCTGGTGGGGCTGAACCAAGTCGACAACGCCGAGTATGCACGCATCGTCGGGCGCATCGGCAAGACCCTGCATGGCGAAGACGCCGTGGCTCGCATCGAAGAACGGCTGCGCCAAGCTGGCCAGGCAAAGGCCCGCGCGACGCTGCTGTTGGCGCTCGGCGCCACCAACACGAAGGGCGCTCTCGACGCCCTGCTGCGCATGGACAGCAAAGACGCCGCCGTCGAAGCCGCTCTGCGTGAACACCGTTCGCCGCGCGCCAAGGAAGCGGTCGGCTCGAAGAAGTAGCCGGACGTTCAGCGCTCAGCGCTGCAGACGCTCGATCAACCGCACGGCGTGCACGCGTTCGAACAGTTCCTCACGCGCTTGTAGCCCCGGCACCAGATTGCCAAGGCGCGTGCCGTTGCCGTGCCAGCGCTGGTCCTTCTGGTCCTCGCACGGATTGGTCAAGAACGCCGCCGAATCGCCGCGCAGGGTCCATTCGACCATCGGCAAGGGACTGTCGCCGGCGAACAACTGCAGCCGCGGCGCCAGCGGCCCATCGAGGGCGATTTGCAGCTCGAAACCGCCACGCAACAGCCAGCGCAAGCGGTCGCGTTCCGCCCGTTGCAACTGCGCCGCCGCCGGGAAGATCATCGAGCCGCGATCCGCCACCGCCGCCACCGTGGTGACGGCCTGACGCAGGGCCGCGAGCGGTTCGCGATGCTGGCGACTCATCACCGCCAGCGACTGCACGAGCGGCGTGGCCAGCACCACGAGCCGTTCGCGCGGGGTGCTATCGGCGCGCTCCTTTGCCACCAGCACGCGATCGAGAGCAATCAGCGGCCCGAGTGCGATCGCGCGGTAGACGTCGCCACCATCACCACAACAGACGAAGCGCAGCCCCGGCCAACGGGTCGAGCGCGCGACCTCTGAGGCTGGCTCGCCGCGACGCCACGGCTGCAGCACCCGATTGCCATCGCTGACCAAGACCTCGCGCACACGTTCGCGCGCACTCGGGCTCAACACGACGCGCACACTGCTGCCATCCGCGAGCAGCAGTTCGAGTCCGGTCGGAAACGGCCCCGCCAACTCACCACTGCGCAGATGCACATTGCCGTCCGGCGCGATCAACAGTTCGCAGCCCGACGTGAACGTCAGCTTGACGCCAACCGCATGGCATTCGACGCGCACGCCACCCGCGGTGGTGCAGCCGTGCTCACTCCAGCGCACGGCGCCGCGAGGACTGTTCTTGGTGCCACCATCGCCGAGTCCGAACTCGGCAATGTGCAGGCCGTCATCAAGACTCGCGAGCACCACTTCCGCCAACCTCTGCGCCGGCGGTCGCAGGGTTGCGTCGGTGGCCTGGCGTTGCTGGGCGACGAGTGCACAGGTGACGAACGGAATGACGCTCCACGACGGTGATCTGCCCATGGCATCGATTTCATCGACCGGACGAAGTCGGTGCCCCAAGCCATTCCCCGGCCGCTCCTTGGCTCTTTGTCGATGTCCTCGGCTACCGCGTTCGCGCCATCAGGTCTTCACGATGACACCAAGCTGCTCGGCCAAAACCGAAAGGAACGCCCCGACGTCGGTGACGACGCCCTGGCTCTGCGCCGAGCCGCGGTCGCTCAGCTTGCTGACCACAGCAGGATGGATGTCGACGCACACCGTCAGTACATCCGCCGCGATCATGTTGCCGGTGCCGATGCCATGCAGCATCGAGCTCAGGATCACGACCAGCCCCGCGTTCTCAAGGATCTTGGCATAGCCCTCCTGGGCCTTGATCAGATCCATCTCAGTGTCCGGCAGCGGTCCGTCGTCGCGGATCGAACCGGCGAGGCAATACGGCACCTTTGCTTGCACGCACGCGTGCATGACGCCGTTCTTGAGCACGCGCCTTTGCACGGCATTGGCGATGCTGCCGGCGCGGCGGATCGTGTTGATCGCACGCATGTGGTGCATGTGGCCGTGCACCGCCGCACGACCGTGCGCGATTTCGACGCCAAGGCTCGTGCCAAACAGCGACACCTCGATGTCGTGCACCGCGAGCGCATTGCCGCTGAGCAAGCCGTCGACGAGCCCCGCGCGCAGGATCGCCGCCAGCGTCGGCCCACCACCAACATGCACGACCACGGGCCCCGCCACCAAGATCACCTTGCGGCCTTCGGCGCGCACGCGCTTCCATTCGCGCACCACGTCTTCGACCTGCGCCGCGAGTCGCCGTTCCGAACTGACGCCGCCTTGCATGAAGCCGAACTTGCCGTCCTGCAGTTTGCGCGTGGTGAACGGCGTGATGCGAATGCCGGCGAACCCCACCACGAGCCGTTGGCCGAGCTGCAGGTCGCGCAGCTTGACGCAGCGAATGACGCCGTTGTCGTCGACCAGAGTCGCGTCCATGCGCTGGCTTTGCACCGGCAGCCATTGCCCGGCGACGCGCACTTCGGTCGCCAGATTGGTGGTCGAGTAGAAGCCCTCGGGGGCGGTGCCGGCGATGTCGACTTCGGCGAACTGGGCGTCTTGCGTCTCGGTCTCACTGAGGCCGAGCGACATCAGATCGGCGCGCACACGGTCGAACAGTTTCCTGGTCGGCGCCGTCACCTCGAGTTCGAGTTGGCTTTCGTCGAGCCGCTGCTTGCCGATTTCGAGACGAACCACGCGATAGGTGGCGCCAGCTGCCTGGACCGCTTCGAGGGCATCGGAAAGCAGCCCTGAGTCGATCAGATGGCCCTTGGCTTGGAACGAGGCGACGACTTGCTTGCTCACGCGAGCGAAGGTAGCCGTGCCAGCACCCCGCGGGGAAGGGCCAAGACGGCGGTGAACCGTTCCCCTTGGCGCGCCGTTCGGCGATTGCAGACACGCTCCACACCACGGGTGGCAGCGGTAGCATGCGCCCGGCTTCCGCCAGCAATCGATGTCCCCACTCGCCAAAACACTCGTCGATGCAATCGGTCAAACTCTGCGCGGCAAGGAAGACGCCATCGAACTCGCGATCGTGGCGCTGCTCGCTGGCGGGCACATCCTGATCGAAGATCACCCCGGCGTCGGCAAGACGCTGCTCGCCAAGTCGCTTGCCAAAGCCCTCGACCTGCCGTTCCAGCGCGTGCAATGCACCGCGGACCTGCTGCCGAGTGACATCGTTGGCGCGCAGGTCTACCAGCCCAAGACCGGCGAACTGACGTTTCGACCAGGGCCGGTGTTCACTTCGGTGCTGCTCGCGGACGAACTCAATCGCACGCCGCCGCGCACGCAATCGGCGCTGCTTGAGTGCATGGCCGAGCGCCGCGTCACGATCGATCGCACGACCCACACGCTGCCCGATCCGTTCTTCGTGATCGCCACGCAGAACCCGATGACCGCCGCTGGCACCTACCCGCTGCCGGAAAACCAACTCGATCGCTTCTTGCTGTGCTTGCACATCGGCTACCTCGACGTCGAGCACGAGATCGACGTCGTGGCCCGCGAGGACGGCCACCGTTTGGCCGAAGGGCTGCTGCCGGTCGCCTCGCGCGACGACTTGGTGAAGGCGCGCGCCGCGGTGGATGGCGTGCGCTGCGCCCGCGAACTGGTGGCCTTCATGGTCGAACTGGCCAATCGCACGCGCACCAACAACGATGCTCTGCAGGGCGTCAGCACGCGCGGCGCCCAAGCGCTGCATCGCGCCTGCCGCGCGCGCGCCTTCATGCACGGCCGCGACTTCGTGGTGCCGGACGATGTGCGCGCGCTGCTGCTCGCCACGTGGAGCCATCGCTTGACGCCGCGCCACGGCGGCAACGCCGACGCGATTCTGCAGGAAGTGCTCGCCGAGACGCCGTTGCCCGAGTGAGTGGGTGCGCGCGATGACCTTCCCCACCACTTCCATCGAACTGACCGTGCGCGGCCGCGTCGTCGCGTGGCTGGCCGCCCTCGCGGCGGGTGCTGCCTGGCTCGGTGGCGACGCGAACGCCCGCTTGGCCGCCGCCATGTTGACGGCCCCGCTGGTGATCGACTTCGTGCACAAGCGCCGCGGCCTGCACCACACCACGATTCGCGTCGGCGCGCGCCGCACCGCCGCTGGGGTCGGCTACACCGAAACGCTGACGATCGTGCACCAAGGGCGCGGCACCCTGCGCGATTGCCTGCTGACCGAACAGCGCACGATGCGCAGCGAACAGCCGGCCTTGCTGCCGCCGCTGGCGCCGGTGCAACCCGCGCGCGTTCCCGTTCGCCAACGCAGCATGCAGCGCGGCCACGTGCTCGAACGCGTGTTCTTGCTGCTCGCGCAATCCCCTCTCGGCATGTTCCGCAGCCGGGCGGCCATTCACGTCGCCGCCGATCTGGTCACCGAACCGGCCCGCGTGTCGCTGCGCAGCGATGTGCTGCGCTCCATCGACGAGAGTGAGATGGCCCCGCACGATCGCTCGCACCTGTCGGGCCCGGAGTTTCATTCGCTGCGCGAACACCATGCTGGCGAAGACGCGCGCGCCGTGCATGCCCTGCGCAGTGCATCGCTCGGCACCCTGGTGCGCACCGTGACGCACGGTCGGCTGCCACGAACCATTGGCATCGTGCTCGATCTGCGGCGGCCGCCGCGGCGCGAATTGCACCACGGCTCGCGCCGCTTTGAATGGGGACTAGGTGCGTGTGCGACGCTGCTGCACGTGCTGCGCCATCGCGGCGCCGAGGCGCACGTTCTCGTGCTGGGCGACCAGCCGGCGAGCATCTTGGTGCAGGGCCCCGCCCACGAGGCCGAGCTGATGATGATGCTGGCGGCTGCAAGTCCTTCGCCGTGTCGCAGTGTGCAAGGCGAGTTGTTCGCGACGATCCAGAAGCTCGAGCACTGCTTGTGGATTCCCGCCGGCGCCTACTTCGAGTCGCCCGAGTTTGCGGCGATGCCAGGCAAAGTCACGCTGGTCGGAGGCGATGACGAATGAGCCACGGCAAGCATTCCGGCGCTACCGCGGCCGCCGCCGTGTTGCTGCTCGCCTGCACGACGCTGGCGCTGGTCAATCTGCCTAGCGCGGAACTGCCGCTCGGCTGGCTGCTCGCGTGGGTGCTGCCAGGTGCGCTGTACGCGCGCTTGCCTCGCCTTGGCTGGAAACAGGTCTTGTGCATCACCGTGCTGCAAGCCGGCGCGTTCCTGCTGGCGCTGCAATGGGTCGGACCGATGTCTCGTCCCGCCGCCTTGGCTTGCACGATTCTGCCGCCACTCGGGTTTGCGACCGTTCGCCAACAGGACGCCGATCGCGCGCTCGCCCTGTTCCTGAGTTTTTGCGTGATGCTGGTCGGCGTCATCCTCGATGGGCCGTGCCTGCCGCTGCTGGTTGCGTACGCGGTGTGCGCGTGCCTGTCGCTGCGCTGCGCCAGCCACCTCGCCGTGCACGCGGTCGGCGACAGCGCGCCGCACGTGGTGACCGCGCGTTCGCTGCGCGCCGTCTTCGGCGGCAGTCTGGCGTTGGTGATTGGCTGCCTGTTTGCGGCCCTCACCGTGGAACGCACCCTCGCGTGGCTGCCTTCACCGAGTCGCCAGCCGAACGCTTCCTCTTCGCCACCCACACCCGCGGGCCGCGGCCCACGGCAGACCGGCCTCGACGATTCGTTTGTGCTCGATGGCAAAGGTGGGGTGCTGTCGGAGTTGACCGGCGAACAGCTGGTGCGCGTGCGCGACGCCGAAGGTCGCTCGCTGCCGCCCGATCTCTACCTGCGCTCGGGTTTCTTCACGGTGGCGAGTCTCGATCGCTGGCAGCTCGGCAAACTCGATCTCACCCCGGTGGATGCAGCCGCAGGCCACGTCCTGCGCCGACCGTTGCCGGGTGTGCCAGTGCACACGCTCGAACTGCAGCGCTTCGCCGCCGCCGGCCACTTCGTCTTCGTGCCAAGCGGCGCCTGCGCCGTGCACTTTCTCAGCGATCTCGTCGTCGACCGCGGGCGCGAGTGGATCCGCCACACGCAACCGCACGCTGCCGAGTACTACGAGATCGGCTACCAAGTGCCGCCGCCGCTGACCGACGACGTCGCACTGGATGCACGCGGCGGCGGCGCTGGCTTGACCAAACTGCCGAGCCACTTTGAAGCAGCGCGCTACGAAGAACTGCTCTCGCGCTGGCACGTCGGGCGCGAGCCAGTCGCGGCGATGGATCGCCTCACCAAGGGCCTCTGGCAGCACTGTCGCTACGAACGCAGCGAGCCAACGGGCAGCTGGCCGCACGCCATCGACAACTTCCTGTTCGCCGTCGGCGACCGTCGTGGCTACTGCATGCACTTCGCTTCGGCGGCAGCGCTGATGCTGCGTTTGCGCGGCATTCCTTGCCGCATCGGCGTCGGGCTCTATGGCGGCGAGCCCGATGGCGACACGCCGGGCGCTCGCATGTTTGGCGCTCAGCATGCGCACGCCTGGGTCGAGATCCCGTTCGCGGAACGTGGCTACGTCGTATTCGATCCGACGCCGCCAGCCGAACGTGGCCAACGAGGGCCCACGCCGCTTGACGCCAGCGACGCCGAGCTCCCCAAGGACGCGCCGGTTGACGAACCTCGCGCCTACACGCTCGCGGCGATGTTCGAGTTCTTGCTGCAGCCGTGGTTGTTGGCGCTAGCCCTGCTCCTGGTCGTGGCGACGTCGATGTGGCCGCAGCGCACACGGCAGTCGACGACTCAGCCAACGACGACCGTAGCTCGCAGTGCGCGCCGCTTGCTCGGTCGCTTGCTGCAGGCACTAGCCGCGGTCGGGCATGCGCGCACACGCGGCCAGACGCTCGAGAGCTTCGCTCGCGATCTCGCCCGCGCCCAGCGACTGCTGCCGGAGGTTGCAGCGGCGTTCACCGCCTACCAACAAATCCGTTTCGGTGGCCACAGCTTCGACGCCGCCCACGAAAGCGTGCTGCAACTCGCCATCGACGCGACGCGCGGCCTGCAACCGCTAGTCGCTGCGGTCGGCGCTCAGGAAGCTAGCGGCCAACGCAATTCGAGCTGAAGGTCTTCGCCCTGCAGGCGAGCAGTGAGGTCGCCGCCAAGCCGCAACTGCACGAACACCGCAGCCGCCAGGCCGGACGCCATCGGCGAACGCGCGAGAGCCGCCATGCAACCCGGCGCCCCGGCCACCACGCGCACGATTTCTTCCATCGCATCGTGCGCGAGGCCAGAGGCGCGCATGCACACACTCGCCACCGCCCGCACCCGCTGCGCGCCAATCGCCACCTCGGCGTGTGCCTGCGTGATGAGGATGCGACTTGGCGTGCGCTCGACGATGCCCATCAATGCCTGCCAAACCGCTTGCACGGCTTCGACTACGACGGTGCGCACGATCAACGAGGCGTCGCCTTTTTCGATCACGACTTGAATGCCTCGCTGGCTGGCCGCCTTCGCCGTGACCGTCATCGCTTCGTCGAGAATCGCCGAAAGGGGCACGACCGCGCGTTCACCGA
>CANEYR010000085.1 GCA_947444055.1 Planctomycetota bacterium
CAACTGCGCAACTTGATGGATCTCGAGATCCAGGACCTGGCGCAGCAATCGGGCGGCTCGCTGTCCGCTGACTACAACTTGCTGCCGCCGCAAGATGCCGAAGCGGGCGTCGATACCGTGCTGCTGGCGTTGGCCAAGGATGAAGCGCTCGATCGCCTGCAAGGTGAAGTGAAGAAGACGGGCGGCTCGGTGGTGGCGTTCGTGCCCAACTGCACGGCGCTCTACAACGCCTTCCTCAAGTGCGGGCCGGTCGAAGCCGACAGCGTGGTCTGCCTCGTCAACATCGGCCACCTGACGATCGACCTGGCGATCGTGAAGGGCACCGATCTGTTGTTTGCGCGCAACCTCAGCAGTGGCGTCAAGGTGCTCGACGATGCGATCGCCTCGTCGTTCAACGTCAGCGAACGCAAGGCCGAGGCGTTGAAGAAGGATCTGCTCGACCTCGATCCGCAGAGTCGTGGGCGCTACGCCAGCGGCCAAGCCGAGAAGGTGACGCTGTCGGCAACCTCGGCCGCCGGTTCGATCTCGGCGGCGATCCTGAGTTCGCTGTCGTTCTGCAAGGCGCAGACCAAGATCGCCGACTTGCGCCTCGATCGGGTGCTGCTCGCCGGCGGTGGCGCGCGCCTGCGCGGCATTCGTGGTTTCTTGCGCGAGGCGTTGCGCTGTCCGGTCGAACTGTTCGATCCGTTCGCCAACCTCGACCTGTCCGCGTTGCCGCCAGCCGACGCCGAGCAGCTGCAGGCGATGCGGCACGAAGCGGTGATTGCGCTCGGCCTCGCGGTAGGACGGCTGGACGACACGCTCTACTCGCTCGAGATCCTGCCGGAAGCGGTGCGCAAGGCGCAGCGCTTCCAGCAGCGCACCATCTGGAACATCGCCGCGGGCGTGTTGGTGGTGGGGCTGTTAGCGCTGCAGGTTTCGCACGGCAAGACCGGCGCCGCCGCTGCGGAGAGTGCCACCCGTTCGTTGAAGCGGCAGATCAGCAGCGCCAACAGCATCGACGCCGAGGCGCTGGCCATCGTCGACGCCAACAAGCAAGAACGCAGCCTGGTCGAGCACTTGCGCGGGCAAGCGTTGCCGCTGCAGGGACTGGCGCGGGTGCAGCGCGCGATCGCCGCCCATCTGCCGCCGCAACTGTGGATCGAGAAGATCGAAGTCGCGGCGGCCAGCGGCGGCAACCAGAAGAAGCGTCCGGCGGTCGTCGTCGAGGGCGCTGGCAAGGAGCTGAACGGCGTCGAAGTGGCGCGCGTCGTGCTCGAGTTCAAACAGAAGTTTGGTGCCGACCCCGGCATGGCCGGGCTCGATCCGCAAATGAAGGCCATGCCCAGTCAGGACAAGTCCGAGCGCTTCCGCATCACCATCGAGCTGTCGCCTGAGGTGCAATGATGGACGTCGGCTCCTTTGTGCAAGAGAACAAGCGCTGGTTGCTCGGCTGCGGCATCGGCGGCGTGGTCTACCTGATCGCCAGTGCGGTCATTGGCTCGCTCTACGACGTGCGGCCGCAGTCCGCGAGCAAACTCGGCGCTCCGACCGAGGCCTACAACCAGGCCGCGCTCACTGCTGCGCGCAGTGAGAATGAACAACTGGTGGCGGAACGCACGCGTTTGCAGCAGGAGTTGGCGTTCAAGCCAACGGCCAAATTCGAGCTAGCCAGCAACGGTCGCCCGGATGAATACCTGTTCAAGATGGGCCGCGATCTCAAGCAGACGATCGTCGGCGAAGGTGGCAAGCGGGACGTGCAGGTGACCGATGCCAATGTGATCTGGGACGTGCCGTCCACCTACGACGACCAGCGCGCCACCCTGTTTGGCCTAGAGCTGATCGACGAGATGCAGAAGCGTCTCTACGCCGCCCACGACCAGACCCGCGCGGCTTCCGAAGAGGCGATCGGTCTGCGGGCGATCGTGTCGATGAAGCTCGATGCCCGGCGCAACCGCAGCCAACCGCGCAGTGCGCGGCCCGGCGAAGTGGTCGTCAGCGACTTCCTGACGCAGGAGCAGGTGTCGTTCCAGTTTCTCGCCGACGAGCCAACGCTGCTCGCCTTCTTCGAGTCGTGCCGACAACGCGATCGCACGTTGGTCATCGACAGTTGGCAGGTGCTGAAGCCCGCCCGTCCTGGCGAACCGTGTGCGGTGAAGGGCACCCTGCAGGGCATCGTGTGGAAGGTCGCCGAGGCGCCGGCTCCAGTCAGCGTGAGCAGTGCGGGAGGGAAGAAGTGATGGCGATCCGCAAAGAACAAGTCCTGGCGCTGCTCACCCTCTGCATCGTCGCGCTGACGGCGCGCGGCTATCTCGAAGAGCCGAACTGGTCGACCAAGACCAACACCAAGGTCAAGGAGTACCAGGCGAAGCCGTTCTTGGCGACCACGCTGGTGACGACGCCGCCGGTCGCGCTCGCGCGCGGGGACTTCCTGAGCGAGCCGAGCGAGACGAAGTCGTTGCCGCCGCGTGAGCTGGCGTTCCCGCCGCGTTCCCCGCTGTCGTTGGCGGCGATGCCGCTCGATCCGGGGCCCGACTTTGGCCACCTGTACGCCGTGCGCGTCGATGGGGCGCCACTCGAAGGCATTGCGGTGGCGCAATCGGGTGACGCCGCACCCGTCGAAGCGACGCCGACCGATGGCGAACCAGCGCCGGTAACGACGTCCCGCAAGGAGCAAGAGGAACGCGCCGCCCGCAGCTACGACCGCGTCTACTACGGCGGCCTGGCGTCGCCGCGCTTTGGCACCATCGAGCGCGATGGCGTCGACGTGTTCGCGCTCGAAACCAGCAGCGACCTGTCGGCGGTGCAGCTGCGGCTGCGCACGTACGACGTCGTAAAGCAGCGCGTTGGCGACATGATGACACTCGGCGGCGACAACCTGAAGATCGACAGGATCGAGTTGGCTGGCACGCTGCGCAACGAGATCGCGCGACGGGAACGCAAGATTCCGGAGAGCCTCATCAGCCTGCCCGATCGCCGCGACTTCATCACTTGGTTGCTCGAGCGCGCGCGCGAAGACACGACGGTCTACGACAAGGCGCTGCAGCACGCCGATCTCTATCGCCAACTCTCTGGCGGCGACATCGAAGGCCTGCGCCAGCAACAGCGTGTGCTGCGCGCTCGTGGCGATCTGGCGGGCCTGCTGGCGATGCTGGAAGGCTTGCCGTTGACCGGCCCGAACGCGTCGTTCCGCTTCGAAGGTCTTGGCGCCATCAAGGCCCGCCTTGGTTTGATGGTCGAGGCCGAAGCCGACTTGCGCCATGCGGTGTCGCTGCAGATGAGCGATGCACGGCCGCACGCGGCGTTGGCGGAGTTCTTGCGGCAGCGCGGTCGCAGTCGCGAGGCACTGACCGCCGCGCGTGCCACCGAACAGCGGCTTGGCAGCGTGCAAGATGCGAGTGAGAAGGTGCGCATCCTGCGCACCATCGTCAGTTGCCAGCTGGCTATGGGCGAGATCGATGGCGCGCGCGCCACCCTCGCCACGTTGCAGGACACCCCGCAGCCGTATCTCGAAGGCTGTGTGCACTACGCCGCGGGCAACGCCACGGCTGCCTTCGAAGCGTTCCGCAATGCCGGCAGCACGGCGGATAGTGGTGCCGCCCAACTCGGCCAAGCGGCGGCGCTGATGCACCAAGCCAAGGTGCAAGAAGCGCACGACCTGTTGCTGCGCGTCTATGACCAGGAGCCGTTCTTGCGTCACCGCGCGGCGACGGGCTTGGCGTGGTTGTTCTTGCGCACGAAGCAGTACGAGTCCGCCATCGTGTGGATCGACCGCGCGCTCGAGGCCGACCCGCTCGATCCGTTCGCGTTCTACCTGCGCGGGCGCACGCTGCGCTTGTCGGGCCAGCTGGAGAGTGCGGTCGAGGCCTTGGAAGCAGCCCTGCGAATGCGCGACGACTTTGTGCACGCGATCGCCGAGATGGCGGCGGTGCAGTCGGAGCGAGCGCGCGAAGGTCGCGGTGACGCGCAGGTCGCTGCCGCCGTCGCCGCTCGTCGCTATGGCGATCGGGCCGTGGATCTGGTGGCGACGCCGTCGCTTGAACTCTACGAACTGCAGGGTCTCTACCGGTTTGATGCGGCCGACGTGCGCGCGGCGTCGACGGCGTTTTCCACCGGCCGCGACTTCGCGAGCGACGACCAGCTGAAGTGGTACGGCAAGGGCGCGCTGGCGGTCGTCGACTACAGCCGCGGGCGAGTCGACGAGGCGTGGACGTCCTTGAACCGCATGACGCAGGATCTTGCCAAAGACGAACCGCTGGCGAAGTGGGCGCAGGAGTCGCTGGCCGCCATCGACGACCACGCCGCCAAGGAAACACTCGGTGACAGCTTGGATCGCTCCGAACCCGGGGCGATCTGGACGTGCGATTCGGACGGCCTGCTCGGCGCCAAAGTGGTGGCGGGGCAGTTGGTGTTCCGTCCCAGCTTCCCGCGCGGCGGCAAAGGCGAAGTCTTCGCCGAACGCGTCGGCGCTGTGCGCAAGGGCAAGAACTTCCTGGCGACCAGTGCGACGCTGCAGCTCGGACCGAAGCAGCCGCGAGCGGACAGCTTTGCTGGCCTTGGCATCGAACTGCAGCGCGGCAACGGCGGTGTCGAGTTCCAAGTGCGGGTGGGCGTGCGCGAAGGCAAGCCTCATGTGCGCCTCGTCGATGGCCGCGACAATGGCCAGGAAGTCCTTGAGAAGAAGGACCTGGAAGTGGTCGGCTTCGACGTCAATGCGCGACACGAGCTGGAACTGCGCGTCGTGCAACACGGCGAGGAGCAGCAGAAGCAGTTCACTTTGGTGGTCGCCTGGAACGGCCTCGTCGTCTACCGCAGGGACCTGAAGACCCTTACCGGCAACACCAACACCGAACTCAAGACCGTGTTGTTCGCCAGTGGCCGCAGTGGCGACGACGTCGATGTCGCCTTCGATGACTACCGTCTGGAACGCCGCAAGGATCGCTGAGTGAGCAACGCCATGAGCAAGACTTCGACCGTCGGCCGTTCGCGCGCGAACGGGTTCACGTTGATCGAGTTGATGATCGTCATCTCGATCATCGGCGTGCTCGCCGCGGTGCTGCTGCCGCAGGTGCTGAGTGCGAAGGAGAGCGCCAACGAGGCCGCCACCCAAGCCAACATGCAGATGATCGAGACCGGCATCAACGCCCACATGCGCAAGCATGGCTACTACCCGCCGGACGATCTAAAGCCGCTGGTGGCCGATGCCAAGACGGCGTGGAAGACGGACAACGGGCGCAACACCGGTATCGAGTCGCTGGTCTGTTTCCTCAGCCAGTCGGTGGCCGACGGCGTCGATCTCAACGGCATCGCCGAGCGCTTCGTCAACACCGACGGCGACGACCACGGCATCGACTTGCCGATCCTGAAGCAGCGCGCCCGCGTCGAACTCGCCGATGCGTGGGGCACGCCGCTTTGCTACTTCAGCAAGCTCGGCATGGAACGGCCGCAAATGATGGTGCTGAGCCCAGAAGGCGACGTGGTGTCGGTGAAGTGCAAGCGCCGCGCCGATGCCGTGCCGTATGGGGCCGGCAAATACCAGCTGCTGAGTGCTGGCCAAGACCTGACTTTCGGAACAGACGATGACCTTGTCTGGCCAGAGAACTAGTAGCTCCCGCCCCCCGCCTGCCCAATCCTGCTCATGCAACGTCACGCTGGCTTCACCCTGCTCGAACTGCTCGTTGTCATGGGGGTGGTGTCGGTATTGATGGGGTTGTCGATCAGCTACTTGCAGCGCACCGACCCGCAGATCGTGTTTCAGTCGATCCTGGCGGGGGAACTGCGGGCGGCGCAGTTGACGGCGCGATCGGAAGGGGCACCGACGGAAGTGCTGCTGCTGCCCGGGGGCGAGAACAAGCCGTCGACGGTGCAGGCGCGCTTGCTGCAACCGGTGGTGGCGTTCCATCTGGAGCCCGGCGAGCCAGCCCTCGATGAAGTGCTGCGCCCCGTGTTGCAGGGCGAAGACGTGCCGACCGGTCGTTTTGGCCACGCGCGTCGTCCGCGCGACGGCGATCGTGGGGCGCTGGTGAGCTGGCCGGTGAAGCCGACGCTGCTGGACTTGCGCGATGGCTTTGTGGTGCGCCTCGACCTGTGGCTCGAGCGGCGTTCGGCCTGCACCATCTTGCGTTTGCTGCCCGCGATCGACCTGTCGACGGACGCCGAAGGCAAGCCGCGGGCCCGCATGCGCCTGCACGGCCACTCGGGCGAAGGCACCATCACTGCCACGGCTGTCAGCGAACTGCCGCTGCCGGTCGGCCGCTGGTGCACCCTCGATGTCGGCTGCGATGGCCACGGGCTATGGATCACGCTCGACGGCCGCGAGCTGGCGCGCGGCGTTGCCGACGGCGTCCCGGAGCAAGAGCCCGACGGTGTCTTCGAATGCTCGCCCAGCGACGGCGCCATCGTCGGCATGGTCGACGAGATTCGTTGGTTCGTCTACGCCTTCTCGCCGCCGCAGAAGCTGCCGGCGGAACTGAAGTTCGAGCAGGCCTACCGATTTGCTTTCGATCAGCGCGGGGAAGCGACCGAACTGCCCAAGGTTCGCTTCGTCAACTTGGAGGGAACGTGAAGAACACTGCGTCCGTGCGGGCCGACTGCGGCATCGCGTTGTTGGCGGTCTTGTTCGCGCTCACCCTGTTGATGCTGTTGGCATTGCCGTTCGCGGTGTCGATGGGCGTGGGGGCGGATGCGGCGATGCGCGATGTCGAGTTGACGTCGGTCGAGCAGGCCTCGGCCAGCGTGCGCGAACTGGTGCTCGCCGACGCCGCGATGTCGCACCCGTCGGTCGATCCGACGCCGAACTACGACAGCCTTGACGAGTTTCCCAACCAAGTGGAGCTGCCGCCGGCGTTCGCCGACGTGCAGGACGGTGGTCGGGTGTTGCTCGGTGGGCAGGTGGTCGACCTGCAGCGCTTCTTGCACGTCGACTCGGCCTCGCCGCTGTTGTTTGCGAACGTGATCGGCGTCACCACGCGGCTGCGCGAAGACCTACTGCCCGAAGCCAAGTTCGTCGCCCTTGAAGACGCCACGCGCTTGCCGGAGACCGGCATGGTGTGGGTCGCCGACGAGCTGATCCGCTACGGCGAGAAGGACGGCAACAACCTTGGCCAACTTGAGCGCGGGGTGCAGTACCCCGAGTTCGCCGACGGCAAGCAGCCGATTGCGGCGACGGCGTTGGTGCTCGACTTTCGCTGCGTGATGGCGGCGGCGTGGCCGTTTGCGCGGCCAGACGCGGGGCGGCGCGAACGCAAACCCTATCGCGCGGTCGGGGAAGTGCTGGAGATCGAGGCGGCTGGGGCCGGCCGCTTCACGGCGATGGAACTCGACGCGTTGCAGCGCACGTTCACGATCGACACCATGGCGGCGACGGCGGCGACGTGGGGCAGGCCAGAGCGGGTGTTCAACGACTTGCTGCCCGGCAAGACGAAGACGCTGCTGGTCAAGTCGGCACTGCATCTCGGTGCCGGCAGCACGGTGCGTCTGCACAACCTGCGCACCGGCGACGTCGAGTATGGGCTGGTGATGGCGGCATCCACGCAGCGTGGTACGCCGGAGCTGTCGTTGCCCTCGGTGTTCGAGTTGCACTTGCTGTTCTGGCCGACGCAGCCGTTCCCGGCGACAGACACCGTGGTCGAGCCGCTGATCCCAGCCCCGATCAACATCAACACCGCGTCGACCGAAGTGCTGACGGCGGTGTGCTCGGATGTGCGCACGGCCGCCGATGTGCGCGTGCATGAAGGCGATCGGCGGCCGGCGAGTCCGCGCTGGATCCGCGAGAGCGAAGCGCGTCTGTTCGCCGAGGAGTTGGCGACGCTGCGCGGCAGTGGACCCTTCACCGGCTGGCAAGACTTGGTCGAGCGGGTGTGGAAGCCGCGCTTCGAATTGCTGAAGACTCCGGCCGAGAAGGGCCCGTGGGTGGCGCTCTATCGCAGCCTGCAAACCGGTCGCGACAGCACGATCGAGATGGGCACGGTGCCGATCTGTTTTCAATCCGGACCGTGGGTGTCCTATCGCGCCGCGGCCAGCCGTTCGCGCAGCATTGTCTCGCCAGGCGTGGTCGGTCGGCACGAACGCAGCGGCATCGCCGCCGCGATGCCGGGCTTCTTGATCGAGAAACGCTGGTCGCTGCAGGAGACGTTCGAGGAAGCGTTCCAGCTCGATCGCCGGGCCCCGTACTGGGTGACGATGCCGATCAACCTCGGCAGCTTGCAGGCCAACGAGATCGGCAACGACCCGGCCCCGCGCTACTTCCCGCACATCATTCCGCTCGCCTATCCCGAGATGGGTTTTGGCGCCGCGCGCTACGCGGCGACCGACGACGCCGATTCGGGCATCCAACCATCGCCGGCGACGGCGTTGAACGGCGTCTGGGGCACGCAGGGTGTGCCGCGCGGTAGCGACTCGTTTGGGCAAGCGCTCGACGTGCGCGGCCGCGAGGTGAAGAAGGAAGGCCCGTACCTGATGCAGAATGTCGGCCCCACCGGCAGTGGCCCCACCGGCAGCGGTGCCGGCGGACAGACGCAGCAACAAGGCGGCGGGCGGCACGATCGGCTGAGCTTCCCGTTCAGCAACCCCGATGGCTTCATGGAGCGCATGGGCATCGGCTTCTGGGTCGAGCCACAGTCGCTGGCGGGCGTGACGCTGTTTGAACACGGCGATGGCGACCCGGAACGCAATCGTCTGTCCGTGCAGGGCAAAGACGGCAACCTGATCTTCGAAGTGATCGACGAAGCGGGTCTCGATCCCAAGCCCTCGGATTCCCTGGCTGGAGTGACGCGCACCGTCAGCGAGTGGACGGTGCCGCTGGCCGAGCTGGGTCTGCCCGCCAACATGCCGATGCATCTGAGCTTGTCGGCACCAAGTGGCAGGCCGGCGGACTTGTCGTTCGCGGTCGATGGCATGACGCGCGGCAAGCCGAAGTACGTCACCTACCTGACGGCCGCGTGCAAGCCGTTTGATCCATCGCTCGGCAACAACCGCACCTTGCCTGGCATGTCCGGCAACGAGCGCTATCTCGATTTGCAGGTCGACAGCACCGAGGGCTTCCCGCCAGTCGGGACGCTGCGCATCGGGCTCGAACTGTTCGAGTATTCGAGCGTGAGTGGCAACACCTTCCGTTGCCAATGGAAGGACTCGGTCGGCGGTCGCGCCGCCCGCCAGAGTGCTCTCGAACACCATCCCGCCATTCCGGTCGATGCCAACGGCGAGCCGACCATCGACCTCAATGACCCGCAGTTGCAGGGCGTCAACCTCGCGGTGTTCCCCGAGCATCCGGTCGGCTCCCTGGTCGAGCTCTATGGCTACAGCGCGCTGCTGAGTGACGACTTGCCGATGATGCTCGGCACCACCAAGCTCGATGGTGCAGTGGGTGCCTTTGCCGTGGCGCGCGCCTTCATCGACAACCCGCGGCCGATCGTGATCTCGCCGCCGCAAGGACCGCCGTTCCAAATCGGGGTTGGCATCGATGACACCTGGGTCGGCGACTTGCAGCTCGCCGATCCGCTGCCGACCGGCCGCGACCAGCCGCCCGCCGCCGCGCAGGAGGCCATCTGCAATGCCTTCCCGGCCACCGGCGGCTACGCGCTGCTGCTGCAACGGGCGCTGAACTACGAGGGCGGCCCGCAGCCCGGGCAGACGTCGACGACGCGGGCCGGCGGCATCGAAGTCATTCGCTACACGGCGCGGCAAGGCAACAAGCTGAACGGCGTGCAGCGGGCCCAGGTGCTGCCTGGCGACAACAGCCAGATCTCGCGCGACCACTACGACGGCCAGGTGAAGCGCTTCATCACCGACTTCACGGACTGGCCGTGGGGGCAGCCGGGTTCGCAAGTCATCTGGGACGACATCCCCACCATGATCACGTGGGTGATCCCGATCTCGATCAGCGTGCAGAATGGGGCGGTGCTGCTGGATCCGGCGATCCTCGGCCAGACCGAGTGGCTGCAGATGTATCCCAAGGGCGGCGACGTCAACGACACCGAATGGGTGCGCTACGACGCGCTGATGCAGGGCAAGTTCGTTTGCCGCGCCAATCGCCGCGCTTGGGATTCGCTCTACTACGAACTGGTTCGCACGCGTTCGATCGACACCGTGCAGGTTGGCCCGCTGGGGCCGACGACGTCGCCAACGGGTGACGAGACGCCGCCGTGGGGCACCGTGCTCGAGACCAAGGGCTACATCGGCTACACGCCCAAGCTTGAGAGCCTCTTTCCGCAGATCGAGCGCGCGCGCAGTGCCTTGGCGTTCCGTGGCGACCCCTTCACGGAGACCAGCTCGCATGCGCAGCCAAACTGCGACGTCATGCCGTGCCATCGCTTGCAGTTGTTGCTGGGCAACTACGGCGCCTACACCGGGCGCGTCGGCCGCTTTGACCGCGTCGCCCTCGTGCAAGGGTCGGCCGCCTCGGGCAGCAAGCGGCCCGCGGTCGAGTGGCACACCGTCAACTGGCAAGCACGCCGCTACAACGCCGAGAACCGGCAGCAGAACCAAACGCCGCCGGAGCGATTTGGCCCGTGGCCGTTCCAGTTGGTGGCGTTCCAGGATGGTGTGCGCAATCTGTTTGTCGGTCCGCCCGCCAACACGGTGATGAACGAGCCGCGCAAGTTCGACCGCGTCGTCAAGTTCCCCAGCGGGGAGTTGCCAGCGGCCTATTGCGAGCAACCGTCGGTGGGCGCTGGCATCGGCAACCTGCAACCGATGCAGGGCTTCGTCGACGAAGTGGAGATCACGACCCACCTGGCGCGCGACCTGACTGTTGACGAACTGTTCGACGAGTCGGCCAAGACCTTCCGCATCAACCGCGCGTTCACCAACAACTCGGCTGGCGCCGAGTGGTCGCAGACCGACCTCGGTGCGGCCGTTCCGGCCAGTGGCGGTCTGTTGATGGTCGACAGCGAGATCCTGGCCTACCAGGCCTACGCCGCCGGCGAGTTCACGCTCGCCACCAACGGGCGCGGCCTGCTCAACACGCAGGCGCGCGGCCACGACCGCGGCGCCCGCGTGAAGTTCATGACGCATCGCCCGGCCGCGATTCTGGCGAGCGGCCTCTCGGTGCGCGATAGCGAGATCCCGCTGCAAGCGCTCGGCGCTTTGCCGCGCCGCTACGGCACCGTGCTGATCGGGCAGGAACTGCTGCACTACACCTGGGTGCGCGGCCGCGGCGAGCAGACGCTGCTCGAGATGCCACGTTGGTTTCCGCCGGGTGAAGACAGCACCAGCAGCCAAGCGCGCGGTCTGTTCCGTGGCCGCTTTGGCACGGCGCCGCAATCCGCGAGCACGGGCGAAGTCGCGATCGGCTTCCCGTTCCGCTACTGGGATCGTTACCACGAGAAGAGCGACGACCCGGAGCTGGCCTACTTCCAGCTGACCACCAACGAAGCGCCGGTCTACTTCCGCAGCCTGCGTTGGCGCGAAGAGACCACCGACCCGCGCGTCGAAGTGCTGTGCATGGTGCGCGCCGACAGCAAGCTGCCGTGGGACGGCGAACCGCTGCCGGCAGGCGGCCTTTGGCATTTGCGCGGTGGCACCACCGACGCCGCGGCGCACCGGCTAGGGCATCAGGCCTCGCGCCTGGAGATCCGCTTCCAGACGATCTACAAACCCGGGTGTCTCGATCTGGCGAGCTTCCGCGCGCACGGTTGGAAGACCACGGCGCGCATCGAAGACGTGCGGGTCGAGTACGAAGGGCAAGGACGCGTATTCGACGAGCAGGTGACGGCGCGATGAACCATCGTTCACCAACCCGCCGCCGCGCCGCCGGCTTCACGCTGATCGAGCTGCTGGTCGTCATGGGCATTCTCACCGGCTTCTTGGTGATGCTGGTGCAGTTGGTCGACAGCGGCGTGCGCATGTTTAGCGAAGGGGAACTCGGCCAAGCCCTCGCCGACCGTGCGAGCCGCGCCCAGCGCATCATCGCGCGCGAGCTGTCGACCTTGCGCGGCAGTGCCACCGGCCGCGATCGCGATGCGGTCGAGGATCGCTTGGTGGTGCAGGAATTGGCGATCGGTTTGCCGCAGCAAGCCGAACGCGGCGCCACCAAGGTGCAGATCCTGCGTGGGGCCGTGCGGCTCTACCCCGAACGGGAACTGGCGCTCGTGGACGCGATGTTGGCGACGAACCTGTTGCGCGCCGACCCGTCGATGCAACCGTCTGCACTCGATCAGAAAGTCGCCGAACTGCGCGCTGGTCAGCCCTTGCGTGGCATCGGCAACATGCTGCTGCTGCCGGCGCGACAAGAAGGCACCGATGACGCGCTGCTCGAATTGCGCGCCTTGTGGTTGTTGCCCGGCCAAGCCCTGCCGAATGGGCCCGATCGCTTCGCCGATCCGTTCACGGTGGCGGTGCCTGGCAGTCCCGAGCTGCCGGGTCTCTTGGTGCACAACGTGACGGCCCCGCTGCTGTCGGACTTGCTGCACGTCGAGTTCTTGTTGTGGTCGCAGACGACGCGCACGTGGGGCGACGCGTCGGGCACTGGCATCTCAGGAGCGGGGCCGATGCGCGTGTGGGACAGCGCGCGCGGCGGCTGGCTCGTCGACGACTTGAGTGGTGGGCAGTTCGCGCTCGATCGGGGCCCGGCGAGCGCCAATGACCCGCGGGACGACGTTCACCCGCACGCGATCCTGGTGCGCTGTGTCGTCGCGCAGCCACCGGAGTATGCACCGGAAGGTCTGATGGTGGATGCCCTGAGTGCCGACGACACGTCGTTGACGCTCTACGACGGCAACCGTTTTCCTGGGGCCGCTGAGGGTGGTTGGATCAAGCTGCGCGGCGAGTGGATCGGCTATGCCGAACGGGTTGGCGACGAACTGCGTGGCCTGCGCCGCGGTGGACGTTCGACCAAGCCGCTCGATCACCCCGCTGGCAGCCGTGTGCACATCGGGCGCACCGTCGAGTTTGTGCTGCCGATCGCGCACGCGAAGGATGATTGGAATGGTTGATCCACACATTGCTGGTGACACGAACGGGAAGGGCTCCGCGAACGCGCACGGCTTCACGCTGGTCGAAATGATGGCGGCGCTCGTCATCTTGCTGGTTGGCGTGACCGCGTTGCTCAGCGCGATGACTGCGAGCGTTGGCCAACGCCGCACCACCGATGCGCGCCACGAGTTGACGGCGTTGTGCGAGAACGCCGTGCACCGGGTGATGCACGAAGCGGTGCGCTCCGCTACCGGCAGCACGTCGCCGATCGCGCTCGACTTCGTGCCCTTGGTGAACCAGACGACGCCGGGCTTTGATGGCATGCGGTGGTCGGCGAAAGCGGTCGCCGACGAATCGCGGCCCGAACTGTGGCTCGTTCGCATTGAAGTGAAGTGGTTCGATGCCGGTGAAGAAGTGACTGCCGAATTCTTGCGTGTGGTGCCGCGGCAACTGCCGTTGCGCGACCGAGTGTTGACCTTCCGCGGTGAAAACCCGGATGCTCTGACGAGGTGATGCGATGATCCGAGTCTCTCTGTGTGCGTTGGTGTTGGGTTGGTTCGCTTGGCCTTTGGCGACGGCGACCGCGCAGTCGGTGCAACTCGCCGATGGGCGCGTGTTGCTGGCCGACGTCGAGACTGCCGACGGCCAAGGTCTGCGCGTCAAGCGCCTCGACAACGGCGGCATGCTGGACTTGCGCTGGGACCATTTGTCGGCGGCGAGCGCGCTGACCTGGAAGCGCAAATTCAACCTCGCGGGCGACACCCAGGACGAACTGACCGTTCGCGCTGATGAAGTCGAGTACCTGTTGAATGGCAGCAAGCAGACGATGATCGGCCGCATCGTCGACAAGACGAGCGAGCACCTCGTCGTGCAGGTAAAGGGGGAGCAGCGGCGGGTGCCGCACGCCAACCTGCGGGCGGTGCGCAAGGTCGACGTGCCAGTGGCGCAGGTGCTGACGAAAGACGAGTTCTATGCCGAACGGCTGCAGCTCATGCAGCCAGGGGCAGAGGCCGACAAGCACATGCTGCTTGCGGATGACCTGTTCAAGGTGCGCGACTACGACCGGGCCACCGAGCATGTGCAAAAGGCGAAGGAACTCGGCAACAGCAAGAACCCACCGCAGATCGACGCGATGCTGGCGAAGCTGCAACGGTTCAAGGAAGCCGAAAAGGAGCTGAAGCTGCTGGCCGAGATCCAGGCCGCGCGCAGCCGTGGCCAACTGCTCGACTTCGAGAAGGGCGGCAAGTTGGTCCTGCAGTTCGAGAAGGACTTCCCGCAGACGAAGTTGAAGGCCGAGTTCGAGACCGAAAAGAAGCGCTTCGCCGATGCGCGCAAGCACTACCTGACGATGCAGGTGGCGGAGCAGTGGCGCCGTTCGATCCAGATCGTTTGCGAGAAGGCGATTGCCGATGCGTCGCTGACGTTGCAAGCGGCCAAGGACTACGCGCAGAACAAGATGACGGACGACATCGTGGCCCGCCTTGTGACGACGATGAAGCTCGACGCCACCGAGATCAAAGCCCTGTGGGCGGCGCGCAGCACGACGGTGGTCGGCAAGCGCACCGAGCACTTCAGCTACATGGTTGGTTCTTGGGTGCTCGGCGCGGCCGCGATCTTGAAGGGCACTGAGACCGGCAAGGCGATCGACAAGCAAAAGGGCGAGAAGGAGCCTGCCGCGGGCAACCGCGAGGAAGAACGGTTTGCCAAGTTGCTGCGGCAAGCGCTCGATCGCCGTCGCCAAGCGGTGCAAGGTGCGGCCGAAGGCCCGAAAGAACAGACCGACGAGGATTGGTGGCGACAGGCCGAACGCGCCGAACGCATCGGCTGGTTGCGCGCGTTCTATGCCGAGTCCGGTGGCCAGCTCGTCGTCACCTTCGCTTCGGTGTCGGCCTGCATCAGTTGCTACGGCGAAGGCACCGTGCTCTCGATTGGCGGGGACGGCAAGCCGGTGAACGACAAGTGCTTCCTCTGCCAAGACACCAAGTGGATCCGCAGCTTCAAGGCCTACTGAGGTCAGCGGCCTTGGGGCTGGGCGCGGTGACGATCGCCGCCTGTGCTGGCGTGGCGCCGAAACCACCCTCGCCCGCACCGCCGGTTGCCGAGAGCGCGCGGCCGCACGTGCCACCATTGCAGGTGCCAAAACCTAGTGGGCTCGGCCCCGACATCCTGTTGCCGCAGGCGGTGGCCGAGGATGCCGAGATTGCCCGGGTTGGCGATCTGGTGCTGCGCCAGAGCCACGCCTACACGCGGCTCTTGAGTGCGCATCCGAAGATGGCGCTGCTCGCCGTCGACCTCTTGGTGTTCGACGTGTTGGTGGCGCAGCACGCCGAGCAGTTCGGCATTCGTTTGGAGGAGCAACGCGTCGAAGCGCTCGCGGCCGAGGAGGAACGGCAGGTGCGCAAGCAGGTGGCGGCTGAGCTGGCCGGTGAGATGGACTTTACGGGCTACCTGTGGCGGCTGTTCGGCATGCGCGAGGCGGATTGGCAACAGACGTTGCGTTTGCGCACCGCCCAGCGGCTCTACCAGGGCTACGTCATTCGGTATCTGGCGCTGCGCGAGGATCGAGCGCAGGTGCGGTTCTTGGTGCACAAGGACGAGAAGGTGGCTCGCGAAGTGGCGGACAAGGCGCGGGCGGGGGCGGACTTCGCGACGCTGTGCCAGCGGCACTCCGAGGACGCGTCTCGCCGCGATGGTGGCTTGTTGCCGGCCTTCGGCCGCGGCTTCGAGCATCCGGTGGCGGCCACTGCGTTCACCTTGCAGAAGGGCGAGGTGTCCGCCCCGTTCACTGGACGCTGGGGCGAGGAGCCACGTTGGTTTGTCGTCTGTTGCCTCGATCGATTGCCCGGCCGCGACGTGCCGTTCGCCACGGTCGCCGCCGAGATCGACCAAGAGCTGGTGCAGAAGCCGATCTCGCCGCTGGAGACGACGGCGTACACGCTGCGCTGGCGCGGCGCGCTCGAACGTCGGCCGCCCGCTTCGTCGCGCGACGACCGATGACAGCGAAGCCAGGATGCGCTACAAACCTGCGCCATGGACGAGATCTCGCGTGAGCTGCCGACCGACATCACGACGTCGCGAACCAACCTCGATCGCGGTGCCGTTCCCGAGAGCAAGGGACCAGAAGAACTCGCGGCCTATGAACGCGGCACCGTCGGTGAACAGTTGGTGGTGCGCGAACGCTTCGCCCTACCGGCTGAAATCCAGCAGGTTGAAATTCAGCAGTTTGAAATCGAGCAGCCGGAGACCGCAGTGACCCCCAACGACGCGATGGGCGAGCCATCGGAGTCGTCGCCTGGCGAGGTGCCCGCGCTGCCAGCCGACGAAGCGCTGTCGGCGCCGATTGAGTCGCTGCTGCCGAGCGAGCCCAGCGCGCCTGCCGAGCTTAACGAGCCCATCGATGCGGCCGCCGCCGCTGCCGCGGTTGCGGCCGAAGCCGATACCGTCGAGATCGAAGAGGACCTCGGCGAAGAAGAAGGCCTGCCACCCGTTCCAGAATTGCAGGATGCCACCGCGGTGGCGCGCATGGTGTTTGTGCTGATGCTGACATCGCGCGAAGGCCTGTCGTTGTTCCGCCTGGCCCAGGCGTGCAACACGACGCAGAAGCTGATCGAAGAAGCGCTCGCCGGGCTGCAGCAACAACTGCAAGGCCTCGGCTTGCCGGTCGAGTTGGCGCGCACCGGCGACACCGTGAAGTGGATGTCAGGCGTCGAGACGTTCCCGTATTTGCAGCGGCTGCGCGGCGTCAAGAAGCTGGAGAAGCTGTCGCCGGCGGCGCTGGAGACGTTGGCGGTGATCGCCTACCGCCAGCCCGTGATGCGCAGCGAGATCGAGGGCATTCGCGGCGTCAAGGCCGGGCCGATGCTGCGCACCTTGCTGCACCACAAACTGGTGCGCGTCACGGGGCGTTCCGAAGTCCCCGGGCGGCCGTTGCAGTACGGCACCACCCAGCAGTTTCTCGAACGCTTTGGCTTGGGCTCGCTGCAAGAACTGCCGAGCATCAAAGAGTGGAAGAGTCTCGGCTGAGCAGGCTGTCGGCCGCGGGTTGCCGCGGTGGCGCGTGGCCTGCGGTGGCAGGAGCGTGTGCTTGCAAAACCGCATCGGGTCTCTACACTCCCGCCCCGCTCACGCGTCCCGGTCGTCTAGTCCGGCCTAGGACCTCAGATTTTCATTCTGGTAACACGGGTTCGAATCCCGTCCGGGATACCACACGCGGCGCGCGCAACAGGCCTGCTCTCACTCCGTGGGAGCGGGCCTGTTTGCTGTAGCGATGCCCCTCGTCGCTCCTGACCTCCTGACTCTGGTGCGAAGGGCCTGCGCCGACCGCGGGGCGTTGCCGTTCTTGCAGGTCGGCGCAGAGGTCGAGACCGCGGCGGCGTTTTGTGCGAACGTTGAAGCGGTGGCTCTTGGCTTGCTCGCCGCGGGTCTGCGCCAAGGGGACCGCGTCGCCATCCTGCTGGAACGGTCCACGGCGGAGGCGGCGGTGTTGCTGGCGGTAGCGGTGGCGGGCGGCCTCGCGGTGCCGATCCACAGTCGCCTCAAGGATGCGCAGATTGCGCATGTGCTGGCCGATTGCGCGCCATTCGCCGTCGTCACGTCGCGCGTGCGCGCGGTGGCGTTGCACGACGCGGCGAGCACGCTGGCGGGGCATCGCATCTTCGGCGTCGACGAGTCGGTGCCGAACCTCGCGACCGAGCTGTTGCCGCGCGCGACCGGCGGCACGCTGCCGACGCCCTCGTCGAGCCTGCCTGCGGTGTTGCTGTACACCAGTGGCAGCACGGGTCGGCAGAAGGGCATCGTGCAGGATCATCACAACCTGGCGCTGGGTGCTGCGATCGTCGCCGACTACCTCGCCCTGACGCCCGACGACCACATCCTGGCGTTGCTGCCGTTCAGCTTCGACTATGGCTTGAACCAACTGCTGTCGAGTCTGCACGCGGGCTGTCGCGTCACCGCGGCCGACCATCTTGGCGTTGGCGAACTGGCGGTGTTGCTGCGCCAACATCGACCGACCGGACTGGCGGGCGTGCCGTCGTTGTGGCACGAGGTCGCCAGCGGGCTGACGACAGGTTCCTTGCGGCCGGACGACGGCGCCTCGCTGCGCTACGTGACGAACAGCGGCGGTGCCTTGCGTGTCGCCGATTCGCGCGTCGTGCGCCAGCATTGGCCGCAGGCGCAGGTGTTCGCGATGTATGGCCTGACCGAGGCGTTCCGCAGCGCGTTCCTGCCGCCAGCGGAGTTTGATGCGTTCCCGCAGTCGTTTGGGCGGGCGCTGCCGGGGGTCGAGTTGTTGCTGGTCGATGCGGCGACGGGCGGCGTGATCAACGGTCCGGGAACGGGCGAACTGGTGCACGCCGGGGCGTTGGTGGCGCAGGGTTACTGGCGGCGGCCGGAGGACACGACGCGGCGCTTTCGCCCCGATCCGCGTGGCACGGGCCAGCTCGTCGTCTACTCCGGCGACCTCGTGACGCGCGACGCCGCCGGCCGCCATTCGTTCGTGGCGCGCACCGATCGGTTGCTGAAGGTGCAAGGCCACCGCGTCTCGCCCGATGAAGTCGCGGCCGCCGTAGCGGGGCAGCCGGGTGTCGGTGAAGTGGCGGTGTTCGGTCTCGACGGAGGTGCCGATGGCCACCGCATCGTGCTGTGTGTGGCTGGCGATCCCCTCGACAGCACTTTGCTCGCGCGCTTGCAGCGACGGTGTCGGGCGCAGCTGCCAAGCTACATGCAGCCCGCGGCGCTGCGGGTGGTGGCGGCGTTGCCGCACAACAGCAACGGCAAGATCGACGAAGCGGCGCTGCGCAGCCTGATCGGACCATGCATCGACAAATCCTGAACTTGCTGTTGGCTCGCTATCGCGAGGCGTGGCCTTTGGAGGCGGCGTTGGTGCAACGCTTCGTGGATTTCGTCGCCGCCCGCAGCGATTGCTTGCTGCGCAGTTGTGGGCCAGGCCACATCACGGCGTCCGCGTGGATCGAGGACCACACTGGCGAGTTGGCGCTGCTGACGCACCACAAGAAGCTCGGTCGCTGGCTGCAACTCGGCGGTCATGTCGATGGCGAGACCGCAGTCGAACGCGCGGCGCTGCGCGAGGCGGAGGAAGAGTCGGGCCTGTCGGCGTTCACGTTCCAACGTTGGCAGGACGAGCTGGTGCCACTCGACCTCGACGTTCACTCGATACCGGCGCGTGCGGCCGAACCGCAACACGACCACTGGGATGTGCGGTTTTGGCTGCGCGCCGGGGCGGGGCAGCCGCTGGTGTTGTCGGCCGAGTCCAATGACTTGCGCTGGTTTTCGCCGGCGGAACTGCGCTCGGTGACGACCGAGGAAAGTGTGCTGCGTCTAGCGCGCAAGGCCGCTTCGCTGCGGCGTCGGTGAGTGGCCGGCCAACGTCGGCAGAGGAATCAACAACGCGACTAGAGACGGGGTCGTCGTTTTGGCGACAATGGAAGCATGGTTGCGCCGTCGTCCACCGTGTCCGCGGTTCGTGCGCCTCGGCGCCGTCGTCGCCTTGGCGCTCTGCTGGTGTTGGTTGTGCTGGCGGTGCTGATTGGCCGTGGTCTAGGGCTCGCCGGTCGTGAAGACGCGGCGACCCCAGGTGGCACGACAGGAACTGGCAGCCAAGAGCCCGCGCCGGCGCCGTCTTCGCCGTTGGCTGCCCCCCAGACGCCGTCGACGCCAGAGGCCGAGCCGTTGCCGACTGCTGCCGCACCTCTTGGTGAAGTCGCTGTCGTCGAACCACCGCCGCCGAGCCACGCCGTGCCCGCCGCCGAGACCGGCTTCGATGCCGACCGCTTCGCCAGCATGACGTCGTTGGTGACCGCCTCGACGACGGAAGGCCGACTCGGGGCGGCGCTCGGGGCGCTGCAGAACATGCGCCGGTTGCCACTCGACGCGCTGCAGCGCGCCTCGCTGGTCACGGTCGCGGGTTGCCTCGAAGACGCGCTGGCGGCGGCCTGCAGCCGCGTCGTGCAGAGTGTTTGCCAAGGCCAGGTGTTGGCGGCCCGCAGCGAAGTGCTTCGCCTTGTGCAAGATGGGGAGGCGTTGACGGCGCCGTGGCTCGACTCAGCGCTGCGCAGTGCGGGCTTGCCGGCGGGTTTGCTCGCCGGTGCGGCGGCTCACGACGGCACCCTGCCGATCCCGCGACCGCTCGCACGCGGGCGCACCGTGCGCTTCGCGCAGCTTGCGCGCACGGGAACGGGCACCGTCATCGACAGTCGCTCGGACGCAGTGACGTTGCGCTTGCAGACCTCGATTGGGCAGTCGTTCCCAACGCTGCCGCGCAGTGCGTGCGAACCGGTGCAAGCGACTGGCGAGGAAGCGATCGAGATGGGCTTTGCGGCCATGCAGGTGCACGACGTGGTGCTGGCTCGGTTGTGGTTGGCGGTGGCGCGTTTGCACGGGGCGCCAAGCCTTGGCGAACGCGGCGATCGGTTGGCGGCGCTGTTGCCGTGAGTCGGTAGGTCGTCGTGTGCGTTCAGGTGGCAAGCGCGTCGGGCGAACGACCGAGCAGCCGCAGCACCAGCGCCATGCTGAGCACGCCCCCGAGCAGACACCACGGCCACACCTCGCTGCCAAAGCACACGAGCGGCACATAGCCACACAGCAAGCTCGTTGCGAAGGCCAGCAGCGCATACGGCAGCTGCGTTTTGGTGTGCGCCATCAACGTGCATTGCGAACCGGCGGCAGCCAGCACGGTGGTGTCGCTGATCGGGGAACTTTGGCGGCCGCCGATCGCGCCCTCGAGTACGGCCACGCTAGTGAGCAGTGCAAGGGCTTGGCCATTCGCGTCGGCACCGACCTGGTTGGCCATCAGCGCGACGTTGGGCAGCAAGATCGCTAACGTTGCCAAGCTGGAGCCGGTGGCGAACGCGATGGCGCCAGCGAGCGCGAACCACACGATCGGCAGCGCGACCGGTGTGACCGTTCGAACGGCGGTCGTGAGATACACGCCGGTGCCGAGGTCGGCGCTGAGTTGGCCGAAGGTCCACGCCAAGCCCAGCATGACCAGTGGCAGCGCCAGCGAACGGGTCGCCAACCACGTGCTGGGCACGATGGGGTGTTGGCGTTGGCCGCGCGCGATGCCGAGTGCGCATAGCCACGCGGCGATCGCCGCCGCCAGCAGCACTTCATGGCTTTGGAACGTAGTGAGCAGAATGCCGCCGATCGTGCCGACGCCGAACAGGAACAACGGCCACACCGCATGCCGCGCGCGCGGTGGCGGGGTGTCGCTTGCTGCGAGCCCGTCGAGCCTGTCGACGACCGACAGCGCCACCGCCCCTTCGCTCTGCAGTCGGTGGCGCGCGCGCCGTTCCGCCGTCAGCATCGGCCCGAAGTCGCGCCGCATCAGCACCACCATGACGAGCAGTGCCACCGTGAACAGGCAGTAGCAGCGCAGCGGCAGCGGGGCGTGCACGTTCGCGAAGCCGCTGCCGAGCGAGACCATGGCGAGGCTAGCGATGGTGGCCGTCGTGGCGTTGACGAGGTACGCGAGTTTTTCGCGCGACACCCGCGAGGCATCGCACAACGGCCGCAGCGCTGGACCGACCAGCAGGCAATGGGCGTAGCTGTCGAAGGCCGCGACGACGCTGCCGAGCAACGCCCACAGCTGGGCTCGCACAGGCCCGCGGCCACGACGTTGCAACCAGGCGACGAGTCCTTGTCGGCCGCCGTTGCGCGCCAGCAAGCCGACGGTCAGGAACACGAAGACGACCGCCAGGGCGGTGCACAAAAAGAACGGCGCCGCGCGTGCCAGCGCCGGCAGGGTTGCCACTTGCTGCCCCGGCAGTGTCGACAGCCCCAGCGCGATGGCAGCTGCGACGCAGCCCGCGAGTAGTGCCAGCAGCAACCGTTGCGTGAGCACCGCGAGGGCCATCGCCAGGAACGCCGGCAACAGGCTGCAACGGTCGGCGTACGGCAGCAGC
>CANEYR010000086.1 GCA_947444055.1 Planctomycetota bacterium
AAGGGCATCTCGACCTCCGGTCTGTTCGCAGAAGTCCCGCTCGCGGCCGTGTAGGGCAGCCACCTGGGAGATGGGATTGGCGGGAATGAGTGCCACCGCGGCGCGGAACGAAGCACATCGCCTCTGTGGCAACGAGAGGTGCGCAGTGGCGGCGGCGTGAGCCGGAGGCGACGGTTCTGTACCGGACCGTGCTCGCGGAATGGCGCACGTTCGTGCAGCGAGTCGAAGCTGGCGAACGCGTGGTGCCGCGATTCTGCCGCCGGGAAGTGGAGTCGGTCCTGCGTTGCGGGGTCCTCGGCTGCGGTTTTTCGCGGGTGCATTGCGATGCCTGCAAGAAGGACTCGGTGGTGGCGTTCTCGTGCAAGGGACGCGGGTTCTGCCCGTCGTGCGGGACGCGACGCATGGGGGACACGGCGGCGTGGTTGGTGGACCGGGTGCTGCCCGCAGTGCCGGTGCGGCAGTGGGTGCTGTCGTTGACGCAGTCACAGCAGTGCACGCGCGCGAAGAACGCCGCCGCCTCCCGTTCGCAGAACCGCGGCACCACGCGGCCCAACGCCGCCACCCGCTGAACGAACGTCGACCACCCGGTCTGCACCGCCTGGTACAGAACCGTGCCCTCCGGCTCCCGCCGAGCCCGCCATGACTGCTGACTGCGCACGGCGGTACCGGGGCGAGAAATCGCCAGCGGCTACAACGTTCCTCGCGCAGCACGCCATCGCCGCGGCCGCGGCCTCACCCGCGCGCTGGATTGACGCCGAGCGCCCCACCGTGCAACGTGGCACCTGCAGGCGCACCGGCATGGCGCCCGCCCTCGACCTCATGCACCCGATGCGCAGCCGCAGTCTGGCGACGGTGACGTTCGGCGCCTTGCTGCGCACGGGGGCCGCGTGCCTCGGCCTCGCCGCAGCGGCCGCGGCGCAGAGCCCGCCGCCGGCACCCGCGATCCCATCGCCGACGACGCACTGGGCCTTCCGTCCGGTCCAGCGCCCGCCCGTGCCGACCACGGCCCCTGGCACGACGCCGTTCGCGAACGCCATCGATGCCTTCGTCGCCACCCGCCTGGCACACGACCACCTGCAGCCCTCGCAACAAGCCGATCGCGTGACGTTGATCCGCCGGCTGTGGCTGGTCGTGCTCGGCATGCCGCCGACGCCCGACGACGTCGACGCCTTCGTCGCCGACGCCGCGCCACTCGCGTTCGAACGGCTCGTCGACCGCGCCCTCGCCGACCCGCGCTACGGCGAACGTTGGGCTCGCCACTGGCTCGACGTCGTGCGCTTCGCCGAGACCAACGGCTTCGAGACCAACCGCGAACGACCAGCCGCGTGGCGCTTCCGCGACTACGTGATCACCGCCTTCAACGACGACCTGCCGTACGACCGCTTCGTCAAGGAGCAGCTCGCTGGCGATGCGTTGGGCAATGACATCGCCACCGGCTTCCTGGTCGGCGGTCCCGTCGACATCGTCGGCAGCCCCGATCCCGTGCTCACCGCGCAACAGCGCGCCGACGAACTCGACGACATGGTGAGCACGACCGGCACCGCGTTCCTCGGCCTCACCATCGGCTGCGCGCGTTGCCACACCCACAAGTTCGACCCGATCGCGCATCGCGAGTACTACGCGATGGCGGCGATGTTCGCTGGCGTCAAGCACGGCGAACGCGCCCTGCCGATGCCCGCCGCACAGGTGCTGGAACTCACCGAACTCGACGCCCGCATCCAGACCCTCGAGCAGCAGCTCGCGCCCTTCGTCGTCGCCCCGGTCGTCACTGCAGCAGCCAACGCCCCCGGTGCGCTGCGACCGCCCGTCGACTTCGCCCGAAATGAGGAACGGCTCGCTCCCGTCGACGCGCGCTTTGTGCGTTTCACCGTGCTCGCGACCAGCGGTGCTGAGCCGTGCCTCGACGAGCTCGAAGTCTGGGCCGGCGACCGCAACGTCGCGCTGGCCGAGAACGGCGCCAAGGCCACGGCCTCGAGCACGCTGCCCGGTTACGCCATCCACCAGATCGCGCACGTCCACGACGGCCGCGTCGGCAACGAGCACTCGTGGATCGCCAACGAGGTCGGCGGCGGCTGGGTGCAGCTCGAGTTTGCCAAGGCCGAACGCATCGACCGCATCGTCTGGGGACGCGATCGGCTCGGCAGGTGCCGCGATCGGCTGCCGACGTCGTATCGCATCGAGGCCGCCATCGAGTCCGGCGCGTGGCAGCTGGTCGCCAGCTCGGAAGACCGCCAGCCGTTCGCCGACGCAATCCAGGCGCCACCGGGACCCGTCTACCGCTTCGACGACGTACCACCGGCCGCAGCGGCGCAGGGTCGGCAATGGCTGGCCGAACTGCAGCAGGTGCAGCAGCAACACAAGGCGAAGGCAGAGCCGCCGATGGCCTACGCCGGCACCTTCGTCGAGCCCGGCCCGACGTTCCGCATGCATCGCGGCGACCCGATGCAACCGCGCGAGGCGGTGGCCCCGGCCACGCTCGAGCTGTTTGCGCCGATCACGCTGCCGCCCGACGCGCCCGAACGACAACGCCGCCTGCGCCTCGCCGAGTGGATCGCCAGCGCCGACCACCCGCTGACCGCGCGCGTGCTGGTCAATCGCGTGTGGCAGCACCATTTCGGCACCGGCCTCGTCAGCACGCCGAGTGACTTCGGCAAGAACGGCGCCCGCCCCTCGCATCCCGACCTGCTCGACTGGCTGGCCAGCGAGTTCACCGCCGGCGGGTTCCGCATCAAGGCGCTGCAGCGGCAGATCCTCACCTCGGCAACGTGGCGTCAGGCGAGCGCGCCGCGCGAGCCAGCGCTCGCCGTCGATGCGGACGACCGGCTGCTGTGGCGCTTCCCGCCGCGGCGCCTCGAAGCCGAGGCGATCCGCGACAGCATGCTCGCGGTCAGTGGCGCGCTCGATCCCTCGCGCGGCGGCCCGGGCTTTTCGCTGTTCGACGTCGATCGCGAGAACGTCTACCACTATCACCAGAAGGAGGACTTCGGCCCCGCCGAGGCGCGCCGCATGGTCTATGCCCTGAAGGTGCGCATGGAGCAGGACGCGGTGTTCGGCGCTTTCGATTGCCCCGACGGCAGCCTGGTGATGCCGGCCCGCAGCGTGTCGACGACCCCGCTGCAAGCGCTCAACCTGTGGAACAGCCGCTTCGTGCTGCAGCAGTCGTCGCGGCTGGCCGATCGCGTGCGGGCCGCGGCCGGCCTCGACGCAGAGACGCAGGTGCGCGCCGCCTGGCGGTTCGTGTTGCAACGCCTGCCCACCAGCGACGAAGCCGCCGATGCAGCGGCTCTGGTGGCGACGTGCGGCCCGCCCGCCCTCTGCCGCGCCCTGCTCAACGCCAACGAGTTCCTGTTCCTGCCATGACGACCCCGCCCGCGCACGAACCGCTGCTCGATCGCCGCCAGTTCCTCGACAGCGGCATCGGGCTCGGCGCCATCGCCCTGCACCACCTGCTCAGCCGGCAGGACCCGCAACCCGCGAGCATCGCCGGCAAGCCGCCGCTGCGGCCGGCGATCGATCCCGGCCGGCCCTACGCGCCGCGCCCGCCGCACTTCGCGCCGCGGGCGAAGAACGTCGTCGTCATCTTCTGCAGCGGCGCGGTCAGTCACCTCGACACCTTCGACTACAAGCCCGAACTGATCCGCCGCCATGGCCAGCCGCTGCCCGGCAACGAGAAGCTGATCACGTTCCAGGGCGAACAGGGCGCGCTGACGCAGAGCCCGTGGCCGTTCCGGCCGCGCGGCCAGAGCGGCAAGATGATCTCGGAGCTGCTGCCGCACCTCGCGACGTTGGCCGACGAGCTGTGCTTCGTGCACTCGATGCAGGGCAAGACCAACACCCACGGGCCGGGCGAGAACTTCCTGTCGACCGGCCAGACGCTCGATGGCTTCCCGAGCCTCGGGGCGTGGGTCACCTACGCGCTCGGCAGCGCTGACCAGAGCCTGCCGGCCTACGTCGCGATCCCCGATCCGCGCGGCAAGCCGCAGAACAGCGTCAACAACTGGGCGCCGGGTTTCCTGCCGGCGACGTTCCAGGGCACGGAGTTCAGCGCCAACCAGCCGATCCGCAACCTTGCGCGCCCCGTCGATGTCGCCGCCGACACCGATGCAGATACGCGCGCCTTTCTGCAGCGGCTCAATCAACGGCACGCGCAGCGCTTTCCGGGCGACACCGAACTCGCCGCGCGCATCGCCAGCCACGAACTGGCGGCGCGCATGCAGCTCACCGTGCCCGCGGTCGCCGACCTCGGCAGCGAACCGGCGCACATCCTCGAGCTCTACGGCGCCGACGGCGGCGGCTCGCCGATGCTCGACCTGCGCACCGCGTATGCGCGCAACTGCATCCTGGCGCGGCGGCTGGTCGAACAGGGCGTGCGCTTCGTGCAGCTGTTCAACGGCGCCTACCAGACCGGCGGCGAAGGCGTCAGCAATTGGGACGGGCACAAGGACCTGCAGGCGCAATACAGCCTGCACGGACCGGTGCTCGACAAGCCGACCGCCGGGCTGCTCATCGACCTGCAACAACGCGGGCTGCTGGAGGACACGCTGGTCGTGTGGTGCACCGAGTTCGGGCGCATGCCGACGTTCCAGAAGGGCGCTCTGGGCCGCGACCACAACCAGAACGGTTTCACCTGTTGGCTCGCGGGTGCTGGGGTGCGGCGTGGGTGCAGCTACGGGGCGACCGACGAGTTCGGTTACCAGGCGGTCGAGAACGTCGTCACCGTGCACGACCTGCACGCGACGATCCTGCATCTGCTCGGGCTCGATCACGAGCGGTTGACGCATTACCACAACGGCCTCGAGCGAAGGCTGACGGACGTGGCCGGGCGCGTGGTGCGCGGCATCCTGGCGTGAGCGAATCGCCGCGTCTTGCAACGCCGGGTGCGCGCGCCAGGATGGCGCCACTGCGTCCCGGGTCCACCGGGGCGCGTCGACGAGGCAACGGTGCTGGAACGAGGGGTCCGACGACGCACCAGGCATCGGGAATGACGTAGCCGACGACGACGCCGTTCGCCGGCTGCTGCGGTAGCGCAGGGTTCCGCATCGGCTAGGCAAGCGGCGAAGGGGAGGCCGGCGGTATCCGTGGGCGGAGCTGCTGCGGCGGGTGTTCCTGGTCGACGTTCTCTTATGCCCGCCAGCCGATCGATGGCAGTCCAGGCCGTGTTGAAGGTGAGCGATGCCGCTGCATCCGCAACGACGATCACCTGTTGGTCCGCGCCAGGCTCGATCGCATCTTTGTTGGTCAGGTGCACGACGAAACCGCGGCCGCGCGCCAGCGGCGCAAACGGCCAATCGATCGCACCGGCCCGCGCGTTCGGCGGCCGCGGTTCACCACGTTGTTATGCGATCACCGCCGGTCCCTACTTGTGTGCGCTGCAATCGTGGAAATCGGCTGGCTTGTCCAACGTGACGCTGATGACGAGTTCGTCGCGCACGATCGCCCAATGCGGATTCTTGCCGGGGATGACAATGTAGCTGCCGACGCCGAGCTCAGCGCCCTTGGCCGCGTCTGCCGTCTCCCCCGAACCGAACAGCGCTGTGCCACTGACGACCGTGACGATCTCGTCGGATGTGTGCCAGTGGGGTGCGATGGTCATGCCCTTCGGGAACTTCATCAGCAGGACCGATGGCCCCTTGGCGGGATCGCCGTTCACCACGCACATCTTGCCGCCCTTCACGAACGGATGGTCCCCCCACTTGATGGCTGCCGCTTTGACGGCGACGGTCTCTCGCGGCGCGTTCTGGGCGACTGGCTTGGCGGGGTCTTGCATGACGGCGGGTGCCACTGCACCAGCCACGACGAACATGAGCAATGCGGCTTTCATGGGAACTTTTGGTGATAGGGAAGGAGATCGGGAACGCGCACCTTATCGGTTTCGTTCAGACCACGCCGGTGCGTTCGGAATACGGTGGCAGCAACTGCAGACGTCCGTCATCGACTGCGCCGCCGGTCGTGAAGTGGTAGATCGTGCGCAGGTCCTCGTTGTGGATGCCGAGCACTTCGTGCACCGCCGAGTCGAAGAAGCAGCCGATGCCGGTGGCGCGCAGGCCGCTGGCCTCGGCCTCCAGGTAGAGCAGCTGCCCGATCGCGCCCGCTTCCCAGTGCAGCGCGCGCCAACCCCACGGCCCGATCGTGTCCAGGGTCGGCCCGAACTCGGCGAGCATCGCTACGGCAAACGCCGAGTCGGCGGCGATCGCCTGGCCGCAGCTGACCGCGCGCGCAGTGTCGCGGCAGTCGATCGGCAGCAGCAGGAAGAGTGGCAGCGTCGCGCTGATGCCGGACGGACGTTCCCAGAGGAACTCGGGCCGCATGCGCGAGCGCAACCACTTTGGGTCACAACCGCCGCGAACCAGACAGTAGATGCCGGGCGGCAGGCCCGCGACGCGATGCACGAACAGCAGCAAGTGCACGCGGCCGCGCCACGGCAGCGACTGCAGCGGCGGCGAACGCGGATCGACGACCCGTTGCAGGGTGGCGCAGAAGCTCGCCGCGTCGGTGCCCGTTCGCCCGTCCATCGCCACCGCGCTGCGGCGTTGGTGGAACAGTGCGCGGCTGTCGCCATCGGGCGCCGGCGGCGTGGTCTGGCCCTGGTGCGCGATGTCGCGGCGATCCCAGCAAGCCGCCGGCGGTTTTGCCAACAGGCGCGTCGCCAAAATCGCCTGGTCGATCGCGGGCCAGTCGTGGTGATCCTGGCTCAGGGCCGCGGGTGTGCCGAGCTTGGGCAGAGCGCGCAGTGCGGTGACGGTGTCCCGGCCGAGCGCGAACGAACGCGCCCACGGCGAAGTGGGCTCGGCATCGCGGTGCACGACGAGCAGGGCGTCTGGCTGTTCGGCCTCGGGGCCTTGTTGGCCGTCGATGCCGAGCAACACGGCCAGCTCCGCGTCGGGCAGTGGCAGCAGCGCGGTGCGCCAGCCGAGCGCAGCGGCGGCGAAACCGATCGCGCCGAGCGCGTGGCCGAGGTCCTGCATGCAGTAGCGGTAGGCGCGTTCGCCATACTTCCAGGACTCGCGCCAAGGGATCGAGGCCAGTCCGACCAGCAGCGCGCCATCGGGCAGGCCCGCGGTGATCGCTTGCCAGAGGGCGGGCGGAATCTCGCTGCGCCGTTCGAGGGCGTGCGTGTCCGGCGCGTAGTGGTTCAGCGTCGGCGTCTCGGACAGACCCGGCAGCGCGCCGGTCAGCAGGTAGGCCTCGGTCGGGTGCAGGTTGCCGCTGCTGGGATTCACGCGCAGCGCCCAGCGGTTGCCGCGGTGTTCCTTCCACGCCGACAGCGCGAGGCTGTCCTGGAACAGGCGCCCGATCGATGCCGCGTCGACGGCGGCGGGCGCAGTGCATGCGGTCGTCGGTGGCGGCGCAAAGAGCGCCGGGTACCGCGGTGTGCCGTCGGGCGCGGCCAGCGGCAGCGGGTGGCGCGCGGCACCTTCGTAACGGCGGAAAGGCGCCGGCTGCGTGGCCCAGTCCATGTAGCCCAGTGCGTCGGCGTAGCGATGCAGGTGGTGCTGGGTCCGTTCGTGGTAGTCGCGGATGGCCCGCACGGTGCTCATGGCGGAGCATGCTAGTGGCGGCGGCCTCGACTTGGCGTGTTCCCTGACGTGCAGAGCACGGTGAGGTTCGCGGGCGACGGTGACTCTGACTCGACTCAGCCCATGTCGAGCACGAAATCGTAGCGCGCCACTTTCGCTGCGCCGGCCGTCTCGATCGCCAGCGTGAGCGACGGATCGAAGATCTCGTCCTTCTGGTTGTCGGGCTCGCCGGGGAAGTAGACCTGCGTGGTCAGGTTGAGCATGCCCGGCGCCTGCGGCACGTCCGCGCCGGCGGGCTGCAGCTTGACGTGGATGTGGCGTGTGCGGCCGGGATACAGACCGGGCACGATCGTCTCGAGGCGGTAGCGGCCTTCGGCATCCGTGAACTGGTGCCCACGCAGGCGGAAGCCGCGCGTGTCGGTGGCCAGCCGACCGTCGGCAATGCGACCTTCTCGCTGACCATGCAGTCGGCCCCCGGCGTGCCGCTGTTGTCGGTGCTGGCGTTGTCGCTGGGCCGCGGCTCGCTGCAAGCGCTCGGCATCGAGGTGTTGGTCGACCTCGCGACGATGGTGCTGGTGACGGTGCCGTCCGGGGCCTCGGTGCCCTACGCGCTGCCGATCCCCAACAACGTGAGTCTCGTCGGCTTCCTGCTCACTGCCCAAAGTGTGCACCTCGAGTCCACCAGCTCGTTCGCGTCGTCGCGCGGCCTCGAACTGCACATCCAGTAGCCGCTGGACCGGCTGGGCCACGGTGCCGCGAACGGACGATCCAGGGCACAGTCGAGAGCAGCCGGATCCCGCTGCGTGGCCACCAGAACGGTGCGGCTCCTCCAGCACATTCCCTGGCACCTGGCTAACCTCGTGGCCAGATCCAGTTCACCATCGAGCCAGCCGGCCGCCCGGTCACCTACCGGAACGGAGCCCGCCACGCGTGCACCGGTTCGGCCGCGCCACCAACACGCAGACCCCTGATGCCCAGCAACCGCCGCCTCATCGATGTGAGCCACACCGTCGAACACGGCATGGTCACCTACAAAGGATTCCCCGCCCCGATCGTCTGCGACTGGTTGAGCCGCGAAGCCTCGCGGGCCAAGTACGGGCACGGGACCGAGTTCCAGATCGGCAAGATCGAGATGATCGCGAACACCGGCACTTACCTGGACAGCCCGTTCCATCGCTACGCGAACGGCAAGGACCTCGCGGAACTGCCGCTCGCGTCGCTCGCGAACCTCGAATGCCTGGTGGTGCGCGTCGACCCCGCGGCGGGCCCGGCGATCGACCAGGTGCCGCTGAAGGCCAGTCAGGTGGCCGGGCGCGCCGTGTTGTTCCACACGGGTTGGGACCGCCACTGGCGCACCGATGCCTACTTCGAAGGACACCCCCATCTCACCGAACGCGCGGCGCAGTGGCTCGCCGATGCGGGAGCGGCGATGGTGGGCATCGACTCGCTCAACATCGACAGCGTCGCCACGGGCCAGCGGCCCGTCCACACGGTGTTGCTCGGCCGCGAGATCCCGATCGTCGAACACCTGTGCGGCCTGTCGGCATTGCCGGACTCCGGCAGCCGCTTCTTTGCAGTGCCGGTGAAGGTGAAGGGGCTCGGCACGTTTCCGGTGCGGGCGTTCGCGCTGGTCTAGACCAGCGGGTCACGGCGCGGCCGCCGCTCGGCGGCGTCACAGCAGGCGCAGGTCGAGCTGTTCGAGCATGGGGGCTGGCTTCAACAACCGCTGCCACACGTTGCTGGAGCGAGCCAATGGCGAACTGCTGGCCGGCGGCGACATGACGGTCAGCGGCAGTGTGTTTCCCAAGCACGTCGCGCGCTGGAATGGCAGCAACTGGAAACGACTCGGCGACGGCACGAACGCATCCGTGTTCGCTCTCGCGACGATGCCGAACGGCGACCTGATCGCAACCGGCAGGTTCTCCACCGCCGACGACCTGCCAGCCAACAAGATCGCCCGCTGGGACGGCTACGGCTGGACGGCGATGGGCAGTGGCTTGGTCGGGAGCTCGACCAACGCGTCCGGCAACGCACTGCTCGTGCAGCCCGAAGGCGAACTGCTCGTGGGCGGCAACTTCTTGCTCGCCGACAACACCGTCTCGGTGGCGATGGCACGCTTCGTTTCCACGTGCCGGGCCACTGCCACCATGGTCGGAACGGGCTGCATTGGCGGAACCAGCCCGGGCGCGGGTCCGTACACGCTACAGCACGGCGTCGCATTCCAACCGGCTGCTGGCGAATCGTCCGTGTCGGGCGCTGTCGCGTTCGACGACGATGCGGGCGAGTTCCTGATTGCGTACGGCCGTCGCCTCGGTGGGGGTAGCGCTACGACCGAAGTGCGCCGTTACGCGCATCCAGTGGCACCAGCTCCGACTCTGAGCGGCCTTGGCTGCGGCAGCGGGCAATTGCAGTGGCAGGGCACGCAGCTCATCGGCTCTTCGCACAGTGGCCTCAACATGACGAACGTCCCGCCGGGGCGCTGATGACCGCGATCACCGCACCGCGCCGTTCTCGGCCCTGCTCGTGGCCGGAGGCTTCCCGGGCACAACGTTCACGAGCCCGCTCCCCATCCCCAACTCCCTGGGGCTCGTCGGCGTGCAGCTGTTCACGCAGGGTCCTGTCCTGAACGCTAGTGTCCCGAATGCGTTCCAGGGCCTCACGTCGAACGGCGTCTCGCTGACCATCGGCGGCAACTGATCCGAGTTTTGATCGTGCCGTCAGCCCGCGGCCGTGAGTCGCGCCGCGGGTGACGGACCTCGCCTGTCGAGGCGAGTGCAGCGCAGCCTTCGAACGTGGTGCTCGAACCGCAGGTGCTGATGGAACGACCGTGCCGGTTCACTTTGGCGTCAGTCGCCACAGCGAGGGTCGGCTGCGTAGCCGCCCCAGTTCCGTGCCGATGATCAGGCAGGCTCCGTCAAAGGTGATGGCTTCGCTCTGCCCGAGGAACAGCTCTTGTTGGCGGCGCGTGGCCTTGTGCAGGGTAGCTAGCAAGGCGGGCCCTGGTTGGTCCGACTGCAACGGCTGGTCGAGATCGAAGACGACGACCTTCAAGTAGGTGAGCAGCGCGAGGTGGCAGCCGTCCGCAGAGAGGCACGCGCCGGTGATGTGTTGCACGCCTTCGACCGTGCCGACCAATTCGGCAGTGGCAGTTGCGGCCACGGCGGGCGTCGCCACGGCGGCGCCGTTGCTGGTCGACTGGGTGGCCAACGACAAGCGGAGCAGCCGCGCCACGCGCGGTTCCTTGGTCACGATGAACGCGACTTCGCCACTGACGAACAGCGCCTCCGCATTCACGGCGTCAATCGCCTTGGGATAGCGGAAGCGGAAGGTCTCGACACGCCCCGGCAAGTCGGTGGTGGCTGGGTCGGGCTCGGGCAGGCGATAGAGAACGAGGTCGCGCCGCGCTGCGATGTTGTCACCGATGTCGGCGACGACCAAGCGATCGGCGGCATCGAGAGCGATGTCTTCCCAATCGACGTTGGTCGTGGTCGGGAGCGCGACGCGTCGAACGACGGTGCCGTCGAAGCGCACCGCCAACAGAACCGGGTCAGCGCCCGAGTCGTTGTGCGTCCAGAGAATGCCCGCGTGCCGCCGGCTGCGCGCCAGCCCCGAGCATTCGTCGATGACCTTCGCCGGCAGCAGCCCAATGCGTTCGGGCCGTTGGAACGGCTCCTGGCTGCTGGCGGCTTTTGGTGCCTGCGGCGCCATCGCCAAGGCGGGCATCAGCAGCAGCAGCCACGGCACGAGGCGGTCGAACAGGAGTGGCATCGATCGGCGCGTAGCATGACGCGGCGGCGAGGCAATTGCATGCGCGGCGGCGCGCGCGATCATGCTCGCCATGCGCTCGGCGTTCTCACTGGCTCTCTTCCTCTGCCTTCTCCGCGGCATGCCGTTGTTCGCGCAAGAACGCGAAGCCGCGACGGAGCAATGCACGGTCGGCGTCGCCTGTGGGCGCGCCACCGCAGATGGGCGCCCGCTGCTCTGGAAGAATCGCGACGCGCACAAACGCGACAACGTCGTGATGGCGCTCACCGACGGCAAGATCCCGTACTTGGCGTTGTGCGATGCGGGCAACAGCGACGTCGTGTGGGGCGGCGCCAACCAAGCGGGCTTCTGCGTGATCAACGCCGTCGCCCGCGACTTGCCGCAGGGTTCGACGAAGGGGCCCGGCAACGGCGGCTTCATGAAACTGGCGCTGCAGCAGTGCGAGTCGGTGGCGCACTTCGAGGAACTGCTGACGAAGACGAACGAAACGGGTCGCCGCACGCGCGCCAACTTTGGTGTTATCGATGCGCACGGCGCTGCCGCGTTCTTCGAAGCGGGACACACCAGCTTCGTGCGCTGCGATGCCGACCAGAGCGACACCGGCATGCTCGTGCGCACCAACTTCGCGACGACGGCGGCTGGCTCGGTTGGGCGCGAACGCTTCGCGCGCGCGGCAGCGATTTGCCGTTCGCCCCAAGCCAAGTCGCTGACGCCGCGGTTCGTCTTGCAGCAGCTGCTGCGTGACTTGCAGGCGCCGGCCTCGGCGGCGGTCGGCGAGAAGGGACTGCAGGACGTGCGCGAGACGATCCACCGCCAGACCACGGTTGCGGCCCTCGTTCTGCATGGCGTCAAGCAGGGCGAAGACCCGCAGTGGACGACGATGTGGGCGGTGCTCGGGCAGCCGCTGTTCTCGATGGCGGTGCCGCTGTGGCCGGCGTCTGGCGTGGTGCCGCCCGTTCTCGCCGGCAATCCGCGCAGTGCTCTGTGTGAGGCGAGCAAGCGCCTCGCTGACGCGTTCTACGTGGCGAACCTGCCTTCGGCGACCGATCCGGAAGAGGCGGCCGAGGCGGAGCAGCCGGGTGCCGTGCGTTGGCTGCGGCAGGATGCGATGGCGGTCGTGCGGCGGGACATTGTGTTTGGCGAAGCCGACATCTTGGCCCGTTACGACGAGGCGATGACCGATTGGCGGGCGGCCGGTGCGGTGCCAAAGCCAGCGGCCTTGCGGGCCTTCCAGGAGGGTGCGGCGCAGCTCAATCTCAAACGCATTCTGGCCCTCGCCAACCAGCATGCGCCAGTGCCTGTGGGCAAGTAGCCGCGCGCCAAGTTGGGTCGCCAGCGCCGATCCCTGTCGCTTGCCGCGACAGGGATCGGCCCTGCATCCCTTCGCGCAGCCGCAACCTTGGCGTCCGGCGCTGCCGCGCCGACCGCCTCGGTTGCGGATTCTCCGCGTTGGGCTTCACTCTCGCGGTCGCTATCGTGCCTGCCCTTCAAACGGGCCCGATGACCGACGTACTGCACAGCCAGATCAAGCCTGCTTCCCCCGAGTTCGCGGAGAACCGCGCCCACCACTTGCAGGCAATCGAGCAGATCAAGTCGCAAGTCGCGGCGGCCAAGCTCGGTGGTGGTGCCGAGGCCACGGCGCGCCATCACAAGCGAGGCAAGATGTTGCCGCGCGAACGCATCACCGCGATTCTGGATCCGGGCACGCCGTTCCTCGAACTGTCACCGCTGGCGGCGCACGGGCTGTACGGCGGCGATGCGCCGAGCGCTGGCATCGTGACCGGCATCGGCCTTGTGCACGGCCGCGAAGTGATGGTCGTCGCCAATGACGCGACCGTGAAGGGCGGCACCTACTTCCCGATGACGGTGAAGAAGCACGTGCGCGCGCAGGAAGTGGCGCTCGAGAACCGGCTGCCGTGCATCTACCTGGTCGACTCGGGCGGCGCGTTCTTGCCGCTGCAAGCTGACGTGTTTCCCGATCGCGATCACTTCGGCCGCATCTTCTACAACCAAGCCCGCATGTCGGCGGCGCGCATCCCGCAGGTCGCCGTCGTGCTCGGTTCGTGCACGGCAGGCGGCGCCTACGTGCCGGCGATGAGCGATGAGAGCATCATCGTGAAGGGCAACGGCACGATCTTCCTCGGTGGGCCGCCACTCGTGCGCGCGGCGACCGGCGAAGTGGTCACGGCCGAAGACCTCGGTGGCGCCGACGTGCATACGCGGCTCAGTGGCGTCGCCGACCACTTCGCCGAGGATGAACCGCACGCGCTGCAGTTGTGCCGCACGGTGGTCGCTCACCTGAATACGCAGAAGTCACCTCAGCTCGCGCTGCAGACGCCCGAGGAACCACTCTTCGATGCCGAGGAATTGCTGGGGCTGTTGCCGCGCGATACGCGCACGCCCTACGACGTGCGGGAAGTGATCGCGCGGCTCGTCGACGGCAGCCGCCTGCACGAATTCAAGGCGCGCTACGGCACCACGCTCGTGACCGGCTTCGCGCACCTGCATGGCATGCCCGTCGGCATCGTCGCCAACAACGGCATCCTGTTTTCGGAGAGCGCGCAGAAGGCCGCGCACTTCGTCGAACTGTGCAGCCAACGCAAAGTGCCACTGCTGTTCCTGCAGAACATCACCGGCTTCATGGTGGGCCGGAAGTACGAGACCGGCGGCATCGCCAAAGACGGCGCCAAGATGGTGCAGGCCGTCGCCACCGCGCAGGTGCCGAAACTCACGGTGTTGATCGGCGGTTCGTTCGGGGCTGGCAACTACGGCATGTGCGGTCGCGCCTACCAGCCGCGGTTTCTGTTCACGTGGCCCAACTCGCGCATCTCGGTGATGGGCGGCGAGCAGGCGGCGGGCGTGCTCGTGCAGGTCAAGAAGGACCAGCTTGAGGAGAAGGGCCAGAAGCTCGCGGCGGACGATGAGCAAAAGATGCGCGCGCCGATCCTGGAGAAGTACGAGACCGAAGGGCATCCGCTGTACGCGACGGCGCGGCTGTGGGACGACGGCGTGATCGATCCGCGGCAAACGCGCAGCGTGTTGGCGCTGGCCTTGTCAGCGTCGCTGAACGCGCCGATTCCCGATTACGAAGCACCCGTCTTCCGGATGTGACGATGCGCGCGCTCACCGACAATGACTCGCCCACGCACCGCAAGCTGTTGCAGGACATCGAAGACAATGGCGTGCATATCGTGCACGTACCCGCCGACGACGATGGGCCAGCCTTCACGTTCACGGTGGGTTTGTGGCATAGCTTCGAGCAACCGGAAGTCATCGTCTTCGGGTTGCAGCAGGAGGTCGCAGCGGACTTGCTGAACGCGCTCGCCGATGAGGCCGCGGAAGGCAAGACGTTCCTCGCCGACTCCCGGCACGAAGGTCTGCTGGTGGGCTATCCGCTGCGCTTTCTTGAAGTGCCGAAGGACCAATATGCAGGGCATTTTGGCATGGCGCTGTGGGCCTACGAAGGCGACGACTTTCCCGGTGTGCAGATGGTGTGGCCCGACAAGCAAGGCCGCTGGCCGTGGGAGCCGGGTCTGCGCGAGGGCTTTGCGCAGTCGCAGCCGGTGATCGGACGGAAGTCGTCGTGAGCGAAGTGCAGCCGCAACGCATGGCGGCGGGCTACTTCTTGGGGTTCCTGTTCATCGCGTTCTTGGTGTTTGCGTGGATGCGTGGGGCGGGGCGGTTCTTGATCCCGCTGCTGCTGATTGGGCTCGTTGGCTACGCCGTCGTGCGGTTTGTGCGCAAGGTGCGGGAGCCGTTGCCGTGAACACCGGTGGAGCTCCGGCCGGAGCGCTCGCGTGAACAAGAGCCGCGTCATCGAGGCTCTCGCGGCGACGCCGTTCCGTGCCGCTTGGTGGGCGCGCGGCGGCATGCTGCAGACGGTGATGGCGATGCGGCCGTCAGCCGCACTGTCGCAGCTGCGCACCGAAGTGTTGGCGACGGTGGATGGGGATGAACTGCGGATGCATCACCTCGCCGCCGCCGATGCGAAGGCGCCGATGGTGTTGTTGCTGCATGGGCTCGAGGGCAGTCGCCATTCGCCGTATGCGCGCGAGATGGCGCGGCTCGTGGCGGCGCGCGGCTGGCGGTTCGCCATGCTCGAGTTTCGTTCGTGCGGTGGCGTGCTCAATCGAACGTTGCGCACGTACCACAGCGGTGAGACGACGGATACGGCGTTCGTCGTGGCGCAGCTGATCGCGCGCTTCCCGGCGGCGCCGCTGTTTGTGATCGGCTACTCGCTCGGCGGCAACGTGCTGCTGAAGTGGCTTGGCGAGGTGGGTGACGACGCGCCGCCCGCACTGATCGCAGCCACAGCCGTGTCCCCGCCTTTCGATCTCGCGGTGTGCTCGGTGCAGTGCGATCGTCGTTTTGGCGGCGTCATCGCGAAGCACTTCTTGCGCACGCTCATTCCCAAGGCCATCGCCAAGGAGCGCCAGTTTCCTGGTGCCTTCGATGCCGCGGCGGTGCGCCGTTGCCGCACGTTTCGCGCCTTCGACGACTTGGTGACGGGGCCGTCGAACGGTTTTCGCGATGCCGAGCACTACTACGCGACGCAGAGCTGCCGGCTGTTTCTGCCGGCGATCCGGCGGCCGACGGCGTTGGTGGCGGCGGTCGATGACCCGCTGTGTCGGCCCGAGATCCTGCCGCACGCGGCGGTCGCGGCGTCGCCGTTCCTGATCCCACAGTTTGTCGCGAACGGCGGCCACGTCGGCTTTGTCGAAGGCGGCTCACCGTGGCGGCCGCGCCGTTGGGTCGAGGCGCAAGCGCTGCGCTTCTTCGACGAGTGCCTTGCTCAGAGCTAGTTGATCACCGCCGTCACCGCGGCGCTGTGGCTGAAGCCATCGAGCGCCAGGACATCGAAGACGCCCCACTGGAACGACAGCGGAAAGCCGATCGCACTCGGAGCGTTGGGCACGAACAGCGAGAAGCTGATGCCGCCCGAGGTTGGGTTCGTGTGGGTCTTCGTCGTCATCGTCAGCAGCAGATCGGGCGTGACCCAGAGAGTGGCGAAGCCGAGCGGCACACCGGTCGGGATCGGGGTGCCGAGCACGAGGATCGCCGGCACGTTGCGCGCCGCGCTGCCAAGCCACACATCGATCGGGCCGCCAATGGCGGGCCATCCCTGCAGGCCGATCGTCGGCACTCCGTACTGACCTGCTTTGCCCAAGCCATAGGCCGAAGTGGCGCCTGGCGTGTAGGGCGCGAACACGCGGAACTTGCCGGCGAGTTGTGCCACCGCGTGCCAGGAGTTGCCGTCGCTGATGCGGGTCTCGACTAGCACGTTGCTCGGCTCGGTGTCGGCACTGACGGAGTGCTGATGAAACATGCCCTGCACGCGCCAGACGAGAAAGTAGTCCTGGCCGATGGCCAACGCGGCCGGCTGCGCGAACACGGCACCTTGCCAGCAGCGGGTGTGCGTCGTCGACCATGTTCCCGGCGCACCCACCAACTGGTCGGGCAGGCCGCTCGTCGCGTTGCGCGTGCGGATCTCGAGCGTGTGCGCAGCGGGTGGTTGGTTGCCCGTGAAGATCTGCGCGGCCGCCAACACCGGCACGTTCGCCGTGAAGCGGAAGCCAATCACGCTGGCCGGCCAACCGACGGCGTAGCCGCCATACGAGAGGTTGTCGTTCTGCGAGAACGCGAGTTGCTGGGCAGGCAGTGCCGAAGCGAACGCGACGACGAGGGCAAGGCGACGCATGGCGAGGCAGTTTCGTCGTTGCGGCAAGAACGGCAAGGGAGCGGGCGTTGGTGGCGACGTGGCATTGTCGTCACGCCGCGAGCGACGACGCGTCAGGCGGGCCGCAGGGCTGCACGAAGGTCGTTGCGGAACGCGCGGAAAGCGGACAGCCGATCCAGCACGTTCAATTCGACTTGTTCGGCCAGTGCCGTTCGCAGTGGCAATGCGTGGTCCGTGCTTGGCGATGGGGTCGCTGCCGTCGGCGCCGCCGCCATCCAACGCTGGAGCAGTTGCTTGGCTTCGCCTACGCGCATGGACTCTGGGGCTGCGGGTGTCTCGGTGACTCCGAGCACTTTGACCAGGGCCCGCGAGTCGGCAATCAACCACGCTTCAAACTCACGGATGCACACCGCGATCACGCGCGGCAAGTCGAGGTCGTCGCAACCTGCGAGCAAGGTGCGGCGGCGGTCGGGTTCGGCATCTTCATCGACGACAACCACGGCGAGTTGCGGGCGTCGAGTCGGGGCGGCGAAGGTCAGCAGCTTGCGCAGCGTCTTGATTGTGTGCAGGTCGCTGCCGCGATGGGCACGCGGGCCAACCATCAGCGGACTGACGAACTGCACCGCTGGCCGGGGGATGCTGTGGTCTTGCGCGATCAACCTGGTCAGCAAGCGGTGCGCGGGACCAAGCATCTCCGGCTGCAGCGTTTCCCCGGGCGCAGGCAGCCAATTGAGGGCGCCGCGATCCTCCGCTGGACCCTCGGCGTAGAGAACGACGGACAGGCTCATCCGTGGCCGGGCACGCCGCCGAGCCCGCCGGAGAGCCAGAGATCGCCGAGAGACTCGTCGTAGACGCGCAAGGTCTTGGGCCAACTCGGGTCATTGACGGGAGCCATCTCGACGCGCGTCTCACCGGTGTTCTTGGGGCGGGTGAACAACCGCACTTCCTCGGGCTTCACGAACTCGAGCAACTCGGCGGAGTGCGTCGCCAGCAGCACCTGCACCTTGCGCGGGCCGAGGTCGCCGTTCGCCAATCGGCGCAGCACGGAGACCAGTTGGCCCATGAGGTATGGATGCAGACCGCGTTCGGGTTCTTCGATCGCGATGATGTCGGGCGGCGGCGATTGGTAGGGCAGCAGCAGGTAGGCGAGCAGCAACATCGAGCCGTCGGAGACTTGGGTTGGCTCGTGCCAGATCTCGGGGTGCCAGCGATCTTGGAACAGCACCCAGTGTTTGCCGGGACCGTGTGGCCGCAGCGTGATATCCGCAAACATGGGCACGAGCTCGCAGAACGACTTGGCGATCGCGTCTTGCTCGCGCCGGGTCAGGGTGGCGAAGACGTTCGGGAGGCCTTGGCCGCTGGCGTGAAGACTTCGTAGTTCGATGACCGTCGAAGTGGCACGCAGGTGGGTGAGGTCAAACTGAAGGTGCTGGCAGACGGGAGAAGTACCGATCGATGGGCAGGTGCCTCTCTGGGTCTCGACCCCTTCATCTCCGCGCGTCGTGATCCTGATCGGCGAGCCAGTTTTGCGCGCCCAGAAGTCCTCGGTGACGTAGTCGCCACGATTGGCCTTCGCCAGCGCAGCAAACACACTGCTCTTCCCCGAAGCATTCGCGCCCACGAACACCGTCAACGGCTCCAACGTCATCGTCACCGAGCGCAAGCACCGGAAGTTCTCGATCTGCAGCTGCCGGATCATCGTGCCAAGGCTACCACGCGCGCTTTCCCCGTCGACCGCGACTTCGCCAGTACACCGCCCACGCCACTTCCCCCCTTACACGCCCCACACCAATAGGCTCCAAGGCCTGTCGCCAACCTCCGGCGGCATTCCTTTGCACGAACCCTCTTCGATGCCAAAGACCACACTGCGATTCGCGCTCGCATCCAGCGCGCTGTTTTTCTTGGCGCCGTTCGCCACTGCTCAGCTTCGACCGTTGCCGGGCATGCCGATGGTGCCGCCGCCCGTGGACCATCCGGGGCTCGCGGCGCAGCCGTTCTTCCAGCGGCCACAGCCGCAACCGCAACCGCAACCGCAACCGCAACCGCAACCGCAATCGCAATCGCAACCGCCGGCGCAGCCGCCGGTGGTGGGGCCAACGATGGAGCCCGAAACGTTCGGGCCAAAGCTCGAGGGCAAGCAGTTGAAGAAGGCCGTCGCCAAAGTGAAGGCGCTGAAGTGGCACAACAGCCTGCTCGACGCCAAGGCGTTGTCGGTGGCGACGGGCAAGCCGGTGTTGTGGCTGCAGGCGCTCGGCGAGATCGACGGCCTGGCTTGAAGCGCGTTGCAAAGTCTGCGGGGCGTGACCCTGCCGAACGAAGACGTGATGGAGCTGCTGCAGGAGCGGTTCATCGTCGGTGCGCGCAACATCGATAAGGAAGGCCACGTCGGCCTGTCGCACGGATATCGCCCGGATCAAACCGCGGTGGGCACGACCAACGGCGCTGGCGGCCGCAACGTGCAGCTGCTGGTGTTGGCGGCGGACGACACGGTGATCCACGCCTTGCCGGGGTTCTGGCACGCGCCGGATTTGCTCGTGGAGCTGCGGCTGGCGCTCGAAGTGTACCGCTTGCACATCAACGAACGGCTGTCGTCGGCGAGCAAGCTGGCGATGTTCGAGGCGCTGCATCGGGCGCACATGCGCCGACACCTCGACGGGGCGCAGACCCGCGGTGAATGGCAGCACTTCGATCGTTCGTTCGAGTTGGAACGAGCCGAGAAGGAGACGCGCGACACGGTGCACACTGTGGCCGGCGGCCCGAAGGCGTTGAAGTCGATCCCGCAGATCGTGCATGAGCGACTGCTGGCGCGACCGTTCAAGCGGCAGGCTGAGTTTGGCATGGACGCGTTCGTCGACTACGGGCGGCCCTTCTACGACAACAACCTTGGCCACGATGACGGCCGCAGCTTCCCTCGCGCGGCGCAGGCCAACCGGACGCGCGAGCGCGAGCAGCAGAAGGAGCAGGACAAGGCGGCGCGCGCAGCGGCCAAGGCTGCGAAGAAGGACAAGTCGGCAAAGCTCACGGCTGGCGATCGCGGGTGGTGAGACGCTGGCTTTCGCGCACGAGCAGCGCACTGACGAGCACGGTGCCGACGATGACCACGCCGCCGGTCGCCGCAATCGGGTGCGGCACTTCGTCGTGCACGCCCCAGGCGATGAGCGAACTGAGGGCCGGTTCGATCATCATCAGCAACGACACGCGCACGGCGGGCACGTGCGCGATGCCGCGCACTAGCAGCGTGTAGGCGAGCCCGACTTGGAAGACGCCGAGCACCGCGATCACCACCCAGTCGGTGCTGGTGCCGGGCGCGATCGATTGCCCGACGACCGGCATGAACGCGAACGCGATCGGGAAGGTCAGCAGATTGCCCCACGCCACCGCCGCGCATTCTTCGCCGCGACCGGCGCGCGACAGCCAGCGCATGCCGATCAGCAGCAGCGCGTAGCTGACGCCCGAGGCGATCGCGATCCAGTCGCCAAGGCGCGGTTCGGGCGCGGTCTTCGCCACCGGTTCTGGGGCGAAGAAAAACAGCGTCATGCCGATGCCGACGCCGAGCAAGACGACGAGGTCGCTGCGGGTCGAGCGTTCGCGCAGCAGCAGCGGCCCGAGCAACACGATCCACAGCGGTGCGGTCGATTGCAGGAAGATCGCGTTCACCGCCGTGGTGAGCGTATTGGCGACCACGAACAGACAGGTGGCGCCGAAGTAGGCCGGCACCAGTAGGAGGATGCGCGCATTTGGCCAGCGCCGCGCTTGTGGCAGCAGCGCGAAGATCACGAAGGCGGCGAGCAAGGCGCGCGCGCCGGCGCGCTGCAGTGACGGCAACTCACACAGCTTGATCAGCGAGCCGCCGGTGGCAAACAGCGCACCGGCGAGCAGCACACGAAGGACGGGGGGCACCTGCGGGTTGTCGCATGGCAGCCAGCGGACGTCCACCGCGGCGAGCACTGGAATCGCATCACAGAACTCGCCACCCTGTGCGCACGATGAGCCGCTATCAGACCCTCGAAGTCGCCAACGATGGCCCCGTTCTGCACGTTCGCCTCAATCGCCCGGAGGTCCGCAATGCCTTCAACGGTGCTTTGGTCGAGGAGCTGAGCGCGGCGTTTGCGGCCGCCGACGACGATGCGAACGCGCGCGTCGTGGTGTTGAGCGGCAACGGCAAGAGCTTTTCGGCGGGCGCGGATTTGGCGTGGATGCAGGAGCAAGCCGACTTGCCGGCGGCTGTGAATGAACGCGGCGCCGAGCGCATGGCGCGCATGTTCTTGGCGATCGCGCGCTGCAAGAAGCCGGTCGTCGCGCGCATTCACGGGCACGCACTCGGCGGCGGCACCGGTCTCACGGCGGCGGTGGACATCGCGGTGTGCACCGAGGATTGCCTGTTTGGCCTGACCGAGGTCAAGCTCGGCATCGTGCCGGCGGTGATCTCGCCGTTCGTGATGCAGAAGATCGGAGCCGGGCGCGCGCGCACGTTGTTCTTGACCGGCGAACGGTTCGACGGCGTCGAGGCGCA